>DATGLH010000139.1:0-6047 GCA_035294225.1 Trebonia sp.
AACCCCGCCCCCGGGGTGGTGATCACCCCCCCGGTCGGCATCCAGTGGCAGAAGGGCACCACCTACCCGCTGGAGGCCAAGGTCGTCGACAACACCCTGCTGCCGCAGGCCAAGCTCACCGGCGACCTGCTGCCCACCTTCGCCTGAGCGCCGCGCCCTGCCCGCCCCGCGGTTCACCCGCCCTCCAGGACGGAGACGTTCCGCGCCGCGGGCAGCGCGGCCGCGGCCGCCGCGCCGAGTCCCGCGACACAGGTGATCACGACGCCCGTCACGTGCAGCGCGGCGACCGGCCCGCCGCCGGACCGCGCCAGCATGGCATACAGGGACGCCAGCAGCCCGATCCCGAACGAGCCGGCGATCCGCTGCACCACGTTGAACAGCGTGCTCGCGTCCCCCATGCGCTCTGGCGGCAGCGGACCGGTCAGGGCCGCCAGCAGCGGAGTGATCACCAGGCCGATCGAGACCGAGCGCACCGCCAGGATCATCGCGATCAGCCAGAGCGGCGTCCCCGCCCCGACCAGCAGCAGCCCCAGGCTGGCCAGGCCGAGCACGGCGAACCCCAGGCACACGGTCGCCCGGACCGTGAACCGGGCCAGCACCCGCGGTCCCAGCGCCGTGGAGAGCCCGGTGATCACTCCCTGCGGTGCCATCGCCGCCCCGGCCGCCAGTGCTGAACGTCCCTGCACCGCCTGCACGAACACCGGAAGCAGGAACACCGCTGCCCACGTCACGACCGAGGCGAGCGCGCACAGCCCCATGGACAGCGCCGCGGCCGGCCGCCGCGCCACCGACAGGTCCAGCGCTGGCTGCGGCCGCCCGGCGGCCCACCGCCCGTACGCCGCCAGCAGCGCCGCGCCCGCCCCGAGCGGCCCCCAGCATGCCGGCGCGCCCCACCCGTCCGTCCCGGCCTGGCTCGTCCCCAGCAGCACGAGCGTTATTCCGGCGGCGAGCATGGCCAGTCCGTAAAAATCGAATTCAGCTCTTTGCTCCGAACGGACCGGGGCGGCTCCCGCGGGCAACCGCATGGCCGCCCAGCAGCCGAACAGCCCGAACGGCACGTTGACCGCGAAGATCAGCCGCCAGCCGGCCGCCCCGATCAGCGCGCCGCCTACCGTCGGCCCGAACGCCGGCGCGGCGAACAGCAAGATCCCGGCGACCGGCGACATGGACCGCGCGCGGCCGGACTTGCCGAGCAGCATCGACATCGCCAGCGGCACCATGGGCGCGGCCGCCAGCCCCTGGAGAGCGCGGAACCCGATCAGCGCCGCGACGCCGGGGGAGAGGGCGCACAGCGCGGACGCGACGGTGAACGCGGCCAGGCTGGCCCGGTAGACCGGGAGCGTCCCGTACCGGCGTGCCATCCAGGCGGTGCCGGCCAGCCCCGTGCCGAGCGTGAGCAGATACCCGCTGACCGTCCACTGCACCGTCTCCAGCGAGGCGTGCAGCGCCCGCGCGACCGGCTCGGCCGCCACGTTGACCACGCTGGAGTCCAGCATGGACAGCAGCGGCCCGGCCAGCAGCGCGTACTGCGCGGCGGCGCGGGCCCCGCGCTGCCCCGGCAGCGTGATCGTCACGGCCGGGCCGCCATCGTCCGCAGCTCGGCCAGCCAGGCGAGCTCCCGCTCGTCGCGGCGCATGAGCTCGCCGGTCACCGCCGCCGCCCACCGGTCGCCGGCGGCCAGCGCGTGCATCTCGGCCAAGCGGGCGAGCCGCGCCCGCAGTGCCCGGTCGCGGGCGTCGAGGACGGCCCGGCGCTCGGCGGGGCGGAGCAGGCTGAACTGGCCGAGCCGGGCCATGAACTCGCCATCGTCGCCGGCCTGCTCGGGCGGCAGGTCGGCGAGCATGTCGTGCAGCATCTCGCGGCCGAGCGGGGTGAGCGCGTAGACGGACCTCGGCGGCCGCCCCTCCTGCGGTTCCTCGGTACGGGTGACCGCTCCCGCCTCCTCGAAGCGGCGCAGCGCCGGGTAGAGCGAGTTGTTGTTCAGCCGGATCCCGGTCGTGTGCTCCACCCGTTTACGCAGCTCGTAGCCGTGCGCCGGGCGACGGAGGTACCGGAGGATCAGGATCTCGATGTACGACACTAGTCCAGTGTAATCTAGGTAAGACTGGACTATCAAGGGAGGCCTATCCTGGTCTGATAACGTCGCTTCACCCGCCTTTCACTTCGGGCAAGTCGGACGTTCCGGAATGCCTGGCGGCCCGGGAGATGCCATGCGGTTCGCAACGCTCATCAGCTGGCTGCTGACCGCGAGCCTGGGCGCCTACATGCTGCGCACCTGGCTGGCGCGGGGCGGCCTGCGCCGGGAGCGCGCCCGGCCCGGGGGGCTGCCCCCGCAGCTGATCTTCGGCCACGCCGGCCTGGCCATCACCGGCTTGCTCGCATGGATCTGCTACATGGCGGCCGGCGCGCGGGCGCTGGCCTGGACCGCGGTCGGGCTGCTGGTGGTGGCCGTGGGACTCGGGCTGAGCACGGTGACGCTCTGGACGCCGTACCCAGCCCGTAAGCCGGGCGAGCGGCGGTCGCACGCGCCGTGGGATGAGCCGGCCGTCGTCGTTCCCGACACCCCCGCCGCGGCGGCGGAGCCGCCGGCCTTCGGCATCACCGATGAGATGATCGAGCGGTTGCTCGAGGATTCGCACTCCGCAGGGGGGCACCGCCCCATCCGGCCCAACCCGGCGGTGCTCGTTCCCGTCGCCCACGGCTTCGCGGCGATCGGCACCTTCGTGCTCGCGGTGATGACCGCCAGCATGTGAATTGCGTGTGCCGGGAGCCGATGACCGCTTGCTGAGACTTGCGGATGGTGACCCGTGCTACCGATACTGCTGTGGTGGGTGACCGTAACGTACTCGGCGGCGAACTCGAACCGTGCGGCACTGATCCGCTGACCGGTTTCTACCGGGATGGCTGCTGCAACACGGGGCCCGAAGACCTGGGCAGCCACACGATCTGCGCGGTGGTGACCCAGGAGTTCCTGGAGCACCAGCGGCGCATCGGCAACGACCTGACCACCCCGATGCCGCAGTACCGTTTCCCCGGGCTGGTGCCGGGCGACCGGTGGTGCGTGACCGCCGCGAACTGGCTGCGCGCGCACCAGGACGGGGTGGCCGCCCCCGTCGTGCTCGCGGCGACGCACGAGCGGGCGCTGGAGATCGTGCCGCTGTCCGCGCTCCGGCAGCACTCGGTCGACGTGCCCGCGGACGCCAGCGCGCTCGAAGACACCGATCGCTGACGAGCGCCAGGCGGACTGAAGCCAGGAGCCCGGCGACCCGGTCCGGCTACGTCACCTATCCGCTCGCCCTCTGCTCTGCTCGCCCTCTGCTCTGCTCGCTCTCTGCTCTGCTCGCCCTCTGCGGCCGGGCCGCTCCCGGCGCGGGCCACGCCAGTTCAGCGAGCCGCCGCGAGGCGGCGAGCGCCGCGGACCCCGGCCCGCGCGATCTCGAACGGGGCAGATCTGCCGCATCGTCAGGGGAGGGTCCGCTATCACCCGTTATGGCCCGTCCGCGATAGCGTGGCCTCATGGCGATCACGACACGGACCCTGGGGCGCACCGGCGCCGACGTGACCATCCTCGGCTACGGCGCCATGGAGCTGAGAGGGGCGCCCCGGGGACCTGAGATCGGCGATGAGGACGCGGGACGCCTGCTGAACGCCGTGCTCGACGGCGGGATCAACCTGATCGACACGTCCCCGGACTACGGCAGGAGCGAGGAGCTCATCGGCCGCTACATCGGGCACCGGCGCGGCGAGTTCTTCCTGGCGTCGAAGTGCGGCTGCCCGCTTGAGCCGCCAGCCGGCGTTTCCCCGCCCTACCCGCACGACTACAGCCCGCGCAACGTCCGTGCGAACGTCGAGCAGAGCCTGCGCCGGCTCGGCACCGGCCACCTTGACCTGGTGCAGGTGCACATGTCGCCGGGCGTGGCGGAGCTGAGGGACAACCGCACCGTCGAGACCCTCCAGGAACTCCGGCAAGAAGGCAAGGTCCGCTTCATCGGGATGTCCGGCATCCTCCCGCACCTGCCCGAACACATCGCCATGGACGTCTTCGACGTCTTCCAGATCCCCTACTCGGCGGTGCAGCGCGAGCACGAGGACCTCATCACGCGGGCCGCGGACGCGGGCGCGGGCACGCTCATCCGCGGCGGCGCGGCCCGCGGGGCGGCGTCGGCGGAGAAGAACTGGCGGACCGGCCCGCTCAGCCAGCCTGCCGGGGTGGGCAGGCGGAACTGGGAGGCCTCCGGGATCGAGGAACTGCTCGCCGAGAGCGGGATGAGCGGGATGGAGTTCATGCTCCGCTTCACGCTCAGCCACCCGGACCTGTCGAGCACGATCGTGGGCACCTCCAGCATCGCCCACCTGCAGGGCAACATCGCCGTCGCCGGGAAGGGACCGCTGCCTGCGGACCTGTACGAGGAGGCCAGGAAGCGCCTGAGGCCCGCGGATGAGTAGGGCGGGCGAGCCGTCGGCGATCGCGGTCCACCGCGGTTCGAGCGCCGTCGCCGGCCCGGCTCGCGATCGCCGGCACCATGCCCGGCCCCGGCCCGCTGCCGGGCCGTCTCGCCTCGCGGACCCGGTGCCCTCGCCTCGCGGACCCGGTGACGGCCGGCAAGGGCTGGACAGGCCGGCGCGCTAGGCCGCCGTGCCGGCCGCTAGCCGGCTCGCTTCTCGCTGACCTGGCGCTTGATCCTGGCCAGCATCGCGGCCATGCCGCGCAGCCGGAGCGGGCTGACCAGGTCCTGCAACCCCAGCTTCCCGATGAACTCCGCGGGAGTGGCCAGCACCTCCTCCGCGGGCATCCCGTCCAGCCCGGCGTGCAGGATGCCGGCGAAGCCGCGGGTCGTCGGCGCTTCCCGGGGCGCGTCGAAGAACAGGCGCACGGTGCCGTCGCCGGCGACCTCGACGGCGAGGAACAGCGGGGACTGGCATTCGGGCACCGGCTCCAGCAGTCCGTGGTGCTGCGCGTAGCGGTCAGGCAGGCCGGGCAGTTCCTCGGAGAACTCCAGCAGCAATTGCAGCCGGTCCTTCCCGCCCACGGCGGCGAAGTCGTCGGCGATCTGCTGGAGGCGGGGGTTGAGCGTGGCGGCGGTCACGGGGTGTCTCCTCGGGTGATCGGGACCCGGACGGTGTTGCCCCACTCGGTCCACGATCCGTCGTAGTTGCGCACGTGCGGGTAGCCGAGCAGGTGCTGGAGCACGAACCAGGTGTGGCTGGAGCGCTCGCCGATGCGGCAGTACACCACGATGTCGTCCTCGGGGCGCACCCCCGCCTCGTCGCGGTAGATGGCCTCCAGTTCCGCGCGGGTGCGGAAGGTGGCGTCGTCGGCGGCCGCCCGTGCCCACGGGACGTTGCGCGCGCCGGGGATGTGGCCGCCGCGCACGGCGCCTTCCTGCGGATAGTCGGGCATGTGCAGCAGCTCGCCGGTGTACTCGCCCGGCGAGCGCACGTCGATCAGCGGCTTGCCCAGATGCGCGAGCACGTCCTCACGGAACGCCCGGATCTGCGTGTCGTCGCGGTCCACGACGGGGTAGTCGGTCCGCTTGCGGTCCGGCGTCTCCTTGCTGACCGGGCGGCCCTCGGCGATCCACTTGGCCCGGCCCCCGTCCATCAGCCGCAGGTCGGGGTGCCCGAACAGCGAGCACACCCACAGCGCGTAGGCGGCCCACCAGTTGTTCCTGTCGCCGTAGAGGACCAGCGTCGTGTCCCGGCTGATGCCCTTCTCCGACATCAGCCGGGCGAAGCCGGCCCCGTCGACGTAGTCGCGGGTGACCGGGTCGTTGAGCTCGGTGTGCCAGTCGAGCTTGACCGCGCCGGGGATGTGGCCGGTCTCGTACAGCAGGACGTCCTCGTCGGACTCGGCCACTACCAGCCCGGGATCGTCGAGGTGCCCGGCCACCCACTCGGTGGACACGATCATCTCCGGGTGGGCGTACTCCTGGAACTTGGCCGCTGAATCATAGGGCAGCGCCATCGCCGGCCTCACTTCCGCTCGGAATCACCACAGTCACGTAGTGAAACGCGGCAACGCGGCCGACCCTTCCAACCCTGCCACG
>DATGLH010000140.1:0-13548 GCA_035294225.1 Trebonia sp.
CCGCGGCGGCCTGCTCCTCGCTCCAGCGCTGGAAGCGGCGCAGCTCGACCCGGAAGGACAGGAGGTTTTCGAAATCCTGTCGGGTTGGCTGAATGGGACCATCCTCCTGAACGCGGAACCGACCTGAACCCGGAACCTACCCCCGCCTATCGTATCGCGATACAGCTTACCGTCGGCAAGGACGACATCAGGATGACACGCCGCGAGCACCGCGGCCCGGGGGCGGGGGAGTGGTTCAGCGGCCCGCGGCCCGGATGCCCATCACGCTGGCCGCGGGGCCGCGGCAGTGACGGCGGTCGGCCCGGTCGCTGTTCTCTGCTGTCTCCCGGCTGCTGTCTCCCGGCTGCTGTCTCCCGGGCGGGCGGCCGGGGCTGCCGGGACGGAGAGCTGGACTATTTTTTTATATCGTTACGCGATATGAGTTTGCATGCGCGATAGGAGTCATGGTGATGATGGTTGCCCTGATGCGATTGTGGAGGCCGGCCATGACGCTTGCGCCGGACGAGCAGCACGCGCGGCTGAGGATAGAGAGATCGCTGCGCAGGGACCCGGCACCGCGTGCTGCGGCGGACGCGTTCAGCCGCGGATGTCCGTACGGGAGGAATCCGGCGCATGAGTGCGTGTCGCCGTGGCACCCGTGCTGTGGCGTGCGCTATTCATCGTGCTGCTCGCACTGACCGCCGGGTTCGTCGTACTCGTCGTCGTGCTAGCCGTGCACGCGATCCAACGATCACCGGGCTGCGAAGTCCCAGCCGGGGGAGTTCCGGGCCGGAAGCTGGAAATAAGGAGCTGGAAGAACTGGAAGAAGAGGAAGAGAGCCAGGGAATCCGTGCCCCGCGGCTCCCGCGGGGCAGGACCGCAGCCTGTGCTCGCGTCACCCCGGGCTAAGGCTGGGCGCGGGGCGGGCAGCGCGCATCCCCTGGTGACGTGCTGACGAGCTCGGCGAGATCGTCTTCGCGGCGCCGTTGCGCCGCCCGGGCACCGGCCACCGCGGCCAGGGCGGCCATCGCGCCGGGATCGCCGGCCAGCCGGCGGACGGCCTCGGTCAGCTCGCCGGCCGTGGGGGCCAGCAGCGCAAGGCCGGCCGCGGCCATCAGCCTGGCATTGGCCCGGCCATGGCCCGGCAGCGGATCGGTGATCACAACGGGACGGGCGCTGGCGATCGCCTCCAGAGCCGTCCCGCCGCCGCCGTTGGTCACTACGAGGTCAGCGGCGGCCATCATAGCGGGCATGTCGTCGGTCCAGCCCACGATGCGGAGGCGCCCGGGCTCCCGGCCCTGGCTGGCCAGCCGGCGGCGCAGGTTCTCGTTCCGGCCGCAAACCGCGATCACCCCCAGCCCGGGGCCGGCGGCCAGGATCGCGGCCACCGTGCGCTCTACCTGCCCGAAGCCGAGGGATCCGGTGGACACCAGCACGGTGAACCGGTCCGCCGCCAGCCCCAGCAGCGCGCGGGCACGCGCCTGCCGGGCAGGCGGGACGGGAGCGAAGCCGTCCCGGACGGGCAGCGCGCCGACGGCCAGCCGCATACCCGGCTCGGCCTGCTCTGCGGCCCTGGCTGCGAGAGGATGCATGACATATGTGCGGTCCAGGTCCGGGTACAGCCAGGACGGATGCGGGCAGAACGCCGGAACCCACGCCCCGGCGCGCCCTGGCAGCTTCCCGCGGCGGCGCAGCCAGCTCAGGCCCGCGCTCGCCAGCGGATAGGTGGACATGACCACCTCCGGGGCGAACGCGCCGATCCGCGGCGCCATCGCGCGCCCGAACAGGGCGCCCATCCCGCGCCGGGTTGCCTTCAGGTACCACCGGTGCCGCCACATCGCGGTGAAGAAGAACTCATACATCCCCGGGGTGGACTGCACCTGCGTGACATAGAACCGGCGGGCGAGCCGCGCGAACCGGGGACCGACCGTCTCCAGCGCATCCAGCCAGCCCACCTCACAGCCCGGCCACGCCCGCGGCACCGCCTCGGCCAGCGCCCGGGCCGCCGCGTTATGGCCCTCCCCGATCTCAGCGCTGACGATAAGCGCCCGGCGCGGACGCCGGACGGCCCCGGACACGGGCACCATCCCTCCGTTCCCGGCCGCCAGCCGGGGCGCCCGCCGGACGAGAGCGGCGATTCCGGCCTCATGACCACCAGCGCGACCGCTTCAGCGGCCAGCGCCATGCACTGGCGCATCCAAGGTAATTCTCCACCCGGTCCCGGGGACGCGCCGGGCGGCCGTCATGCCGCCCTCAGCCCCGGCCGCGCCCGGGCGTTTGCGGGCCGTCGCGTGGGTAGGCGCTGCGGAAATGCCGACATGCGATGTATCTGGCGTTGCCGGGGAGGCTCGTGACGCAACTGAGCAGGGCGATCCGTTACGCGCCAGAAAGGAGGCTGATCATGGCACACACCGCAGCCGCTGCCGCGGCTGCCGGGACCTCAGCGGATACGGCTGCCGGGACCTCAGCGGATTTCGACGTCCGCGGCCTGATCGACGGCGTGACGCTGCTGGCCAGCACCGCGAACGTGGTGATGCAGCTTGCGCGGCCCGCGGTCGGTTACGGGGTGCTGGAGAGCAAGGTCGAAGACGGCCAGGTGATGTGGCATCCGGTCCGGCGGATCCGGAACACGATCACGTACCTGTCGGTGGCTTTGATGGGCACCGCGGAGGAGCGCAGTATCCTCCGGCGCGAGGTGAACCGGTCGCACGCCATGGTCCGCTCCTCCGCGGACAGCCCGGTCCGCTATAGCGCCTTCGACCCGGAGCTTCAACTGTGGGTGGCCGCGTGCCTGTACCGGGGCGCGGTAGACATCCATATGCTGCTGCACGGGCCGGCCGACGATGCGACCGCGGATGCCATCTACCGCGAATGCCGGCGGCTCGGGACCACCTTGCAGGTGCCTGGCCACATGTGGCCGGCCGACCGGGCCGCGTTCGAACGGTACTGGGCCTCGGGCATGGCAGAGATCCGGATCGACCCGCCGGTGCGCGAATACCTGGACCGGCTCATCGGGCTGGATTACCTTCCCCGGCCGCTCGCCGTCGCGTTCGGGCCGGTCAACCGGTTCCTGACGGCAGGTTTTCTTCCGCCGCCGTTCCGCGAGCAGATGCGGGTGCGCTGGGCCGGGCGGGAACAGCGGCAGTTCGCGCTCCTGATGCGCCTGATCGCATCGGCCTGCCGGTTCCGGCCGGCGCCGGTCTCGCGGTTCCCGTTCAACGCCTGCCTGTACGCCTGGCGCTTGCAGGCAGCGGGGAAGCGCGTCGTACGGCGGATCTGCTAGCCGCGCGGGCGGCCGTGCCGGGGCTGCCGGAACGCTGGCCGCGGCGCGTCCCACGCCGCCACCCGGGGAAATTATATCGCAATGCGGCTTCTCTGCCCGGAGGCAGGTATCACCTGACGCTGCCTTTCTTCGCGGGGGATCCGGGGGCGCCGCGCCCCTTCAGGGGGATCCGGGGGCGCCGCGCCCCCTCAGGGAGAGCCGGAGGCGCCGCGGGCGATGTGCCCGGCCAGGACCGTGGCGGCTTCCCACCGCACCGGCCGACCCTGGGCCGCCGCAACGTCCGCTGGTACCATTCAGCTGAACCAAATACACGCGGGAGCTCGGGCTGACCGGGCTGAGAGGGTGGCTGACCGTGCCACCGACCGTCTGAACCTGTCCGGATAATGCCGGCGTAGGGAGGCTGCCGTGACGGCGACCGCATCAGGCAACGCCCAAGACACCTTCGTCACCGTCCCCGGTGACCGCCATTCGGAAGTCGCACGGACGCTGGCCGAGCCGGTGCCGCAGGCGCTGAGCCTGACCGACCAGTTCGGGCTGTGGGGCAACCTGGGCGTGAGCCTGCTCGGCTTCACCGGGGCGATCTTCGTGTTGCAGCCTGGCGGCGCGGGGACCCCCGAGCTTTCCCTGGCCGCCGCGCTGACCGCGATTGTCGTCGGCACCGTGCTCGGCACGCTGCCGGTCGCGCTGGCCGGCCTGCCCGGCGCGCAGACCGGCGCGCCGGCCATGGTGCTGCTGCGCGGGCTGCTCGGCGCCAGGCTGTCGTACCTGCCGACCGTGCTGAACATCCTGCAATGCATCGGGTGGAGCGTCTTCGAGCTGGTCACGATCGCGACGGCCGCGCACACCGTGGCGCCCGCGCTGCCGAAGACGGGCTACGTGCTCATCGCCGGGGCCGTCACGGCCCTGCTCACGATCAGGCCGCTCGGAGCCATCAGGGTGCTGCGCAGGTATGCGACGAGCGCCGTGCTCGTCGTCATGATCTACCTGCTCGTCCAGCTCGCCCGCCATCCGCTGCCGGGTTTCCTGCACGGAACCTGGTCCGGGTACTGGGCGGCGACCGACACCGTGGTCGCGGTCTCCATCTCGTGGGTGCCGCTCGTCGCCGACTACACCCGGCACTCGCGCAGCCAGCGGGCCGCCTTCGCCGGGGCGATGGCGGGATACAGCGTCACCCAGGTGCTCTGCTACATCATCGGCCTGCTGGCCCTGGTCACCGTCGCGCGCGGCAACCCGGACGACATCTACGGCGCGTTCATCGCGCTTCCCGTCGGCTCTCTCGGCTTCGCGATCCTCGCGGCCCGCGAGCTCGACCAGGCGTTCGCCGACGTCTACTCCACGGCGGTGTCGACACAGAACCTGCGCCCGCTGTGGGACCGGCGGGTGCTGGCCGTCACGATCACCGGGCTGGCCACGGCGGGCGCGCTGTGGCTCAACATCGCCGACTACGAGAACTTCCTGACCCTGATCGGATCGGTGTTCGTCCCGATGTCGGCGGTCCTGATCGCGGACTACTTCGTCGTGTCCCGGCGGCGCTGGGACCTGTCGACGGCGGCCCGCTCGCGCTGGCTGATGCTGCTGCCCTGGGCCGCGGGCTTCGTCACCTACCAGCTCATCAACCCCGGATACGTGTCCTGGTGGGTCTCCGCCTGGACGTCGGTCGGGCATGCCATCGGCTTTACCCCGGCGAGCTGGATGTCCGCCTCGATCCTGTCCTTCTGCGTGGCCGGGGCGGCCACGCTGCTGGCCGGGGTGCTGACCCGGAAAATCCTTCATGAAGAGGAGAAAATCCGGAATAGGCATAGAAAACCTACCCGATCATGAAGGGGACGTGGCCGGGCATCGCCCTCATCGCCTCAGCAGGTGCCAGATCCGGCTGAGGTCACGGTCAAGGTCACGATGGCCGGAGGCGAACCGCTCCCAGCGCGCCTGCCACTGCCCGCGGCGGCGTGCGCACCGGTAGCAGTACAGGGCCGCCATCCCCCAGGCGCACAGCACCGCCATCGTGAGCACGACGCTGGCCGGGCTGACATGCATACGGGATCCCCCCCGGGGTTGAAGGTGCTCAAGGAAGAGGCGGGCTCGGGGCGGCCCTGAGTGGCCGCGGGCCGCGCGGTCCGCAGGCCCGCGGCCGGCATCCGTCGCGGCCGCCCGCGGCGCTGTCAGCGCGGCTACCCCGGCCGCGGGGAAATACTCCTCACGCGGGCGGAGGGGCGGGCGCGGACCGCGGCGGGCTGAGGGGCGGGCGCGGACCGCGCCGGGCGGAGCGGCGGGCTGAGGGGCGGGCGGAGCGGCGGGCGCGGACCGCGCCGGGCGGAGCGGCGGGCTGAGCGGTGGACGCGGACCGCGGCGTGCGGTATGGCTGAATACGGGGATGCCGCCGGGCTCCGGCAGGGAGCCGCCGGACTCCCGCAGGGAGGAGCAGCGCCATGACCGTCGCCGGGCCAGCCACCCTCCGGCAGCTCGTCACGCGATCGGACAACCACCCCGCCCTGGCGGTGCCCGAGCCGGGAGCCCGGCTTTCGTACGCCGCGCTACAGCGCGCGCTCGACCGGGCCGCGGGGCGGCTGGCCGCGCTCGGCGTGGGAGAAGGCGACCGGGTGGCGCTGGCCGCGGCCAACGGCCCGGCCCTGGTCGTGGCGTTCCTCGCCCTCGCCGCCCGCGGCGCGGCCGCCGCGCCGCTGAACCCCGCGCTTGGCGTCGCCGAGCTGACCGCCGAACTCGATGACCTGCGCGTCTCCCGGCTGCTCCACGACGGCTCGGCCACGGCCGCCGCGGCCGCGGCGCAGGCCGGCGTGCCCGCCAGCGCGATCGCACTGGCGGACGCCCTCCTGCACGTCGACGGCCAGGCCGGCGATCCGCTCGCGGACGCCGGCGACCCTGACGCGCTCGCTCTCCTGCTGCACACCAGCGGCACCACCAGCAAGCCGAAGACCGTGCCCATCCGGCAGCGCAACCTCGTCGCGTCGACCGGTGCGGTCGCGGCGACCTACGAGCTGACCGGCGAAGACGTGACGATGTGCGTCATGCCGCTGTTCCACGTGCACGGCCTTGTCGCCGCGGTGCTGGCCACGCTGTCGACCGGCGGCACGGTGATCCTGCCGCGGTTCCGGCCGTCCGCGTTCTGGGGGGACGTGGCCAGGCACAAGGCGACCTGGTACACCGCGGTCCCGACCATCCACGCCCGCCTGCTCGCCCAGGCCGCCGCGATGCCCGCGCCGCCCGGGCACCGGCTCCGGTTCGTCCGCTCCTGCTCGGCGCCGCTGCCCGCGGTCCTGTGGCAGCGCTACGAGGAAACGATCGGCGTCCCGCTCGTCGAGGCTTACGGCATGACCGAGGCCGCCCATCAGATGGCGTCGAACCCGCTGCCGCCCGCCGAACGCCGGCCGGGGACGGTCGGGCGGGCGACCGGCGTCGAGATCGCCGCCGTCGGCGACGACTGGCGGCCGGTGCCCGCCGGGACCGAAGGCGAGGTGGCGGTGCGCGGCCCGTCCGTCGTCGACCAGTACCTCGGCAACCCGGCCGCGACAGCCGCCTCGTTCCGCGACGGCTGGTTCCGCACCGGCGACGTCGGCAAGCTCAGCGCGGACGGCTACCTCACCCTGGTGGGGCGGGTGAAGGAGATGATCAACAGGGCCGGGGAGAAGATCTCGCCGTACGAGGTGGAAGACGTGCTGCTCGCCCATCCCGCGGTCGCCGAGGCGGCGGCGTACCCCGTGCCGGACGAGACGTACGGGGAGCAGGTGGGCGTCGTCGTCGTGCTCCGCGGCGAGGCCACGCCCAGGGAACTCGCCGCGCACTGCGCGGCCCGCCTCGCCGCGTTCAAGCGGCCGGCCCGGGTGACGATCCTGCCCGAGATCCCCAAGGGGCCGACGGGCAAGGTGCAGCGCCTTACCCTGGCCGCGCTGGTGGACCGGTGAAGGTCGCGGTCGTCGGCGCCGGGGCGATCGGCGCGTACGTCGGCGCGGCACTGCACCGGGGCGGCGCGGACGTCTGCCTGATCGCGCGCGGCGAGCACCTGGCGGCCATGCAGCGCAGGGGCGTCACCGTGCTCAGCCCGCGCGGCGACTTCCACGCCCATCCCCGCGCGACGGCCGATCCGGCGGAGGCCGGGCCGGCCGACATCGTGTTCCTCGGGCTGAAGGCATACAGCTACGCCAGCGCCGGCCCCCTCATACAACCGCTGCTGAGACCCGGCACCGGCGTTGTCGCGGCGCAGAACGGCATCCCGTGGTGGTACTTCCACGGGCTCCCCGGTCCCTACGAGGGGCGCCGCGTCGAGGCGGTCGACCCGGGCGGCGCGGTCTCCGCCGTGATCCCGCCCGCTCAGGCCATCGGCTGCGTCGTGTACGCCTCGACCGAGATCGCTTCCCCGGGGGTGATCCGCCACATCGAGGGCACCCGGTTCTCCATCGGGGAGCCCGACGGCACCATCTCACAGCGCTGCACCGCGTTCAGCCAGGCGATGGCCGCCGGCGGCCTGAAGTGCCCCGTCGAGACCGACCTGCGCTCCGACATCTGGCTCAAGCTGATGGGCAACGCGGCGTTCAACCCGGTCAGCGTCCTCACCGGCGCCACGATGGGCGAGATCGCCGCGCACCCGGGCACCCGCCGGCTGGTCCTGGGCATGATGCGCGAGACCGCTGAGATCGCATCCCGCCTGGGGAGCCCGCCCAAGGTCTCGGTCGAGCGCCGGTTCGAGGGCGCGGCGCGGGTCGGCGACCACAAGACGTCGATGCTGATGGACTTCGAGGCCGGCAAGCCCCTGGAGACGGACGCCCTGCTCAAGGCGCCCGTCGAGCTGGCGCGGCTCGCCGGCGTGCCGGCGCCCGGCCTGGAGATGGTGGACGCGCTCGTCGACCTGCTCACCCGGAACGGTCCGGCTAGCCGACGGCCGCGCGCTGTGATGAAGTAGGAACAGGTTCTCGCGGAAGGCGCCGGGTGATGAGCGTTGCCGGGATAGACCTGTCGGCTACCGAGTTCTGGGGCCTGCCGCTCTCCGAGCGCGCGGCCTCCTTCGCCCTGCTGCGGGCGCTGCCGCGGCCGCAGTTCTTCCCCGAGCCCGAGACGCCGTTCGCCGAACAGGGGCCGGGGTACTACGCCCTGGTGCGGCACGCCGACGTCGTCGAGGCGAGCAGGCACCCGGAGGTGTTCTCCTCCGGCCGGGGCGCGACGAGCATCGCGGACCTGCCCGCCGAGTTCAACGAGTACTTCGGCTCGATGATCAACATGGACGACCCCAGGCACGCCCGGCTGCGCCGGATCGTCTCCCGCACGTTCACCCCGCGGATGGTCGCCAGGTTCGAAGACGACGTGCGCCGGGCGGCGACCGCGATCGTGGATGACCTGCTGGCCACCGGGCCGTGCGATTTCGTGTCCCAGGTCGCGGCCAGGCTGCCGCTGAAGATCATCTGCGACATGATGGGCATCCCCGACGACCACTACGAGATGGTCCTGGCCAACAGCAACATCATCTTGTCCGGGGCCGACCCGGAGTTCCTCAGCACCGACCCGGAGGAGGTGGCCGCCCAGCTCCTCGGCGCCGGGCAGGAGCTCGCCGGCCTGGTCACCGGCCTGGCCGCGGACCGCGCCAGGGCGCCCCGCGAGGACCTGGTCTCCGCGCTGGTGACGGCGAACATCGACGGGGAGCAGCTGACCAGCGCCGAACTCGCCTCGTTCTTCATCCTGCTGGTGGTGGCCGGCAACGAGACCACCCGCACCGCGCTGTCGCACGCGCTGCTGCTGCTCACCGAGTTCCCGGAGCAGCGCGCGCTGCTGCTCGCCGACCTGGAGGGCCGGCTCGGCGGGGCGGTCGAGGAGATCGTGCGCTATGCCTCCCCGGTCCTGTTCATGCGGCGCACCCTCACCCGCGACTACACGATGAACGGGCAGGACTACCGCGCGGGCGACAAGGTGGCGCTGTTCTACTACTCGGCGAACCGCGACGAGGCCGTCTTCACCGACCCCGGCCGGTTCGACATCACCCGCTCGCCGAACCCCCACGTCGGCTTCGGCGCCCCGGGACCGCACTTCTGCCTGGGAGCCCACCTCGCCCGCCGCGAGCTCGCCGTGATGCTGCGCGAACTGCTCACCCGCGTCCCCGACATCACCGCCGGCGAACCGGACCGCCTGCTGTCCAGCTTCGTCAACGGCATCAAGCGCCTGCCCTGCCAGTTCACCGGCTGACTCCCCGCGGGCCGCCGACGCGGGCACGGCGGGGAAGCGCGTCGCCGCCGCGGCCGCGGGAACGAAAGCGGGAATGGCGGGAACGAAAGCGGGAATGGAAGGCCAGCATGTCACAGGCGGCCGGGGCTGTCCTGCCTTAGCTGGCAAGACAGGCTCTGGAGCCGGGAAGGCGGCGGTCATGCGGGTGCCCGTGGCAGGCGGGACCGGGGCCTCACGGAAGGGCTGGCGCAACCCGGGCAAGGACTCGCCGTCAAGCGCATCGCCGATCGGGGATGGCCCGCGCGGGGAGCCGGCCCCGGCGGCGCGGCCGTCTGTGCCGGCGCGCCCGCGCTTGCCGTCACCAGACGCCGCCGTCCTTGCCGTCACCAGACGCCGCCGTCCTTCCCGTCACCAGACGCCGCCGTCCGTTCGGAAGCCGATGATTTTTCCCGAACGGACGGTGGCTTTTCTGCTGTCAGTCCCGTACTCCCGGGCGTGCCGCACCGGGCGGGCAGCCGGCCGGGCCCCGGGAAACCGCTCCCTGCGCCGCGGCCCGGCGCGCGCCGCCGCGGCGCAGGGACTCAACCGCGCGGTTTCCCGCCCGGTTTGCCGCGATGGCGGGAGGCGGTTGAGATCCTGTGTCCCGGGCCCGCTCCGCATGCGAGGTCACCAGCGCCCGGGGCCGGGCGTCGCGCTACCAGCGGGGCTGCCTGCGCTCATAGCCGGGGACGACGCGGCGCATGTAGCCGGTGTCGTCGCGGTTGCGCAGGCCGCATGCCAGGTACTGCTCGTGCAGCCGGGCGAGGGCGTCCCGGTCGAGCTCCACGCCGAGCCCGGGTCCGGCGGGGACGGCGAGCGCGCCGCCGCTGAACGTGAACGGCGACCCGGCCACGACATCCTCGGTCTTCCACGGCCAGTGGGTGTCGCAGGCGTAGGTGAGGTTCGGCACGGCGGCGGCCAGGTGGACCATCGCGGCCAGGCTGATGCCCAGGTGCGAGTTGGAGTGCATGGACAGGGCCATGCCGAACGTCTCGCAGATCCCGGCGAGCAGCTTCGACCGGTGCAGGCCGCCCCAGTAGTGGTGGTCGGAGAGGATTACCTGGACCGCGTTTTCCCTGACGGCGGGCGGCAGGTGGCTGAAGGCCACGACGCACATGTTGGTGGCCAGCGGCATCGGGGCCTCCCGCGCCACCCGGGCCATGCCGTCGATGCCCGGCGTCGGATCCTCCAGGTACTCCAGCACGCCGTCGAGGGAGCGGGCGACATGCAGCGACGTCTCGGGGGTCCACGCGGCGTTCGGATCGAGCCGCAGCGGGTGGTCGGGGAAGGCGTCGCGCAGCGCCCGTACCGCCTCGATATCCTGCGCCGGGGGGAAGACGCCGCCTTTGAGCTTGAGCGCGGTAAACCCGTACCTGTCGATCATGCGCTTGGCCTGAGCGACTATCCCGCTGGGATCAAGCGCCTCGCCCCAGTCGTCGGCGCCGGCGCCCGGATGCCCGGCCCACTTGTAGAACAGGTAGGCGGAGAACGGCACCGTGTCCCGCACGGCGCCGCCGAGCAGGTCGGCGACCGGGCGCCCGGCCGCCTTCCCCTGGATGTCCAGGCAGGCCACCTCGAAGGGGGAGAACACCCGGTCGGCCGCCGCGCTGTGCCCGATGAGGCCGGAGGCGATCGTGGCCTCGGGCGCCGCGATGGCCTGGACGCGGCGGTAGATCTCCCCGGTGTGGTACACGTCCGCGCCCTCGATGGCGGCGGCCGCGGCGCGCAGCGCGGCCAGGTGCTTCTCGTCGGCGTAGGTTTCGCCGAGGCCGGCAAGGCCGGCGTCGGTGGTGACCTCGATGACGGCGCGCAGCGCGAACGGTTCGTGCACGCCCACCGAGTTCAGCAGCGGCGGGTCGGCGAACGCCACGGGCGTGATCGTCGCGCCGGTGATGCGGATGCTTCCGGTCGTCATCGTGCGGCCTCCCGCGGTCGCCGCGGCGTCAGCTCGCCGCCCCGACCGGGTCGGGCAGCGCCGCCATGCCGGCGGCGAGGATGCGCGCCAGTTCCTCCCGGTGCTCGGGCAGCACCGGGGTAAGCGGCGGGCGCGGGTCGCCGGCCGGGTAGCCGGCGAGCTCGACACCCGCTTTGATAAGCGAGACGGCGTATCCGGCGCCCCGCTGCCGCAGGCGGGCGAGCGGATGGTAGAAGGCGCGGTCCAGGGCGGCGATCATCGTGTCGTCACCGCGCTGAAGCGCGTGGTAGTAGGCGAGCGCGATGCGGGGCGCGAACGCGAAGGCGGCAGAGGAGTACAGCGGGACGCCGATGGCCCGGTAGGCGCGCTGCGTCACCTCCGCTGTCGGCATGCCGTTGAAGAAGTAGAACGGCGCCTCGCCGAGGGAATCCCGGACGGCGCGCACGATCCGGCTCATCAGGTCGAGGTCGCCGGCGCCGTCCTTGAAGCCGATCACCTGCGGCAGCGCGGCCACCGCGGCCGCGCTCTGCTCGGTGAAGCGGGCGTTCGCCCGGTTGTAGACGATGGCCGGCAGGTCCTCGCGCGTCGCGGCGCGCACGTAGGCCTCCAGGCCGGGGCCGGCGGCCTCGCTCAGGTACGGCGGCAGCAGCAGCACGCCGTCGGCGCCCGCGGCCGCGGCGTGGTCGGCGAACCGCCGGGCGGTGCGCACCGGGCCGCCCGCTCCGGCGAAGACCGGGACGCGGCCGGCGACGGTCTCGACGGCGGTGCGGACGACCTCCGCGTACTCGTCCGGCTCGAGCGCGCTGAACTCGCCCGTGCCGCAGGCGACGAAGACCCCGCCCGCGCCGGCGCCGACACCGCGCGCGACATGTGCCGCGAGCTCTTGCAGGTCGACCTCGCCGTCGCGGCGGTACGGGGTGATGGGGAAGAACAGCAGGCCGTTGAACATGGCTTCCTTACCTGGGACTGGCCGGGCTTACCCGGGCTGGCGGAAACTGGACGGGCCGGGCGGGTCAGTCCCGGGTGTAGGCGCCGTCGACGAGGCGGAGCAGCCCGGCGGGGTTGGACTCGCGGACAGGCGGGGGCAGCAGCGCGTCGGGCACGTCCTGGTAGGCCACCGGGCGCAGGAACCGTTCCATCGCCCGGGTGCCGACCGACGTGGTGCGGCCGTCCGAGGTGGCGGGGAACGGGCCGCCGTGCACCATGGACGGCACCACCTCGACCCCCGTGGGCCAGCCGTTGAACAGGATCCGGCCGGCCTTGCGCTCCAGGACCGGGAGCAGCTCGGACGCGAGCGGGGCGTCCGAGTCCGCCGCGTGCACCGTCGCGGTGAGCTGCCCTTCCATCGCCCGCGCCACGTCGAGCAGCTGCTCCGCGCTGGCCGCGCGGACGATGAGCGACGCGGCGCCGAACACCTCCTCGCGCAGCTCCGGCGAGGCCAGGAACTCCTCGGCGGTGGTGACGGCCAGCGCTGCCGATCCCCAGGTGGGGCGGCCGGGGTCGGGCGCGCGGGCGATCACCTCGGTGCCGGGGTGGGCGGCGAGCCGGGCCACGCCGTCGGCGTACGACGCGGCGATGCGGCCGGTCAGCATCGGAGCCGGGGCGCTGGCCGACACGGCGTCGCGGGCCGCCGCGGTGAACCGGTCGAGGCCGCGGCCGTCGACGCC
The DNA here is from genome assembly GCA_035294225.1 of Trebonia sp. Classification (GTDB taxonomy): domain Bacteria; phylum Actinomycetota; class Actinomycetes; order Streptosporangiales; family Streptosporangiaceae; genus Trebonia. The sequence goes on from DATGLH010000140.1 coordinate 13,046, forward strand.
GACCACGATCCCCGGGTTCGTGCAGAACTGGCCCGCGCCGAGCGTCAGCGAGCCGGCGAACGCCGTGCCCAGCTCCGTCCCCGCCTCGGCCAGCCGTCCCGGCAGCAGGAACACCGGGTTGACCGAGCTCATCTCCGCGTAGACCGGGATCGGCACCGGCCGCGCCGCCGCCGCGGCGACGAGCGCGAGCCCGACGCGGCGAGAGCCGGTGAAGCCGACGGCCGCGATGGCGGGATGGGTGACGAGCTCGATGCCGACCGTCGGGCCTTCGGCGAAGACCATGGAGAAGACGCCGGCCGGAAGCCCGCTCGCGGCGACGGCACGGGTGACCGCGGCCGCGACGATCTCCGAGGTGCCGGGGTGCGCCTCGTGCGCCTTGACGACCACGGGGCAGCCGGCGGCCAGCGCCGAGGCCGTGTCCCCGCCGGCGACGGAGAACGCCAGGGGGAAGTTGCTCGCGGCGAACACCGCGACCGGCCCGACGGGGATGCGCCGCTGCCGCA
>DATGLH010000141.1:0-18312 GCA_035294225.1 Trebonia sp.
TGTCCGCCCGTCATCGGCGTGATACTGCATGATCCTGTCGTTCGGGATGTCGCTCCAGCGCAGGGCGCGAAGGCCGGGCAGCCAGACCGGGCCCTCGCCCCATTCCGTGCCCGTGTACAACCGTTCCAGCGATGCGTTAGGGGCGAGCAGTGACGACATGGCAGAGCCTTTCCATGCTGCGGGGCCGTGCAGGGCGGATCGCCGACCGCGGCGCTGCCGGCACGGCCTAGGCCGTGCCGGCAGCGCCGCGGCGAAAGCCGCGGGCGTTCGGCGCGCCATCGGCGGGGGGCTGGCCGGTGCCGGCCCGCGGCACATGATGCCAGGCGCTGGCCGGATCCCGCTGCCGGTGTCCGGCAGTCCCTCCCGGAGGCACCGGCTCCTCGATGAACAGCAGCACCACCTCGTCGGTATACGCCAGGACGATGTCGTGCTCCACGCCGGCGGGGGTGCATACCAGGTCGCCCGGGGCGACATCGAATAGGTCATCGCCCACGGCGACCCGGGCCCGCCCTTCGGTGATGGCCCAGTACTCGGAGCAGTCGTGGAAGTGCCGGTCGAATCGGTAGCCGGCACCGGACAAGCTGAACCAGCCCACCGCGGACAGCGTGCTCCACCGCGGTGCCGTCGCCGACCAGCGCTCGCCGCGGCGCAGCCGGAGCACGGTCATCCGGCGGACCGTTCCCATGCGACTATCTCGCCGGCCGGATGCCTGGCGAAGTCGGGGAGTGCGGTCAGGGCCTGTTCCTCGCCGCCCGGAGTATAGGTGACGATCAGCCTGAGCGTCCGCCAGCCGGTGTTCATGGTGGAGTGCATGGTCGCCATCGGGATGTAGACCACGTCACCTTCGGTGATCGGGAACTCGTCGTCTCCGACGGTCTGCGTGCCGGTGCCGGAAATCACGTAGATGAGCTCGTCGGCGTGCTCATGCTGGTGCCGGACGTGCCCCTGGCCGGGGTTGATGATCACCTCGCCCTGGGAGTTGGCCGCTCCGGGGATGGTCACCGGGGACACGAACCATTTCATGGTCCCCCAATCGAAGCTGAACGTCTCCACCTCGGCGGGCCTGATGTGCGTCACGGTCATGTCGGGATCCTCCTCGGCGAGATCAGCCAATGGACAGTTCAGTGAAGGCACGCACCTGGGCGGTGAGGGCGCGCTCGGCGGGCAGCCGCTCCATCGACGAGGCGCCGAAGAAGCCGCAGACCCCGGTGGTACGGGAGAGCACGTAAGCCGCATCCCGGGGCTCGGCGATCGGACCGCCGTGGCAGAGCACCAGGATGTCCGGGTTGACGGCGACCGCCGCGTCCCGCATCGCCTGCACCCGCTCCACCGCCTCGTCCAGGCTCAGCGCGGTCCGTGCGCCGATAGTGCCCGAGGTGGTCAGGCCCATATGCGGGACCAGTACATCGGCGCCGGCCCGGGCCATCTGCCCGGCTTGCCCGGGGTCGAACACATACGGGCACGTAAGCAGGCCGCGCTCGGCGGCGAGCCTGATCATCTCCACCTCGGCGGCGAAGCTCATCCCGGTCTCCTCCAGGTTCTGCCTGAAGACCCCGTCGATGAGCCCGACGGTGGGGAAGTTCTGGACCCCCGCGAAGCCGATCGAGGCCAGCTCGTCAAGGAAACGGGACATGAGCCGGAACGGGTCGGTGCCGCACACGCCTGCGAGCACCGGCGTGTCCCGCACCACTGGGAGCACTTCGCCGGCCATTTCCACCACGATCGCGTTCGCGTCCCCGTAGGGCATGAGCCCGGCCAGTGACCCGCGCCCGGCCATCCGGTAGCGGCCCGAGTTGTAGATGATGATCAGGTCCGCGCCGCCGGCCTCGGCGCACTTGGCGGACAGCCCGGTTCCGGCCCCCGCCCCGATCACCGGCTTCCCTTCCCTCGCCTTGGCTCTCAGCCGGGCTAGCACGTCCTCGCGTCCCATTGTCAGTTCCCCTCAGCAATCATCTGGTGCAGCCGATCCGCCATCGTGGTGGCGAACACCGGGTCGTTGAGATGCGCGTCCATCCGGTGCAATGGCAGGCCTGCCGCGGCCAGTTCCCGCTCAAGCGCCTCGCGGCAGGCCTCGTCGGCGGCTGGATCGCGGAACGGCTGGCCGTCGGCGTCAAGCGCGCTGACCCCGCGGTCCGGCCAGAACACCTCCACCCGTCCCTTCGCCGCCGCGGCCTTGCGGCCTATCCTGGCACCAAGCTCGGCCATCTCCTCAGCCGTGGTCCGCATCAGCGTGACGGCCGGGTTGTGTTCGAAGAACAGCCGTCCGCTGAACTGAGGCGGGACCGTACCGGGCGGCCCGAAATTCACCATGTCGAGCGCGCCCGGCGCGATCACCTGGGGCAGCCCCGCGGCGCCGGCTGCGGTGAGCCGGTGCGGGCCTGCCGACAGGACGCCGCCGACCAGGTCGTCGGCCAGTTCGGTGGTAGTCAGGTCCAGTACCCCGCTGACCAGCCGGGCCTCGGCCAGCGCCTCAAGCGCCCGGCCGCCGGCCCCGGTGGCGTGGAAGACCAGCACCTCATAGCCGAGTTCGGTCAGCCGCGCGCGGGCGGCCTCCACCGCGGGCGTGGTCACACCGAACATACTGGCGGCGACCAGCGGCCGGTCGTCGGCGTCCGGCACCGCCTGCTCCCTGGCGGCGACCATGCCCGCCATGGCCGCGGCCGCGTTACCGAGCACCAGCCGGGAGATCCGGTTGACCCCGGCCACGTCCACCACCGAGTACATGATGCAGACGTCCCTGGCCCCCACGTACGGTGAGACGTCACCCGAGGCCATGGTGGACACGAGCAGCTTGGGGAACCCGACCGGCAGCGCCGCGAACACCTGGGCCGCGATCGAAGAGCCACCCGACCCGCCGGCCGCCAGCACGCCGCCGACCCGCCCCTGCGCGGCCAGGTCCGCGACCACTAGGGCCGCGCCGCGGCCCATTTCGGTCACCGCGCGGCCGCGGTCCGCGGCCGCGCGCAGCTCTGCCCGGCTAGTCCCCGCAGCGCGCGCGACCGTCTCGCCGTCAATGTCAGGGGTCAGTCCGTCCGGCTCGCCGGTGCCGGCGTCGACTATCACCACATCGGCGCCGGCCGCGCGCAGCCGCCCGGCGAGGAACGCGAAGTCCGCGCCCTTAGTATCCAGGGTCCCGACGAGGGCGACCGCCGTCATGCTTCAGTTCACCTCCGGGAGCGGGGGATCGGGCACGGACACGTCCACGCCGCATTCGGACAGCGTGTTGCGCAGCACCGCCATCGCGTTGATCGCACGCGGGAACCCGACGTACTGCACACAGTGGATGACCAGCTCGGCAAGCTGCGCCGGGGGCACGCCCAGCCGCAGCGCGGCGCGCGTGTGCCCGGCCAGCTGCGGGTCGGCGCTGCCAAGCCCGATCAGCGTGGCCAGCGTCAGCAGCTCCCTAGTGGCCGGATCGATCCCCGGCCGTGTGTTCACGTCGCCGAAGTTGAACTCAAGGCCGAACCTGGCCAGGTCCTCGCCAAGGCCCGCCCGCCGTGCCAGGAACGTGTCCGCGGCGCCGTCGCCGTATACCTGGTCGAACGCTTGCTTGCCGCGTTCAAGCCGCCCGTCCGGCTGCCCCATCGGTTCTCCCTTCCCTGAGCCGCTGGTGGTTGCCTGGCCTAGGGTTCAGATCGAGTGCCCGCCGTCCTGGGCCAGGGTGATTCCCGTGATGTAGCGTGCCTCGTCCTGGCACAGGAAAACCACCGTCGCAGCCAGGTCGTCAGGCCGGCCGAGGGTGCGGGTCGGAATCTGGGCAAGCAGCGCCTCCCGCCGCTCCGGGGTGTCGCGGTCCCTGCCGGGGGTCTGCTGGGCACCGGGCGCGATCGCGTTCACCGTGATCCCGGTCTCGGCCAGTTCGATGGCCAGCGCCTTGGTCAGCCCGATCACCCCGGCCTTCGCCGACGCATAGGCGGTCGCGTGCCTGACCAGCCGCCCGCCGCGCACCGCGGCGATCGAGGATAGCGTGACGATCCGTCCCCAGCCGCCGGGCAGCATATGGGGGAGCACCGCGCGGGTCGCGGTGAAGACGCTGGTCAGGTTCCGCGCCAGCTGCGCGTTCCACTCCTCGAGCGTGAGCTCGGTGAACGGGCGCACCAGCCCCCCGCCGGCCGTGTTGACCAGGATGTCGATGCCGCCCCAGTCCGCTGCGATCGCGCCGACTTCGGCCTGGAGCCGCTCGAAGTCCAGCAGGTCGACCACCGCGTGCCTGGCCTCAGCGCCGGCCCCGGCGAGCCGCTCGGTGGTGGCCGCCGCCGCGCCGGGCGACATGTCAAGCCCGGCGACCGAGGCCCCGCTATCCGCGAGCGCCAGGCATATCCGGGACCCGAGTGCCCCGCCGGAACCGGTCACCACCGCACGCCGGCCGGCCAGCGAACCGCCGGCCGGCGACTTACGTACCGCCCCGCCCGGGTCCGGCCCGCCTGTCATCGCCGCGCCCGGGTCCGGCTCACCTGTCATCGCAGCCTCCTTCGGGCGTTGAACGCGGTTCTGACGGGCGTTGAACGCGGTTCCGGTCCCGCCGCGCCGCGGCGGCAGTCCGCTGGTCATCCCCTGGTATCGATTTAATCGTTTTAGAACATAATTACGCGGGCGATGCCTGTCAAGAGCCCCACATGGCAGGGGCCAGGCGAGCTGAACAGGCTAGAGATCGTTTCATTGACATCGCTTGCCCGCACGCTACGATTCGGAGAGGTCCAGCTCGGCCGCGGGGTCAATGCTGATCCACTGAATTCAACCGTTTCATCCGGTAGCTTGGGGCAGGCGATGGAAGCGCTCGTGGGCATTCAGGTCGGAGCGATCTCGTTCGCCGACGAGGGCGTGACCGGGGTCCTTGGCCAGCTCCAGGATCTCGCTTCGGTGAACGCGCTGTTCATTGCCACCCAGTCCTTCGATCGCGGCGTACAGGGCCGCCAGATCCCGGGCCAGCCATGGCCAGGACACGGCCCGGATGAGCCGGACGACCACGCGGGCGGATCCTACGTCGCCCAGCACCCGGAGTTCTACGCCGGCACGGTGCTCAAGCCGTTCCGCGCCACCGACCGCGAGGTGGCTGGCCGGGACGTGCTGGAGCAGGTGCTGCCCGAGGCCCGGCGGCGCGGGATCAAGGTGTACTCGTTCATGCTGGAGAACACTCACTCCGGCCTCACCCGGGCGGTGCCGAACTGGCCCAAGGTGCTCCAGGTTGACTGCTGGGGCCGCAGGGACGGCTATGCCTGCGTGCGCAACCCCGACTACGTCGCCTGGTGGCTCAGCCTGGTCGAAGACCAGGTAAAGAGCTATCCGCTGGACGGCCTGATGTTCGGTTCCGAGCGCAACGGCCCGCTTGGCAATGTGCTCGGCAACGGCGGCTTCGCCCGCGATGGGAGCCCCTACTGCTTTTGCCCGTACTGCCTTCGCGCGGGGCTCGACCGCGGCATCGACCCGGAGCGGGCGCGGGATGGCTACCTGGCGCTATACCGGCTGGCACGCGGTGAGGACGACCCAGGCGGCGACAGCGGGCTCGTCGCCTTCCTGCGGCTGCTGCTGGCTTACCCGGAGATCCTGGCGTGGGAGCGGCTGTGGCATGACGGCTACCAGTCGCTCCAGCAGCAGATCTACGGCACGGTCAAGTTCCTCGCGCCCGGCGTCCAGGCGGGCTGGCATGTCTGGCACCACAACTCGTTTTCGCCGCTGTACCGGGCCGAGATGAGTTTCGCCCCGATGGGCGTCTACTCGGACTTCATCAAGCCGGTGCTGTACGACAGATGCGCGGGCTATCGGATCCACAACCACATCACCCAGGTGGCACAGGGCATCTTCCGCGGCACCGACCCGCAGACGCTGTATGACCTGTACCGCCAGGCGCTCGGTTACGACGAGGCGGCTAGTTTCGACGAGCTGCCCGGGCGCGGGCTGTCAGCCGACTACGTCCGCCGCGAGACCGCCCGCACCGTCGGCGCGGTCGCGGGCCAGGCCGCGGTATATCCCGGGCTGGATGCCGGCGTGCCCACGCCCGGCCACGTCCGCCAGGTAACCCCGGCCGACATCCGGGCCTCGGTCACCGCCGCCCTCGACGCCGGCGCCGACGGCTTCATCCTGTCCCGCAAGTACTCGGAAATGCGCCTTGATACCCTGGCCGCCGTCGGAGATGTCCTCCGCTCCCGCACCTGACTCGGCACCCACCCGTGACTTGGCACCCCACCCGGCCGGAGGAGGACACCACGTGACCGCACGCGTCGGCATCGCCTGCAACGCCGCGACCCGCGCCAGGTTCATCACCGATGCCTCGGTCGCCCGGCTCCGGCAGGCCGCGGAAGTGCGCTGGCTGGAGTTCGGCGGCCCGGCCCGGGCCAGCGGGCCGCCGCCGGCCGACAAGCTCACCCGTGCCCGGCTCATCGAGTTCGCGGCAGGGCTTGACGCCCTGGTCGTGAGCCACGGCTGCCCCCGGGTGGACGATGAGGTGCTGGCCGCCGCGCCATCGCTGCGGCTGGTCGGCGACCTGCACGGAGACCGGTTCGCGCAGCGGATCGACGTCGAAGCGGCCCGGCGGCGCCGGGTGTGGGCGGTTGATACCACCAACGCATCCTCAGATCCTGTGGCCGAATGGGCGCTGGCGCTGATGCTGATCGGACTGCGCAACGCAGGAGCGATGTTCCGCCGGCTGGTGGCAGGCGAACTGCTATGGCCGGACCGGACGGTGTTCGAGCGCGACCCCGGTTACCTCAACGGCGAGCTCACCGGCAAGACGGTTGGCATCATTGCGTGCGGCCACATCGGCCGGCGTCTTCTCGAGCTTCTAGCGCCGTTCCGTGTCCGCGTGCTGGTCCACGACCCGCACGCGCCCGACGTGCTGGCCGAAATCTACGACGTGACCATGACCAGCCTGCACCGGGTGATGTCCGGCTCGGACGTGGTGGTCTGCCTGGCCCCGCTGACCTCGCAGACCCGCGGCATGATCGGCGCGGACGCGATCGCGGCCCTGCGGCCAGGCAGCGTGTTCGTCAACGTGTCCCGCGGCGCGGTCGTGGACTCTGCCGCGCTGACCGAGCGGCTTCGCGGCGGCGACGTGCTCGCCTGCCTGGACGTATGGGATCCAGAGCCGGTGCCGCCCAGCGCCGAGATCCGCGCGTTGCCCAACGTGTTCCTGTCCCCGCACATCGCCGGGGTCACCGCCGCCGCCGAACCCAGGTTCTTCGACTTGATGGTGGACGAGGTGCTCCGCGTGCTGGCCGGCGACCACCCGCGCCATCAGCTCATCCCGCGCGAGCCGCTGCCTGGCCCAGGACTGCCTCAGCCGCAAGGCAAAGCCCGGGTCCCAGCCGCTGACCCGCGCTCCCAGGAGGGCGGTAACGCGCGGTCTGAGCGGGTCGATTCCCGCACGACAAGCTCGGGCTCTAGCACAACCCGCCGGTGACGGTGCCGCACCGTCTCCGCTTCGGTTTCTTCGATCAGCAATTCCGCGGCGATCTGCCCCATCTCCGCGGACGGCTGGCGCACCGAAGTCAGCGGAACCACGGCCGCGCCCGCGAACTCGATGTCGTCGTAGCCGACGATCGCCATCTCGCCCGGCACCGGCACGCCCGCCGCGTACAGCGACTGCAGAACGCCCAGCGCCAGAAGGTCATTGGCGCAGAAGACCGCCGTTGGCCTCCTGGACAGTCTCAGCAGCCTGCGTCCCGCGTCCCGCCCCGAAGCCACGTCCATGCGTTCCGCTTCGATGTGAATGAGCGCGTCCTCGGGCAGCCCGTGAGCGGTGAGCGCCGCCAGCGCCCCGGTGCGCCGGTCGCGGCACTGGGCAAGGCTCATGGGACCGCTTACATAACCGATGAGCTCGTGCCCGTTCCCGACGAGGTGGGCTGCGGCCATGCGCCCTCCCGCCACGTCATCGACCGACACAGAGCAGCCTTCGGAGGTCACCCGGTCGACGAGGACGAAGGGGATCTCGTGCCGCCGCAGGACGGCGAGATCGGCTCCGGTCGCGTCGGCGGGTGTGAGCAGCACGCCGCGCACCCGCTGCTCCGCGAACAGCGACAGGTACGCTGCTTCTTCCTCGGGATCGTTGGCGCTATTGCAGAGCATCACCCGGAGTCCGGCCGCCCGGGCGGCCCGCGCGGCCCCTGAAGCCACGTCGGCGAAGAACGGGTTGGCCATGTCGAGCACGAGCTGACCGATGATGCGGCTCTGCCCGGCCCGCAACGAGCGAGCGGCCTCGCTCCGGACATAGCCCAGCAGGTCAATCGCGGCCTGCACCCGTACCCGGGTCTCCGGCGCAACCAGATCGGGCCGGTTGATCACATTGGAGACGGTGCCGACTGAGACGCCGGCATGCTGTGCCACGTCCTTGATGCCCACGATCCGCGCCACCGGACCATGGTAGCTAATCCGCAACCGTTTCAGACTTTGAAACCCCCCTGCCCAGGAACAGCCGCGCCTGGTTTGAGACGATTCACGCACGGGTGCCGTGGCCGGCTGCCCGGGCGCCGGCTGCCGCGCCGGCTGTCCGGCAGGCTGTCCCCGGGCGCCGGCTGTCCGGCAGGCTGCCCCGGGCGCCGGCTGCCCGGCGGGCGGTCCCCGGGCAGGCTGTCCCCGGGCGCCGCCGGGCATGCCCAGAGAATGACGGACAGCCTGTTGCAGAGAATGCCGGACAGCCTGTTGACTGTTTTAACGTTTCAGAACTAGCATTCCGACCTGTAGGCGGTCGGTTCTGCCGCGGCCCCGATGGCGTGAGCGCGGCCCCGGTGGCGTGAGAGAGCGTGAGAGAAAGGACCCGCGGGCGATGCCGGAAGGTATGACAGTCACCGTCGTGGGAGCCGGGGGCAAGATGGGGATGCGCGTCTCCGCCAATCTCGGCCGGACTCCGTATACAACGCTCTACGCGGAGACCTCTCCGACGGCGCGTGACCGGGTCCGCGCTGCGGGGCGAGTGCTCACCGACGCCATGGACGCCGTGCCGCAGAGCGACGTGGTGATCCTGGCGGTTCCCGATGTGCTGCTGGGCGAGATCTCGGCGAGCGTCGTCCCGGCCGCCAAGCCCGGCTCGATAGTGCTGACCCTGGACCCGGCCGCCGCCTACGCCGGCGTTCTCGCGCGGCGTGCGGACGTCCACCTGGCGGTCGCGCATCCCTGCCATCCGTCGGTCTTCCTCGAGCGCACCAGCCCCCGGGAGTGGGCCGACACCTTCGGCGGCGTGGCGGCACCGCAGGACGTGGTGGCGGCCATCGAGTCGGGCGGAGCCGCGGCGCGCGATCGCGCGGAGGAAGTGGTGCGGGCGATGTACGCGCCGGTGCTCGATGTGCACTGGGTGACCGTGGAGCAGCTCGCCTTCCTGGAGCCGACGCTCGTCGAGACCATCACGTGCATGATCAGCGGCCTTCTCAGGGAAGCGCTGCAGGAGACGGTCACCACGGTGGGCGTCCCCGAGGCCGCCGCCAAGGCGATGCTGTTCGGCCACGCTCAGGTAGCGCTGACGAACTCGCTCCGCGGCTCAAACCCGTTCTCCGAGGCATGCCTGATCGCGATGGACTACGGGCGCGAGTCGATCATCAGGGAGGACTGGAAGAAGGTCTTCGACCGGGCTGAACTCGACCGCGTGATCGCGCGGATGCTGCGGATCGGCCGAGTCAGGCGCGACGGCACGGACTCGGCCGCGGCCGGCGTCCCGGTCACGACATGACGCGTGTCCTCAACGACCCGTCGGACTTCGCGCGGGAGGCGCTGGAGGGGCTCGCCGCGGCGAACAGGCATCTGCTGCGCCTTGCGCCCGGCGGAGTCATCCGCGCCGTGCCCGCCGGCCCCGGCAGTGTCGCGGTTATCGCCGGCGGCGGATCCGGGCACTATCCCGCCTTCGCCGGGCTCGTCGGGCGCGGCCTGGCGCACGGCGCGGTGGTCGGCAACGTGTTCGCCTCACCATCGGCGCAGCAGGTATACGCGTTGGCGAGAGCAGCGCACAGCGGCGGCGGCGTGCTGTTCTGCTACGGCAATTACGCGGGGGACGTGCTGCATTTCGGCGCGGCTCTCCGGCGGCTGGCAGGCGAGGGCATCGAGGCCGCGCAGGTTGTCGTCACCGATGACGTCTCAAGCGCCGGCGCCGACGATGTCTCCCGCCGCAGGGGCATCGCCGGGGACCTCGTAGTGCTCAAGATCGCCGGTGCCGCGGCCGACGCCGGCTACCCGCTCGCCGAGGTCACGCGGCTCGCGAAGCTGGCCAACGAGCGCACACGCTCGTTCGGCGTCGCGTTCGCGGGCTGCAGGCTGCCCGGCAGGCAGGACCCGCTGTTCACCATCCCGGCGAAGCGGATGGCCGTGGGCATGGGCATCCACGGTGAGCCCGGCATCGGCGAAGCCGACCTGCCCCGCGCCGACGAGCTGGCCGAACTGCTCGTGTCCAGGCTGCTGGGCGAACTGCCGCCCGGTACGGGCGGGGCCGGCGGCAGGCACGCCGTGGCCTTGCTCAACGGACTCGGCAACGTCACATACGAGGAGCTGTTCGTCCTCTACCGCCGCGTCGACGAGCTTCTCGGCCGGGCCGGCGTCCGTGTCGTCGAACCCGAGGTAGGGGAGCTGGTCACAAGCCTTGACATGGCGGGGGTGTCGCTCACCCTGTGCTGGCTCACCGAGGAGCTCACCGAGCTGTGGCACGCGCCGGCCGAAGCTCCCGGATTCCGGAAGGGCGCGCTGCCCCGGCCGGATGTCGCCGTCACTCCGGCGGCCCCGGCACCTGCCGCGCAGGCACCTGACCCGGGGGCGGCGCCCCTCCCGCCGGCGGCTGCGGCCTCCCGCGCGGCCGCGCGGGCGGTGTGCGCGGCCTTCGACGCGGCACGGCACGCCATCGACGCCGCCGCTGACGAGCTTGGGCGCATCGACGCGATAGCGGGCGATGGCGACCACGGTGAGGCCATGCGCCGCGGCGCGCACGCCGCCGCCGCCGCGGCCGCCGCCGCGGCGGCCGGCGGCGCCGGCGCGGGTACCGTGCTCACCCGCGCCGCCGGCGAATGGGCCGATGCCTCCGGCGGCGCTTCGGGGGCGCTGTGGGGAGTCGGGCTGCGCGCACTCGGCGAGGTGATCGGCGACGAGGAGGCCCCGGCCGCCGAAACCGTGGTGGCCGCGGTCAGGCACTGGGGCTCGGAGGTCATGCGAGCCGGGGGAGCCGCTCCCGGCGACAAGACGCTGGTCGACGTGCTCGTGCCGTTTGCCGCCGTGCTCGCCGCGCGCGTCGATGCCGGCCTTGCGCTCGGCGGCGCGTGGGCCGAAGCGGCCGTCGCCGCCGACGCGGCCGCCAAGGCCACCGCCGGCCTTGTTCCGCGCGTAGGCCGCGCGCGCCCGCTCGCCGCCAGGAGCGCCGGAAACCCCGACGCCGGCGCCACGTCACTTGCCCTCGTACTGCGCGCCGTCGCCCCGGTCATGCACGCGGCCTGCGCGGGAAGCCGAAAGAGGAAATCACCATGAGCAATCCATTGCGGATCGTCATCGGCTCCGACGACGCCGGCTATCAGTACAAGGAAGTCCTCAAGCGCGATCTCGGCCAGCATCCGCGAGTCGCCGCGGTGCTGGATGCCGGCGTCGACGCCGGCAGCCACACCGCATATCCGCAGGTCGCGATCGCGGCGGCGGAATTGGTCGCGGCCGGCGAAGCCGACCGCGGGCTACTGATCTGCGGTACCGGGCTCGGCGTGGCCATCGCCGCGAACAAGGTGCCCGGCATCCGCGCCGCCACGGCTCACGACAGCTACTCGGTCGAGCGGTCCGTGCTTAGCAACAACGCCCAGATCCTGGCCCTCGGCCAGCGCGTCATAGGCCTTGAGGTGGCCAGGCGCCTGGTGCGCGAATGGCTGACGTATGACTTCGATGAGTCGTCGGCTTCCGGGCAGAAGGTCGCGCTGATCTCCGCGTATGAGACAGCGGCGGCAAACGGGTGAGCTGGCCAGTGCTGACGATCGGCATCAGCCTGAAGATGTACTTCGGGCAGCGGCATACGGTCGACTGGTGCCGCGCGGTAGCCGGGCTGGCAGCGCGGCATCCGGCGGTCACCCGTCGCGCGGTTGAGCTGTTCGTGCTCCCGGCCGCGCCGATGATCGCCCCGGCGCTGGAGATGTTCGCCGGGACGCCGGTGGGCGTCGGCGCGCAGAACCTGTACAGCGAGGATTCTGGCCCCTTCACCGGCGAGGTGAGCGGCGCCCTGCTGCGTGAGATGGGATGCCGCTACGCGGAGGTGGGGCACGCCGAACGGCGGCGCCTGTTCGGGGAGAACAACCCGGCGGCTGCCGCCAAGGTGGCGGCGTGCTGGCGCAATGGGCTCATCCCCGTGCTCTGCGTCGGCGAGCCAAGCCGGTCATCGCCGCGGCAGGCCGCGGCGGCATGCGTGGCGGAGGCGCGTGAGGTGCTCGGCGATGCCGCGGACGGTACCCGCGGGCGGGTCGTGCTCGCCTACGAGCCGCAATGGGCCATCGGACGGTCCGAGCCCGCTCCGGTCCAGCATATCCGGGAGGTCGCCGCCGGCCTGCGGCGGTGGCTGGCCACGCGAGACCGGTTCGCCGGCAGCCGCGTCATCTACGGCGGCAGCGCGGGCCGCGGCCTGCTTGCCAGCGTGAGCGACAGCGTAGACGGGCTGTTCCTCGGCCGGTTCGCCCATGACCCGGCCGCGGTCGAGGCGATCCTCGACGAGGCGCAGGCCATCGCGGCCCCCGTGCAGCGGCCTGACGAGGCGGTGACATGGCTGTCGGCCTGAGCACCTACGCGTTCTTCTGGCGCTCATCGCAGGCCGCGCCCCGGCCGCTGGGCCTGACCGCGATGCTGGAAGAGACTGCGCGCCTCGGCGCCAGCGTCCTGCAGATATGCGACTACCCGGCGATCGAGTCGATGTCACGAACCCGGCTGCGCGGCCTGCGGGGCCACGCGGCAGACCTGGGTATCACGCTGGAGCTCGGCACCCGCGGCATCTCCCCCGCGCACCTGGAGCGGTACCGCGAATTGGCCGCCATCCTCGGCGTCTCCCTGGTGCGGAGCATGCTGCACACTGCCGATCGCAAGCCCTCACCCGCCGAGGCGGTAGGACTGCTGCGGCAGGTTATGCCGCGCTACCGTGACCAGGGCGTGACCTTGGCCCTGGAAACCTACGAGCAGGTGCCGACCAAGGACCTGCTGACCGTGATACAAGGCGCGGACAGCCCGAACCTCGGCGTGTGCCTCGACCCGGGTAATTGCATAGCGCGCCTGGAGATGCCCGCGTACGTCATCGGGGAGGTGGCTCCCCACGTGGTGAACATGCACGTCAAGGACTTCATGTTCACTCGCCGGGAAGGCTGGGTCGGCTTCTCGCTCACCGGATGCCCGCTCGGGACCGGGCTGCTCGACTATGACGGCATGGCCCGGTCCGTGCGACCGGACGCGCGAGGCATCAACCAGATCGTCGAACACTGGCTGCCGCGGGCAGGCACCATGGAGGAAACCTGCCGGATCGAGCAAGAGTGGACCCGGCGGAGCACCGAATTCCTGATCAGCCGGTCCGCGTCCGCGACATGATGGTTATAACGATTCAGCCTCGGTGTCGGCGGCGCATTGACACCCTTCGAGGCGCCTAGCAGACTGTTGAGGAATTGAAACGTTCCATACCCGGCAGGGGGCGCGCGCCGCAGCGTGAGACAGCCGACCGCAGCCGATGCCGCTCCCCGAATTTACCGTGGCCGGGGAACATGCCCGCCGGACACCAGGCGCGACGGGGCTGCCACCCGAGGGTGCTCACGGATCGCCGGAATTCTGCCTTGATTTCATTAGGAGATGAAACGGAATGCGTAACCTGGCCGCGGTCAAGGACACCCTGAAGAATCATCAGATCGAGCTGCCGTCGTGGGCGTTCGGGAACAGCGGGACCCGGTTCAAGGTGTTCGGCCAGCCCGGCGTGCCGCGCACCCCGTATGAGAAGGCCGACGACGCCGCCCAGGTGCACGCCTGCACCGGGGTAGCGCCGAGCATGGCGGTGCACATCCCGTGGGACAAGGTCGACGACTACGCGGACCTCGCCGCGCACGCCAGGAACAACGGCATCCGCATCGGCACGGTCAACGCCAACGTCTTCCAGGACGACGACTACAAGCTCGGCAGCGTCTGCAACCCGGACCCGAAGGTGCGCAAGAAGGCGCTTAACCACCTGCTGGAGTGCGTCGACATCATGGACGCCACCGGCTCGCAGGACCTCAAGCTCTGGTTCGCCGACGGCACCAACTACCCCGGCCAGGACGACATCGCCGCGCGCCAGGACCGGCTCGCCGAGGCGCTGGCGGCGGTCTACCAGCGCCTCGGCGGCGGCCAGCGCATGCTGCTTGAGTACAAGCTGTTCGAGCCCTCGTTCTACACCACCGACGTGCCCGACTGGGGCACCGCCCTGCTGCACTGCCGGGCGCTGGGCCCCAGGGCGATGGTGGTCGTGGACACCGGCCACCACGCGCCGGGGGTGAACATCGAGTTCATCGTCGCGCTGCTGCTCGGGGCCGGGCGGCTCGGCGGGTTCGACTTCAACAGCCGGTTCTACGCCGACGATGACCTGATGGCCGGCGCCGCCGACCCGTTCGGCCTGTTCCGCATCATGCACGAGGTGGTCAAGGCCGGCGCGCTGGCCCCGGAGGCGGGGGTCGCGTTCATGCTCGACCAGTGCCACAACATCGAGCCGAAGATCCCGGCCCTGATCCGCTCGGTCATGAACGTGCAGGAGGCGGCCGCGAAAGCCCTGCTCGTCGACCTCGGCGCGCTGCGGGCGGCGCAGCTGTCCGGTGACGTGCTCGCCGCGAACGCCGTGCTGATGGACGCCTACAACACCGACGTCCGGCCGCTGCTCGCCGAGGTGCGCGAGGAGATGGGGCTGGATCCCGATCCCGTCGCCGCCTATCTCGCCTCGGGTTACGGCGAGAAGATCATTTCCGAACGGAAGGGGGGTTCCCCCGCGGGCTGGGGGGCTTGACACCGATGGAAGACGTCGTCAGGCAGCTGCTCGCGCGCAGCAACCGGCTCGGCTCCGACCCGCGCAACACCAACTACGCGGGCGGCAACGCCTCCGCCAAGGGGACCGCGACCGACCCGGTCACCGGGAAGCCGGCGCAGCTGCTGTGGGTGAAGGGCTCCGGCGGCGACCTCGGCACGCTCACCGAGGCGGGCCTGGCGGTGCTCCGGCTGGACCGGCTGCGCGCCCTGGCCGACGTCTATCCCGGGGTCGGGCGCGAGGACGAGATGGCCGCGGCGTTCGACTTCTGCGCGTTCGGCAAGGGCGGCGCCGCGCCGTCGATCGACACCGCCATGCACGGCCTGGTCGAGGCGGCGCACGTGGACCACCTGCACCCGGACTCCGGCATCGCGTTCGCGACGGCCGCCGACGGGGAGAAGCTGACCCGCGAGTGCTTCGGGGACCGCGTCGCGTGGGTGCCGTGGCGGCGGCCCGGCTTCCAGCTCGGCCTGGACATCGCCGCCATCAGGCGGGAGCGCCCGCGGGCCATCGGCGTCATCCTCGGCGGCCACGGCATCACCGCCTGGGGCGAGACCAGCGACGAGTGCGAGGCGCACTCGCTGGAGATCATCAACTCGGCGAGCAAGTTCATCGACGAGCGGGGAACGGCGCGTCCGTTCGGGAAAATCATCCACGAGCCGCTGCCGGAAAGCGCTCGCCGGGCGCGGGCGGCGGCCCTCGCGCCCGTCATCCGCGGCCTCGCCTCCACCGACAGGCCGCAGCTCGGGCACTTCAGCGACCACCCGGCGGTGCTGGAGTTCCTGGCGAGCGAGAAGCACCCGGCGCTGGCCGCGCTCGGCACGTCCTGCCCGGACCACTTCCTGCGCACCAAGGTCCGGCCGATGGTGCTCGACCTGCCGCCGGACGCATCCCTGGAGGCGGCGGTCGCGCGGCTGCGCGAGCTGCACGCGGCCTACCGGGAAGGATACCGGGCCTACTACGAGCGGTACGCGGCCCCGGACTCGCCGCCGATCCGCGGCGCCGACCCGGCGATCGTGCTGGTGCCCGGGGTGGGCATGTTCAGCTTCGGCGCGGACAAGCAGACCGCGCGGGTGGCCGGCGAGTTCTACCTGAACGCGATCAACGTGATGCGCGGCGCCGAGGCGATCTCCGCCTACCAGCCGATCCCCGAAAGCGAGAAGTTCCGCATCGAGTACTGGGAGCTGGAGGAGGCCAAGCTGCGGCGGCGACCGAAGCCGAAGCCCCTGGCGGGGCGGATCGC
Organism: Trebonia sp.; assembly: GCA_035294225.1. Lineage (GTDB taxonomy): Bacteria > Actinomycetota > Actinomycetes > Streptosporangiales > Streptosporangiaceae > Trebonia. The sequence continues at coordinate 16,194 of DATGLH010000141.1, forward strand.
GCTGGTCACCGGCGGCGGGTCGGGCATCGGCCGGGCGACCGCGCGGCGGCTCGCCGCCGAGGGCGCGTGCGTCGTGGTGGCCGACCGGGACGGGGCGGCCGCGCAGGCCGTCGCCGACGGCATCGGCTCCGCCGACGCCGCCGCGGCGGTGACCGCGGACGTGACCAGCGAGGCCGACGTGGCGGCCGCGTTCGCGGCCGCGGCGCTGGCGTTCGGCGGGGCGGACCTGGTCGTGAACAACGCGGGCCTGTCCATCTCCAAGCCCCTGGAGCAGACCACGGCCGATGACTGGGACCTGCTGCACGACGTGATGGCGCGCGGGTCGTTCCTGGTCTCCCGGGAAGCCGCCAAGGTCATGACCGCCCAGGGCATGGGCGGCGACATCGTCTACATCTGCAGCAAGAACGCGGTGTTCGCCGGGCCGTCCAACGTCGCCTACGGGGCGGCCAAGGCCGGCCAGGCGCACCAGGTGCGGCTGCTCGCCGCCGAGCTCGGCTCCCGCGGGATCCGGGTCAACGGCATCAACCCCGACGGGGTGGTGCGCGGCTCGGGGATCTTCGCCGGCGGCTGGGGCGCGTCCCGGGCCGCGGTGTACGGCGTGCCCGAGTCCGAGCTCGGCGCGTTCTACGCCCGGCGCACGCTGCTGGGGCGCGAGGTGCTGCCCGAGCACGTCGCGGCCGCGGTGTTCGCGCTGTGCGGAGGCGACCTGTCGCTCACCACCGGCCTGCTGATCCCGGTCGACGCGGGGGTGGCGGCGGCGTTCCTGCGATGACCGAGGCGGTGGTGGCGGCCGCGGACCTCGGGGCGTCCGGCGGCCGGGTGATCGCGGGGCGGGTGTCCGGCTCCGGAGTGGAGCTGCGCGAGGTGAGCCGGTTCCCCAACGAGCCGGTCACGGCGGGCGGCACGCTGTACTGGGACATCCTGCGGCTGCACGGGTCGGTGCTGGCCGGCCTGTCGGCCGCCGCGTCGGCGTTCCCGCTCGCCAGCGCCGGGATCGACTCCTGGGGCGTGGACTACGGCCTGCTCGACGCCACCGGGGCGCTGATCGGCAACCCGGTGCACTACCGGGACGCGCGCACCGAGGGCGTCACGGCGGCGGTCCCCTTCGCCGAGCTGTACGCCGCCACCGGGATACAGCACCTGCCGTTCAACACGATCTACCAGCTCGCCGCCGCCGCCGGGAGCCCGGCGCTGGCCGCGGCGAAGACGCTGCTGCTGATCCCGGACCTGCTCGCGTACTGGCTGACCGGCTCGGTGGGCGCCGAGGTCACGAACGCGTCCACCACCGCGCTGCTCGACGTGGCCTCGCGGACATGGGCGACCGGGGTCATCGAGCGGGCGGGGATACCGCCCGGGCTGTTCCCGCCGCTGCGCCAGCCCGGTACGGTCATCGGGCCGGTCACCGCCGGCGGCCCGGAGCTGCGGGGCACGCCGCTGATCGCGGTGGGGTCGCACGACACGGCGTCGGCGGTGGCCGCGGTGCCGGCCGCCGGGCCGCACTTTGCCTACATCTCCTCCGGCACCTGGTCGCTGGCCGGGATGGAGCTGGCCGCCCCGGTGCTGACCGAGGCCAGCCGGGCGGCCAACTTCACGAACGAGGCGGGCATCGACGGGACCGTCCGGTACCTGCGCAACGTGACCGGCCTGTGGCTGCTCCAGGAGTGCCTGCGGTGCTGGGGCTCGCCTCCGCTGGAGCCGCTGCTCGCGGCGGCGGCCGCGGAAAAGCCGCTGCGGTTCGTCGTCGACGCGGACGACCCGGTGTTCCTGCCGCCCGGCGACATGCCCGGCCGCATCGCGTCCTGGCTGGCCGGCCGCGGGCTGCCCGCGCCGGCCGCGCCCGCGCAGTTCGTCCGGTGCATCCTGGACAGCCTGGCCCTGGCATACCGGCGCGCCCTGCTCGCCGCGCAGTCACTGTCGGGCCGGCACGCCGGCGTGGTGCACATCGTGGGCGGCGGCTCGCGCAACGAGCTGCTGTGCCAGCTCACCGCCGACGCGCTCGGCCTCCCGGTCGTCGCCGGCCCGGCCGAGGCCACCGCGCTGGGCAACGTGCTCGTGCAGGCCCGCGCCCTCGGCGCCGCGCCGGGATCGCTCGACGGCATGCGCGCGCTGCTGCGCGGCA
>DATGLH010000142.1:0-16438 GCA_035294225.1 Trebonia sp.
CAGGAGAGGCTGGCCGCCGGGCTCGACGGCATCTACGTGGGCGCGGGCGGGGTGCCCGATCTCGACGACATGGGGGCGCTGCACGGCATCGCGCTGCCGTCCGGGCGGGCTACCTGGGACGCCTGCGCGGGCGCGTACGGCGAGCGCAAGATCGTGGTGGGCTCGCGGCCCTCGCCGACGCCCGACGTGATGTGTCACGAGGTCGGGCACGCGCTCGACGACCTCGACAGCCCGCCGGGAAAGTGGCAATCGGACTCCGCTGAGTTCAGGATGATCTGCGATCAGTGCCAGCCGTATATCGCGAGCGACTTCCACCGTCAGCGGGGCGGCCTCGGCCGCAAGGAGTTTTTCGCCGACGCTTTCGCCGCGATCGCATCGGCGCAGCGGCCGGCGCTGGTCGACATGCTGAGCGGGAACACGCGCGCCGCGCTCAGGGTGATGTTGTACTTCAACAAGCGTTATGGCATCTAAGGTGATCGTGCGATGTTTGTCATTCGACTGCCGAACGGGAACCTGCGGGTTCCGCAGACCGCCGTCCGCCCGGACGGGCGGGTCATCGGGGACGCCTATGTCGAGATCGGACCGCAGGACCCCGACTACGCCCGGCTGGCGGAGCAGGCCCTGACCCCCGAGGAGGCCGAACAGCGCCGGCTGCGGTGGCGGGCCGGCGACGCCGCGTTGCACCGGGAGTTCCTCGAGTTCGCGCGGCTGGCAGGCGATCAGTACTGGCCCGGCCGGGAACCGGATTCGGACCCGGAAGGCTGAGCCGGCCCGGGGCGGTTCAGCCGGGCCCTGAAAAGGCGCCGCCCCTGAAGAGGCGCGCCGCCACAGAGCACGGCGCGCCCGGGAAAGAACCCGCAGCGTCAGACCACCGAGTGCCCTTCCGGTGAAGCCTCGCTGTCGCCCCGCAGCAGGGCGCGCACCTCGGATTCACGGAACCGCCGGTGCCCGCCGGGCGTGCGGATGCTGGTAATCCGTCCCGAAGCCGCCCACCTGGTGACGGTCTTCGGATCCACTCGGAACAGGGCGGCTACTTCCCCGGGGGTGAGCAGCCGCTCATTGTTGCCGTCCACGCTCCTTCTCCTCACACTTGGTCGGAGTATGCCCCTAGTTTGGCGACAAACGGGTACTTTCTGCCTAGATTTCGGGAAATTGGCCCGGCGATTCACCGGCCGCATACGGGGCTCATGAGCGGGTCCGGCGTTCGGCTAGGGTGGCGGGGTGGCCGAGCTTGTGTCGCTGGATGAGATACGGGCCGCCGCGCGGCGGCTCAACGGCGTCGTCGTCCGTACGCCGCTGGTGCCGTTCCCCGGCGCCGGGGGCCTCATCCCCGCCGGCGCGGGCCAGCCGCCGAACCTGCTCGTCAAGCCCGAGTCGTTGCAGCCGACCGGCGCGTTCAAGCTGCGCGGCGCCTACAACGCGATCAGCGCGCTGCTGGCCGAGGAGGAGACCAACGGCGTCGTCGCCCATTCGAGCGGCAACCACGGGCTGGCCGTCGCCTACGCCGCCGCCCTCCTCGGGGTGCGGGCCGCGATCGTCGTCCCGGACAACGCCCCGAAGGTCAAGACCGACGCGATCGAGGCCGCCCGCGCCGAACTCGTCCGCGTCCGGCCGGCGCTGGCCGCCCGGGTCGAGGCCGCCGGGCACATCGCGCGGACCCGCGGCTACGCCCAGATCCCGCCCTTCGACGACCGCCGGGTGATCGCCGGCCAGGGCACGGTCGGCCTCGAGATCGCCGAAGACTGCGCGGGAACGCCGCCCCGGGCCGTCCTCGTCCCGGTCAGCGGCGGCGGCCTGATCTCCGGCATCGCCGTGGCCATCAGGGCGCTCGCCCCGGCGGCCAGGGTCATCGGCGTGGAGCCCGAACTGGCCGCCGACGCCCGCGAGTCCCTGCACAGCGGCAGGCGCGTCGCGTGGCCGACCGCGGACGTCGCCCGCACCAGGGCGGACGCGCTGCGCGTGGAGCAGGTCGGCGAGCTGACGTTCCCGCACATTCGTGCGCTGGTCAGCGACATCGTCACGGTCAGCGACGACGAGATGCTGGCGGCTGTCCGGCGGCTGGCCCTGCAAGGCCGCCTGGTCGCCGAGCCCGGCGGCGCCGCCGCGGTCGCCGCCTGCCTGTTCCGCTCCGCAGCGGAACTGGGACTGCCGCCGGCGGGCGACAGCCGCCAAGAGCCCGTGGTGGCCGTGCTGTCCGGCGGGAACATCGACCCGTCGCTGCTGGCCCGCATCCTGGCACCGCGGACTCAGTCCTACACTGGGTAGTACCCGGCTGGGCCGTGCCAGCGGGAAGGCCGGCTGGTTCCGGCCACGGGGCAGATCCGCGCCAACAGGAAGAAGAGCATGCGAACAGGACTTGCCTACACGTCCGCGCGCATCCTGATATTCGCGGTCGCGCTGGCGTTGCTCGATCTCGCCGGCGCGCGCGGGGTCCTGCTGCTTGCCCTCGCGTTCTTGATCAGCGCACTGGTCAGTTACGTGCTGCTGTCCAAGCAGCGCGAGGCCATGGCGGGCGCGCTGAACCGGCGGCTGAGGAAGGCCACGGGCAGGCTCGCCGGCAAGGCGGCCGAGTTCAGGGAACGGCTCGAGGAAGGCGCCGCGGCCGAGGACGACGAGGACGCAGGGCAGCCCGAGGGCACGGAACAGGCCGTCCGCTAGCCGGCCGGCGTCAGCCACCCGCCCTTGGTCAGCATCGCCAGCACGGCGGCGACCGCCTCCCGGCGCGATACGACCGAGGTATCGAGCACGAGGTCGGCGTCCGCTGGCTCCTCGTACGGGTCCGAGATGCCGGTGAACGAGCCGATCAGCCCGGCGCGCGCCTTCGCGTACAGTCCCTTCCGGTCGCGCGCCTCGCACACCTCCAGCGGCGTCGACACGTGCACCAGCAGGAAATCCCCCACCTCGCTCACCATCGACCGCACCGCGGCGCGCGCGGCCGCGTACGGTGCGATCGGCGCGCAGATCGCGATGCCGCCATGCCGCGCCACCTCGGTGGCCACGTATCCGATCCGGGCGATGTTCAGGTCGCGGTCCGCACGGGAAAACGTGAGCCCGGCCGACAGCAGCCGCCGTACCAGGTCCCCGTCGAGCAGCGATACGGTCCTGTCACCCCGTTCCAGCAGCGCGTGCTGGAGGTCACGGGCGAGCGTGGACTTCCCCGACCCGGACAGCCCGGTGAAGAACACGACGAGGCCGCGCGCGGACCGCGGCGGCCGGGCGCGGCGCAGTTCGGCGGCCACGGCGGGCGGCACCAGCCACGCGGGCACCGGATCCCCGGAGTCGAGCAGCGCGCCAAGCTCCCCGTCGGACAGGTCCCCCCGCTCGGCGCCCGGCTCGATCAGGCCGAGCGGCCGCCAGACCTCGGAAACCGGGTCATAGGCCCACTCGCCCTCCGTGAGGACCTCCACGCCGAACTTCCCGAAGTCCGGCCCTTCCGAACGGACGGGGCCGGCTCCATCGGCGAGGAGGTGCGTCGCGCCGTACGCGGCGGCCAGCACCACCCGCGCGCTCAGCTCCTCGGCGGGGTCGCTCCTGGGCGGCAGCGGCACCGGGATGACGAGCGTGCTGTCCGGGAGTTCCCTGGCGGCGGCGAGGACGGCGCGGACCAGGGCCTCCGGCCGGACGACCAGCTCGGCCGGCCCGGCCACCAGCGGAAGCAGCAGGATCCGCGCCGATCGCTGGCCGGCCAGGTGCCTGAGCTGGCCGATCTGCCGCTGGCCGAGCGGCCGCCTGGTAGCCAGCGCGAGCACAGGGGACCCGGCGAACCCGGCACGTACGTCCGCGGGCGCCCGCCGCAGGTCGCGGAACGGCCCGTGCTCCGGCGCGCGCAGCGCCGTGACCGGCCCGGCGAGCCGGAGGCTGCCCCCGGCCGCCCCGTCGGCCGGCGTCCGCTCAGTGATCTGGACGACGGCGAGCGGCGATCCTTCCGGGTCCTGTAGCACCAGGTGGCCCGCGTCCTCGGGGACCGCGCTGGCCGGCACGGTGAGCGTGACCGGTACCGGCCACGGCGTGCCGTCGGCCAGCTCGCCGCGCGCCGCGACCGCGGCGAGGTCGGCGCTGTTCAGATAACCGGTCAGCGGAGCGAAGGCTCCGGAGGTGATCAGCTCCAGCTCACCGAGCTGAGCCTCGCTGGCTGTCCAGGCCGGCCAGCCGGCCAGCTCCGCGGGCAGCTGCTCAGCCGTCACGTGCTCCTCACTCTCCTATCGCGGGAACCGGCCGGTCCCTCCCGCTGGCACGGGCCAGCCGGCACGCCCGCCCGCGCGCCGCCGGATGTCGTCACACGACGCGGGCGAAGCGGTCCTGGGGCTTGCGGATCACGTAAAGCAGCTCATCGTGGCGGGCGGTGAAGCGTCCGCGGGATAGCCAGGAGATGGCCGCGCAGGTGATACGCACCGCTGATGATATCCGGGTCTGGTGCTCCAGGAGAGTCAGCTCGGCGCCGCGCGACGCGATGACGAGGCCGCGCCGCATCGTGTAGGAGGTGATGCCCCGGTCGCAGACCACCTTCTCGTAGACGGCGGGAAACGGCCCGGGGACGCCCGGGTGCAGCCGGGACCAGATGGCCTTGCGGGCGGCCCGCGGCAGCCGCCGGTCGAGCAGGGCCGACGCGCTGTACCGGTCCCCGGTGCGCAGCAGCAGCAGCCCGCCCGGCCTGAGCGCGCTGATCAGCCGGTCGAGCACCAGCTCCACATGCTGGACGCGCTCGATCAGCCGGCCGCAGTAGACGATGTCATACGCCCGCTGCGGGATCGGAAGCGTGCGCAGGTCACCGGTGAGCACGCTGTCGTAGGCGCTCCCGGTGTCGTCGAGCACGCTCTTGGCCACGGGGTCGTCCGCGTCGACGGCGGTGACCGAGACGTCGAACCCGCCTTCGGTGAGCTGGCCGACACCAAGCTCGCGCAACGGGGCGAGGCAGCCCGCCTGGAGCACGCTGACCGGCCGGCCAAGGCACTGGAGCACGTAATCGCGCAGTGGCTCGGCGAAAAACCGGTTCGCCTGGCGCCTCGCGCTGCCCGTGCCGTGTTCGGCAGTAGTCATAGCAACAAATCGTAATTGATTAAATACGATGTGCATCATATTTCGCGCCACGAGCCTGCCTCCGTAACCGCGGGCCCGCGCATAACCGAAAAACCTTTCATGATGGGAGAAAAACCGGCTATAGGATTAAAAAACTTACATGATCATGACATGGAGCCATAGGGCGATGGTCGAGTCCCGAGGGCCCGGGGCGCTCCCGGCTCGCGTAAGCTTGAGGGTGCTGACGTCGTGCCGGGCCCCCCGGGCCCGGGCACGTACGGGGGTTCGTGCTGCCCTACCGCGTGGCGCGGCCCGAAAACCCGAAACTCCGTCATTGGGACAGTATGAGCCTCGCCGGACTGCTCGCCGCCGTAGCCGAAGATCCCCAGCTTTCCGACGCTCTCGCTCCAGGGGGGCCGGGGGAGCACGGGGGGACGGGAAGTCCCCCCCGGGGGGGCACGGGGGGCGCGGAACCCCCCCTGCGGGGGCCGGGCCGGGACGGGGGGAGGGGCAGTCCCCCCGTGCGGGGGACCACCGGGGGGCCGGCCCCCGGGGATAACCAGGAGCTCGTCGCCCCGTCGGCGCTGCGGCCGCTGCTGGTCGCGGCCCTCGCCACCGGGGCGGCCGGCGGACCCGCCCGGTTCGTGCTGGCGGTAACCGCCACCGCCCGGGAGGCCGAAGACCTGACCGCCGCGCTCGGCGCGTTCCTGCCGCCGGATACGGTCGCGTGCTTCCCCGGCTGGGAGACCTTGCCGCACGAGCGGCTGTCGCCGCGCTCAGACACGATGGGCCAGCGGATCGCGGTCCTGCGCCGGCTGGCGCATCCCGAAACCGCGAAGCCCCCCCTGCGGGGGCCGGGGGAGCACGGGGGGACGGGCAGTCCCCCCCGCGGGGGCACGGGGGGCGCGGAACCCCCCCTGCGGGGGGTCGCCGGGGGGCCGGCCCCCGGGGGAAACACAGGCCCGCTCAAGGTCGTTGTCGCGCCGGTGCGCAGCGTGTTGCAGCCGATCGTCGCCGGGCTCGGCGACCTGGAGCCGGTCCGGCTGCGGGAAGGCGACGAGGCCGACCCGGACGACGTGATCGCCCGGCTCGTCGACATCGGCTACGCCCGGGTGGAGATGGTCACCAAGCGGGGCGAGCTCGCGGTACGCGGCGGACTGCTCGACGTGTTCCCGCCGACGGAGGAGCACCCGCTGCGGATCGAGTTCTTCGGCGACACCGTGGAGGAGATCCGGGTCTTCAAGGTCGCCGACCAGCGCAGCTCCGGCCGGGCGCCGGGCGGGCTCTGGGCGCCGCCCTGCCGTGAACTGCTGCTCACCCCGTCGGTGCGGGCGCGCGCCAAGGAACTGGCCGATAAGCACCCGAGCGCGGCGGAGATCCTCGGCAAGCTCGCCGACGGGATCGCGGTCGAGGGGATGGAGGCCTTCGCCGCGGTGCTCGCCGACCGGATGGAACTGCTGCTCGACCACGTGCCGTCCGGCGGCATCGTGCTCGCCTGTGACCCCGAGCGGATCAGGACCCGGGCGATGGAGCTGGTCGCGACCAGCCAGGAGTTCCTCGAGGCGTCCTGGGCGAGCGCGGCGGCCGGCGGCGAGGCCCCGGTCGACCTCGGCGGCGCGGCGTTCCAGCCCATCTCGCGGATCCGCCAGGCGGCGGCGGAGCTCGGCGTGCCCTGGTGGACGCTCGCGCCCTTCGGGCTGGCCGGGGACGCGGAGGCGGAAGAGGCGTCCGCCGGCGAGAGCCAGGCGCTTTCTCCCGGGACGGTCATCAAGGCAGCACCCGCGCCCTCCTATCGCGGCGACACGGGCCGCATGCTGGCGGACGTGCGCGGCTGGCTCGCCGACGGCTGGCGGGTCGTGCTCGTCACCGAGGGGCACGGGCCGGCCCAGCGGCTGGCGGAGGTGCTGCGGGGCGAAGGGTTCGGCGCGCGGCTCGGCGACATCGACCGGGTGCCGGAGGGCGGCGTGCCCTACGTGTCCACGGGGCAGCTACGGCAGGGCTTCACCTGGCCGGCGGTGAAGCTGGCGCTGCTCACCGAGGCCGACTTCGCGGCGCGCGGCGCCACGCGGCCGGGCACGCGGGACGAGCGCCGGATGCCGTCCGCCCGGCGGCGCGGCGGGGTCGACCCGCTACAGCTCAGGCCCGGGGACTACGTGGTGCACGAGCAGCACGGGATCGGCCGGTTCGTCGAGATGACGAGCCGGACCGCGGCGGGCGCGACCCGCGAGTACCTGGTGCTCGAGTACGCTCCCGCCAAGCGCGGGCACCCGCCGGACCGGCTGTACGTGCCGACCGACCAGCTCGACGAGGTAACCAGGTACTCCGGCGGCGAGGCGCCAGCGCTGCACCGGCTCGGCGGCGCGGACTGGGCGAAGACCAAGGGCCGCGCCCGCAAGGCGGTCCGCGAGATCGCCGCCGAGCTGATCCGGCTGTACTCGGCCCGGATGGCCTCGCCCGGGCACGCGTTCGGGCCGGACACGCCCTGGCAGCACGAGCTTGAGGACGCGTTCCCCTACGTGGAGACGCCGGACCAGCTCGCGGCCATCGACGAGGTCAAGCGCGACATGGAAAAGCCCGTGCCGATGGACCGGCTGATCTGCGGTGACGTCGGGTACGGCAAGACCGAGATCGCGGTGCGGGCCGCGTTCAAGGCGGTGCAGGACGGCAGGCAGGTCGCGGTGCTCGTGCCGACCACGCTGCTCGCCCAGCAGCACTTCAACACGTTCTCCGAACGGTACGCGCCGTTCCCCGTCACGGTGCGGCCGCTGTCGCGGTTCCAGACGGGCGCGGAGGCCGCGGAGACCCTGCGCGGCCTTGCCGACGGCACCGTGGACGTGGTGATCGGCACGCACCGGCTGCTGTCGCCGGAAACCCGGTTCGCCCGGCTCGGCCTGGTGATCATCGACGAAGAGCAGCGGTTCGGCGTCGAGCACAAGGAGTACCTGAAGCGGCTGCGGACCGAGGTGGACGTGCTCGCGATGTCCGCCACGCCGATCCCGCGCACGCTGGAGATGGGCGTGGCCGGCATCAGGGAGATGTCCACGATCCTCACCCCGCCGGAGGAGCGGCACCCGGTGCTGACGTTCGTCGGCCCCTACGACGAGAAGCAGGTGGCGGCCGCGATCCGGCGCGAGCTGCTGCGCGATGGCCAGGTGTTCTACGTGCACAACCGGGTGCAGTCGATCCGGCGCGTCGCGGCCCGGGTGGCCGAGCTGGTGCCGGAGGCACGGGTCGCGGTAGCGCACGGGCAGATGAACGAGCACGAGCTCGAGAAGATCATGGTGGACTTCTGGGAGCGGAACTTCGACGTGCTGGTGGCCACCACGATCGTGGAGTCCGGCCTCGACATCCCGAACGCGAACACGCTGATCGTGGACCGGGCCGACACCGCCGGGCTGTCCCAGCTGCACCAGCTGCGCGGCCGGGTGGGCCGCGGCCGGGAACGGGCCTACGCCTACTTCCTCTACCCGCCGGAGAAGGCGCTGACCGAGACCGCGCACGAGCGGCTGGCCACGGTGGCCCAGCACACCGAGGTCGGCGCCGGGATGTACGTGGCGCTCAAGGACCTGGAGATCCGGGGCGCGGGGAACCTGCTCGGCGGCGAGCAGTCCGGTCACATCGCCGGGGTCGGGTTCGACCTGTACGTGCGCATGATCGGCGAGGCAGTGCGCGAACTGCGCGACGACGCGCCCGCGGAGCGGCCCGAGGTGCGCGTGGAGCTGCCGGTGAACGCGCACATCCCGCACGACTACATCCCCGGGGAGCGGCTGCGGCTGGCGGCGTACACGTCGATCGCCGCGATCGACTCCGACGGCGACGTGGCCGCGGTGCGCGACGAACTGCAGGACCGGTACGGTGCCCTGCCGCCGCCGGTCCTCACCCTGCTCGACGTGGCGCGGCTGCGGTTCGCCGCGCGGCGCGCCGGGCTGACGGACATCACATTGCAGGGCTCGCATGTGCGCTTCGCCCCGGTCGTCCTGCCCGATTCGCGCGTGGTGCGCGTTCAGCGGCTATACCCGAAGACGGTGCTCAAGCCCGCGGTGCGTACCATGCTGGTACCGGTGCCCAAGACCGGGGTTTCCGGCGGGACCTTCGGCGGCGTGCCGCTGCGCGACACCGAGTTGCTGGCGTGGTGCGCCGAGGTCATCCGTTCGGTACTCTCCGACTCGTAAACTGTGACGTCCCGCGGGACTCGTCAGGCACATCAGGAAAGGGATCGCCTGTGTTCGGCAGCCGGCTGGTTTGGGCCGACAGGAAACCAAGGACCCGTCTGGCCGCCCTGGGCGCCGTGGGCCTGGGCGCGTGCGCGGTGCTGGCCGCGTGCTCCCCGGTCAAGATGGGCGCGGCGGCAATCGTGGGCGACCAGCGGATCACCGTCTCGTCGCTGGACACCCAGGTCTCGAACCTGCAAGCGGCGGCCAAGCCGTACGCGGACGAGATCCAGCTGACATCCGCGCAGATGCCCAGCGCGGTGCTGAGCTGGCTGATCAGGTTCGAGGTCATGGACGAGGCGGCCGCTTCGGCCGGCATCTCGGTCACCCAGACGCAGATCCAGCAGGGCATCGCGGACATCGACTCCCAGGCCGCGGCCGCCGCTTCGCAGGAGGGCCTGAGCAGTCCGCGGGCGGCGCTGGTCAACGCCGGGATCGCGCCGCAGATGCTGCCGGACCTCGGCCGCTACCAGGCCCAGGAGATCGCCTACGCCGAGAAGGTGAACGGCGGCAGGCTGCCGGCCACGCAGACAGAGAACAACACGGTGTCCGGGGCACTGACCAAGGCGCAGTGCACCGCGGCGAAGTCACTGAACATCCAGGTGAGCCCGCAGTTCGGGCGGCTGGACTACACCCAGCTCGCGGTGGTGCCGGCGGCGGACGCGCTGTCCCGCCCGGCCGGGACGCCGTCGCCCGCTTCCACGGCGGGGCTCGCCCCGGCGTGCTGACCGTCCTGTTGAGCAGCCCGCGGGTCGCGCCCGGGCTGCTGACATGGCAGGCGTGGGCGGCACTGCGCGAGGCCGCGCGGGTGCTGGCGGGTTCGGCGGGACATCCGCAGGTACCCGCGCTGACGGCCTCGGGCGTGATCCCCGAGATCGCCGACATGCCGGCGGACGCTGGTTCGCTGGCGGCGTTCTTGTCGTCGGCGGTCACCGCGGCCGAGGGACCCGTGGTGTGGCTGGCGCCGGCGGGGGAGGGCGCGGATCCGGCGCTGCTCTCCGGAATGACGGTGCCGGTCCGCGTGCTGCACGGCTCACACGACCTGCCCGGCGGGCACCTGGTTGACCTGGTGTCGATCATGGACAGGCTGCGGGTCTCCTGCCCGTGGGATGCACGGCAAACCCACGAGTCCCTTGTGCCGTACCTGCTTGAGGAAGCATACGAGGCGGTCGAGACGGTGGAGACCGGAGACGTGGGAGCACTGCGGGAAGAGCTGGGCGACGTCCTGCTGCAAGTGCTGTTCCACGCGCGGATCGCCGCGGAGCGGCCGGCCGATGCCGGCGGCTTCACCATCGACGACGTGGCCGACACCCTGGCGGCGAAGCTGATCCGGCGGCATCCGCACGTGTTCGGCTCGGTCTCCGTCTCCTCCGCGGACGACGTGTCCGCGAACTGGGAGGATATAAAGCAGGCCGAGCGTGCATCGGCCGCTGGCGGTACGGCTCCGTCCGTTCTGGACGGGGTCGCGTTCGGGCAGCCGGCGCTGTCGCTGGCCGCGCAGCTCCAGCGGCGGGCGGAACGGGCCGGGGTTCCGGGGCTGCCCGGCGTATCGTCCGGCGGGTTGCCCGGTGATCGCGCGCCGAATGCCGCGCCGGCGCCCGCGGCCGTCCCGGCGCCGGGGGAGGACCTGGGCGACGAGCTGATGCGGCTGGTGGCCAGGGCGCGCGCCGCCGGACTGGATCCGGAGCTGGAACTGCGCGCCGCCGCCCGGCGGTTCGCGGACCTGGTGCGCGACTGGGAGCGCGCATCGGGCCGGTGACTTCCACGTTCCGGGCGCGCCACGCCGGCGAAGCCACTCGCTCGCCGTGCGCGAACAGGCCACGGGCGGCCGGCCGCGGGAGCGCTATGGGCGGCCGGCCGCGGGGAGCGAGGCCCGGTCGGGCGCGGGCCGCAGGAAACGGGTCCGCGGCACCGCTGTCGCGACACGAGGCCGCATGCCGGCGTGCCCCGGCGCGCCGGCCTCCGCCTTCTCCGTTAGGCTCCATACCGGAAGCTAAGGGGCGCTCATAGGCAAGGAGCCAGACGGTGGCGTCGATTGAAGCGGTGCATGCCAGGCAGATCCTGGACTCGCGTGGGAACCCGACCCTTGAGGTAGAGGTCGTGCTTGACGACGGTTCCGCCGGCCGGGCCGGCGTGCCGAGCGGCGCCTCAACCGGCGCCTTCGAGGCCGTAGAGCTCAGAGACGGCGGCGCGGAATACGGCGGCAAGGCCGTGACGCGCGCCGTCGACGGCGTGGTCGACGAGATCCAGCCCGAACTGCTCGGCCATGAGGCCGACGACCAGCGGCTCGTGGACCAGGCGCTGATCGACCTCGACCGGACTCCGGACAAGTCGCGGCTTGGCGCGAACGCGATCATCGGCGTGTCGATGGCGGTGGCCCGTGCCGCCGCGGAATCCGCCGGCCTGCAACTCTTCCGGTACCTGGGCGGCCCCAACGCGCACGTGCTGCCCGTGCCGATGATGAACATCCTGAACGGCGGCGCGCACGCCGACTCCAACGTCGACATCCAGGAGTTCATGATCGCGCCGATCGGCGCGGCCACGTTCGCGGAGGCGCTTCGCTGGGGCGCGGAGACCTATCACGCGCTGAAGTCGGTCCTCAAGCAGCACGGCCTGTCCACGGGCGTGGGCGACGAGGGCGGCTTCGCGCCGGACCTTGAGCACAACCGGGCCGCGCTCGACCTGATCGTCGAGGCGATCGGCAAGGCGGGCTTCACCCCCGGCCGCGATGTCGCGCTCGCCATAGACGCGGCCGCCACCGAGTTCTACAAGGAAGGCAGCTACTTCTTCGAAGGGAAGCCGCGCACCTTTGAGGAGATGGCCGGGATCTACCGGGACTGGCTGGACAGCTACCCGCTCGTATCGGTCGAAGACCCGCTCGCCGAGGAGGACTGGGCCGGCTGGCAGGCCTTCACCGCGTCGGCCGGGGACCGGGTTCAGGTGGTAGGCGACGACCTGTTCGTCACCAACCCGGAGCGGATTCGCCGCGGCATCGCCGGGAAGGCCGCGAACGCGCTGCTGGTGAAGGTGAACCAGATCGGCACCGTGACCGAGACCCTTGACGCGGTAAGCCTCGCGCACCGCGCCGGGTTCGGCTGCATGATCAGCCACCGGTCCGGCGAGACCGACGACACGTTCATCGCGGACCTCGCGGTGGCAACCAACGCCGGGCAGATCAAGACGGGTGCCCCGGCACGCGGGGAGCGCGTCGCCAAGTACAACCAGCTGCTGCGCATCGAAGAGCACCTCGGCGATGCCGCCAGTTACGCGGGGGCGTCCGCGTTCCCGAGGTTCACCGCTTGAGCGTGCCAGCCGCCAGGGGGCAGAACCCCGCGCCCGCACAGGCCGCGGCCGCCGCGGCGGCCGCGCGGTCGACCAGGCTGACCGGCCGGGCCGCGCTGCTCGCCATGGTCATCTGCGCGATCGCGCTGAGCCTGGCCTACCCGGTTCGCGAGTACATCGCACAGCGCCAGCAGATCGACGAGCTGCTCGCCCAGCAGCAGACGATGGCCGCCCAGGTCAGGGCCTATCAGGAGGAGAACGCCAGGCTGGGGCAGACCTGGTACATCGAGCAGCGGGCCCGCGACGAGCTGCACATGTGCTTTCCCCAGGAACAGTGCTACGAGGTGATCTCCGGGCAGCCGGCGCCGGCCGCGGCCGCCCAGCGGAAGGCTCCGGCCGATCCCTGGTACGCCAAGCTGTGGGAATCGGTCCAGCGGGCCGGCGCCGAACCCGGCCGATGATCGCCCGGGCGGACGCGGAAGCCGTCGCCGCGCAGCTCGGCCGTGCGCCCCGGGGCCTGCTGGCGGTGGCGCACCGCTGCCCGTGCGGACTGCCCGACGTGGTCCAGACGGCGCCGCGGCTGCCGGACGGCAGCCCGTTCCCCACGCTGTACTACCTCACCTGCCCGCGCGCCGCCGCGGCGGTCAGCGGCCTGGAGGCGGCGGGCATGATGCGGGAGATGACCGCGCGGCTGGCCGACGAGCCGACCCGGGCGGCCTACGAGCGGGCGCACCGCGACTATCTCGCCCGGCGGGACGCCGCCGCCGCCGGCGCGGGCGTCCAGCCGCTGCCGCCGGGAACGCAAAGCGCCGGCGGCATGCCCGGCCGCGTCAAATGCCTGCACGCGCTCGTGGCGCACGAACTCGCCGCCCCGGGCGCGAACGTGTTCGGCCGCGAGGCGCTCGCGGCGGCAGGACAGTGGTGGTCACGCGGTCCGTGCGTGGCGGTGCCAGCGGAGACGGCGCATGAGGAGGAGGAGTGACCCCACGGCCGGCTGGTCTGCGCCGACAGGGAAGGGTCGCCGCGGTCGACTGCGGGACCAACTCGATCCGGCTGCTGATCGCGGACGTAGATACCGAACGGGCGGCGCTGACTGACGTAGCCCGCCAGATGAGGATCGTCCGGCTCGGCGAGGGCGTAGACCGGACGGGCCGGCTGTCGGAGGCGGCACTGGACCGGACGATCGGCGCGCTGCGCGAGTACGCGGGGCTCATCAGCCGGGCGCGGCCGCAGGCGGTCCGGATGGTCGCCACCAGCGCCACCAGGGATGCCGAGAACTCGCAGGAGTTCGTGGACCGGGTCAAAGAGGTGCTCGGCGTCGCGCCCGAGGTGGTGACCGGGGACGAGGAGGCCCGGCTGTCCTTCATAGGGGCGACACGGGAGCTGGCCGGTACCGCGCTCGCCCGGGAGGGGGAGTGCCCGCCGCCCTACCTGGTCACCGACATTGGCGGCGGCTCCACCGAGTTCGTGCTGGGCGGCCCGGAGGGAGTCAGCGGGGCCCGTTCGGTCGATATCGGGTGTGTCCGGATGACCGAACGGCACCTGCACGGGGACCCGCCGTCCGCGGCCGAGGTCGCGGCGGCGACCGCGGACATCGACAGCGCCCTCGGGCTCGTCGCCGGGAGCGTGCCGGCGGCCCAGGCCAGGACGCTGGTCGGCCTGGCCGGATCGGTCACCACGGTCGCCGGCATCGCGCTCGGGCTGCCGGCCTACGACGCCGCCCGGATCCACCATTCGCGGGTATCCGCGGGGCGGGTGCACGCCATCGCCAGCCGGCTGCTCGGCCAGGCGCGCGCGCAGCGGGCGGCCATCGGGGTCATGCATCCCGGCCGGGCCGACGTCATCGGCGCCGGGGCCCTGGTGCTCGACCGCATAATGACCGTGTTCGGCTTCGCCGAGGTCCTCGTCAGCGAGCATGACATCCTCGACGGCATCGCATGGTCACTGGTCCGGTAGCGCCCGGCACCGGGTGGCCGGAGGATCCGGCCAGTCCCGATACCCCGGTGGCGGCCAGCGCGGGCGACGTCCGCCGCCTCGCCTCCAGCGCGCCCTCGCTCGCGGAGCTGACCGCGCGCCAGTCGGTATGCCGGGCCTGCCCGCGCCTGGTCGCGTGGCGGGAGCAGGTCGCGGCCGTCCGCCGCAAGTCCTTCCGCGACGAGCGGTACTGGGGGCGGCCGATCGCCGGCTGGGGCGACCCGGCGCCGTCGATCCTCATCGTCGGCCTGGCGCCCGCCGCGCACGGCGGGAACCGGACCGGGCGCATCTTCACCGGCGACCGCAGCGGCGACTTCCTGTTCGCGGCGCTGCACCGTTGCGGGCTGGCGGCCCGGCAGACGAGCGTATCCGCCGGGGACGGCCAGCGGCTGTCCGGCGCGCGGATGGTCGCGACGGTCCGCTGCGCGCCGCCGGACAACAAGCCCACCCCCGCGGAACGGGACACCTGCGCGCCGTGGCTCACCGCGGAACTGCGGATGATCGCGGCGAGCCTGCGCGTGATCGTCTGCCTCGGCGGGTTCGCCTGGCAGGCCCTGTGGCGGCCGCTGGACGGCGCGGGCTACGCGCTGCCCAGGCCGCGCCCGGCGTTCGCGCACGGCGCGGAGGTGGAACTGCGGCGGGCCGGCGGGGGAAGCGTCATGCTTCTGGGCTGCTATCATCCGAGCCAGCAGAACACATTCACCGGCAGGGTGACCGGGGAGATGTTCGACGCGATTTTCGCGCGTGCCCGCGCCCGCGCGGGCACGCCGCTTCCCGGCGCCGGCCGTGATCTTTTATGCGCAGCCGCTTAAGCGGACATAAGCGTAAAGCCTTTCGGCTCGATCCCGAAGTTCCGGCGGCTTCACGGGCGGAATGCGGGAGGTTCTGGCCGCGCGACTGTATCCCGGGCGCCGCGCCCATCCCGGTGCCGCGCCGGGTGCCGTGAGCGCCGCAGGCGATCCGCGCCGCGGATGGCCAGCGCGCGCGTCCGGCCGGGCGGCTACTGTCCGCATCCGTTAACCGCGAGATGGCTACTCCCCGCGCTGGCGGCGGGCAAGGCGCGGATAAACCGCAAATTCCAGCTCGTGCGCGCGGTGTTTATTTACGACTGGCTTGCCTGAAAGATGGCGATAGAAGTCTACTATTAGGGCGCCCCCGTAGCCCAAGGCAGAGGCTGGTCCCCTAAAAGGGCCCCAGTGTCGGTTCGAATCCGACCGGGGGCACTGGACGGGAGAAGGCGCTTAAAGCCCGGTGATCGTGCATCTGCATATGACAAATGCATTTGCACCGGTTTAATGATATATGCGGGTTACCGGAATCCGATACCATCCGGCTTGCGGCGGCCCGGCCCCAGGAGGCTCCAGGGCAGGGGCTCCAGGCGGGGACTCCAGGGCGGGGGCTCCAGGCGGGGGCTCCAGGCGGGGGCCGGTTGCCGCGCGGGGCCCGGGCTGTGACAGGGCCGGGGGCCGGGGCCCCCGGCCTGGCGAGGGCGGGGCGGGGCCAGGTCCCGGGACGAGGCGGGGTCGTGGCCCCGGCCCCGGGCATCCCGGGGCCGAGAAGGCCGGGGGGCTTTGCGAGGACCCGGGGGACGAAGGCCGGCCCGCGGCCAGAGGCGCCAGGCAAGGCGAAGGTACCTGCGGGCAGGCGGCCCGCGGTCAGACGGGGAGCGTTCGCATCCGGGGCGGACCAGCGGACGCGGGGGGTATGGCGGCTATCCGCCGAACATGCGGAGGCGGCGCTGAATCTCGTACTCGTGGACGATGGCGGTGGCGTACCGGTCGCAGATGCCGTGCTCATCGGCCAGCCAGTTCGCGCGCTCTTCGCGGCGCAGGAAGGCCGGCCCGGATTCCAGGTGGCTGAACCATTCGCTGAGTTCGCGGCCCGTTACGAACGGGATGCGGGCGATGAGGCTTTTGTGTGTGTCCGCCGTGTGCGTCAGCGACATTGACACCTCC
>DATGLH010000143.1:0-2431 GCA_035294225.1 Trebonia sp.
AAGCGAGGGGACCAGATGACCGAGCAGGACGAGCAGGCGCGCCGAGACAGCTGGAAATCCCTGGGCATCCGCACGGACATCCCGCATCCCGCCCGCGTATACGACTACATGCTGGGCGGCAAGGACAACTTCGCCGCCGACCGCGAGATGGCCGAGGTGGGACTGAAGCTCATGCCGGAGATGCGCGAGTCCTCGCGCGCCAACCGCGATTTCCTCGTCCGCACGGTCAGGTTCCTGCGCGAGGCGGGCATCAGCCAGTTCCTCGACATCGGCACCGGGCTGCCGACGAGCCCGAACACGCATGAGATCGCCCAGGACGGCCACCCGGACGCCCGCGTCGTCTACGTGGACAACGACCCCGTGGTGTTCCTGCGCGCCGAGGCCCTGATGGCCGACAACCAGACCGTCGCGGTCGTCCGGGCCGACCTGCGCGATGTCGATGAGGTCCTCTCCGCTGCCGGGAGGCTGCTGGATTTCGCCAAGCCGACGGCGCTGTTGTTCGTCGCCGTCTTGCACTGCATCCCGGACGCCGACGACCCGGCCGGCATCGTCGCCCGCTACCTGGCCGCGCTCGCGCCGGGAAGCTACCTGGTCATCTCGCACTCCACCGACGAGTTCAACGTCGAGCGCACGCACGCGGCCTCGAAGGCGGCCGCCGAACGGGGGGCCGTCTGGCTCCCGCGCGGCAAGGACGCGATCGCACGTATGTTCAACGGCAGGGAGCTGGTCGACCCGGGGCTGGTGCTCGTCTCCCACTGGCGGCCCGACGGCGGTGTCATCTCCCCCAACGCCGACCGGGCCTGGACTTACGGCGGCGTCGCGCGCGCCTGACGGGCGCGGCGTCCGGTCAGCCGGGCAGGCCGGCCAGGCCGAGCAGGTCGCTAAGGATCTCGCCGATCGCGGTGACGGTGAGCGTGAGGTGACCGTCGCCCGGCCGCAGGTGCACGCGGGCGCCGGGAATGTGCGCGGCGAGCCACTGGCCGTGGGCGCAGGGAACCATGCGGTCCTGGTCACCCTGCCAGATCGCGACCGGGGCGGGCATCGGTCCGACAGGGAACCCCCAGTCGGCGACGAACGCGAGGTCGTCGTCTCGCCAGCCCGCGATGCCGTTGACGAGAGCGGCCCGCAGGCTCGCGGCGACACAGGACGCGAAGTCACCGGTGAGCGCCACCCTGTCGGCCTCGGAGACCAGGCCGCCGAGCGCGGCGGCGACGTCGTCGGCGGTGACCTGTCCAAGCGGCCCCGCCTCGGCTTCCAGGTACGCGGTGAGGGCGTCCGGCCCCGCCACCGCGGCGCCGAACTCCGCGACGTTCTCCGGTCCCATCCCGGCGAGGAAGTCCAGCCCCTCGGCCCGGTAGGGGGCCACGCCCGCCACGGAAGCCGCGGCCAGGCAGCGGCCGGGCAGCAGGGCCGCGCAGGCCAGCGAGTGCGGACCGCCGCCCGACCAGCCGATCGAGACGAACGTGTCCGCGCCGAGCGCGTCCAGGACCGCGGCCACGTCCGCCGCGACGGCGGCGACCCGCCGGCCGGGAAGCGGCGTCGAACGCTCGTACCCGGGCCTGGCGATCATGACGACCCGCAGCCCGCGCTGCCGCGCTGCCTCCACCGTCGGCGGGTAGGGCACCAGGCCGCCCGGCGTGCCCTCGTGCATCACCAGCGGCAGCGCGCCCTCCTCCCCGGCCGTCAGCACGTCAAGGTTCCGGCCGTCCGGCCGGGAGATCAGCCGTCGCTGCGTGCGCATGCCGCCAGCATAGGTTCCCGGTAGGGGCTCACTGGCTGGGATTGGAGTAGACCCGGTCCGGATGGAGGAAAACCGCGGTCCGTCCCTCGGCGAGCATCACCCGGTCATAGGTGTCGAAGTCCTCGTGGGTGCCGCCCGCCGCGGTGAAGATCTCGCGCAGCACCAGGCGCAGCCGCTCGGCGTCCACGCCGGGCATCGGGTCCGCGGGGCCGGCGAGCTCGGTCCGGCCCTCGACCGCCGCCCACTGCCACCCGGACCGCACCACGACGCTGGCGTACGGGCGCCTGCGCAGGCGGTCGAGCTTGCGGGTGCCGCCCCTGATGACCATGCCAACGACCGTCGCGCCGGTGACCGGGTGCGGCAGCACGCCCGCGTTCACCACCGACGAGGCGATCGTCCCGTCGTCCCTCGGCGTGGACACCACCACGAGCCCGTGGTCCCCCGCGATCAGCCGCCGGAAATCCTCGATATCAGCCACGAGGACTATTCAACCTCGCAGGCCCACCCTCCGGTGATGGCGGGTGAATGTGACATCGAGCCGGTCATAGGCGGCTGTATGTCACATTCATCCGGCGGCGGGGGGGCCGCGGCGGCGGGGGGGCCGCGGCGGGTTGGGAGGCGGCGGCGGGTTGGGGGGCCGCGGCGGGTTGGGGCGGCGGCGGGGCGGGAGGCCGCGGCGGGTTGGGGCCG
>DATGLH010000144.1:0-24748 GCA_035294225.1 Trebonia sp.
GCTCATCAAGATCGCCGGAGAAGAGGGGCTCCGCGGCCCGCACCTGCGCCTGTTCGAGGCGATCGGCCGGGTCCACCCGCAGGTCCTCGGCCGGACGCTGCCGCTCAACGGCGCCGGCGCGTGCGGTGCGGTGCTCGCCGACCTCGGCCTGCCGCTGTCGCTGCTGCGCGGGTTCGCGCTGCTGGCCCGGGCCGCGGGCCTCCTCGGCCAGCTGGCGGAGGAGCAGCGCATGCCCATCGCGAACGACATCTACTTGTCAGTGGACCGAAACGCCACCTACGTGACCCCCCAGTAAGACACCCCCACGGCAAGGGAGCCGCCATGGCTACTGTCGCAGCGGTCATCGCCTCGACTCACCACCCCTTCTACTACCGCGCCAGCACCTCCACCGGCGCGGACCGCCCCCCGTTCGCCGACGAGTGGGTGGCGAAGATCACGGCATTCCGCGAGACCCTCACCCGCGCCAACCCGGACGTCCTCGTCCTGGTGGGCAGCGACCATTTCCACCAGCTCTGGCTGGACAACATGCCGCAGTTCCTCGTCGGCAAGGCGCCGTGCTACGACGCGAACTGGTACAACGAGGAGCGCGAGTTCGGCCTGCCGCGGATGTTCTTCAAAGGGCAGGAAGACCTGTCCGCGCACATCCTGCGCGGCGGCCTCGACGCGGGCTTCGACCTCGCGTTCAGCAACGAACTGCGCATCGACCACAGCGTCACCTGCCCGATGATCACGCTGCGGCCGGAGGCCGACCTGCCGATCGTGCCGATATACACCAACATCTTCGCGCCGCCGCTGCCGCAGCCGAAGCGGTACGTCCAGCTCGGCCAGGCAATCCGCGAGCTCGTCGAGTCCTGGCCCAGCGACCAGCGAGTGGCGATCATCGGCACCGGTCACCTGTCGCTCGAGCTCGGCGGCCCCCGCCAGTTCGGCCCGCACGGCCCGGACCCCGAGTTCGACCGGAAGGCCGTGGAGTGGATCGCGGGCGGCGACCTTGAGAAGGCGCTCGGCGAGGTGTCGCTGGAGAGCCTGTGGGAGCCGGGCAACGCCACGCACGGCTTCCTGGACTTCATGCTGATGATGGGCGTGGCCGGCGCCGGCGAGAAGGCCGACTACGTGGACACCCTCGACCTTTTCCACACGATGGAGGCCTACTTCACCTGGTACCCGAACGGGGCGCAGTCATGAGCAAGTACCTGATGAACAAGTTCCTCTACACGGTCGACCGCGACCCGGAGCTGGTGGAACGGTACCGGTCAGAGCCCCGCGCGCTCGTCGAGTGGTGGGAGGCCGAGCGGGCCAACGCGATCCTGAACGTGCATTCCTGCGAGTGCAGCACCTGGCTGAAGTTCGAGGACGCCGAGCGGGAGGCGCTGGCCACGCACGACTATCCCGCGCTGTTCGAGCTTGGCGCGCATCCGTTCCTCACGCTGACCCTGTTCATCGCCATGTTCGAGCGCGATTACGCCGAGCCGCTCGGCTTCCAGCTCGAGTACGCCCGGCGGCTGTCGCGCTTCTCGATGCCGTACCCCGACATCGCCACCTGAGCGGTCTTCGCCGGTCTTCCCGATGAGGGCCGTGGCCCACCGCCCCGCTAGATCTGGGGCTGTGGGGCACGACCCCATCCGGCTCAGGGCGTCCGCCGCCGGGCTGGTGCGGGCGGGCGGTAAGGGCGGCGTTCCCCGGCGGGAAAGCGGCCGGTGCGGCCACCGCTGTGCGCCGAGTTCGGCCTCTTGCCGACAAGGGTGACTGCACGTGTGGCACGCCCCGGCCGCGGCTTTCCGCCGTCTGATCGTAGCCGCGCCGGCCGTGATCGCGCCAGCCGCGCCGGCCGGGCCGGATGATGTCAGGAGCGAGCCGGGGCCCTGCGCAGGGTGACGGCGGCGAGGAGCCCGGCGAGCAGCACGAGGCCGGCCGACAGGTACAGGGCGGCGTGCAGGCCGTCACCGAACGAGGAGTAGGCGGCCCCGATCACCTTCTGCACGATCGGGCCGTAGGACTTGTAGTTGATGTTCGTGCCCACCTGGCCGGTCTCGATGAACTCGAGGATGAGCGACTTGAAAGCGACCGGCACGCCGAGTTGCTCTAGATGGGTGGCAAGGCTGGAGTTGAGCTGGGAGAAAACGAGCGCGCCGAGGACCGCGACGCCCGTGACGGCGCCGATCTCCCGGCTGGTGTTGGCGGCCGAGGCGGCCATGCCGGACCGGTCCGGCGGCACCGCGTTCAGCACGGTCGAGGTGACCGGCACCACGGTGATGCCGATGCCGATGCCGGCCAGCGCGAGCGCGAGCGCGAGCGCGATGTAGTCCGGATGCGGGGTGATGAGAGGGTTCGCCAGCAGCAGCCCCGCGCCGAACGCCGCGCAGCCGATGGTGATCGGCCAGCGGGGGCCGGCCGCGCCGGTCCAGTACCCGGTCAGCAGCGAGGCCGCGATCATCAGCACGGTCATCGGCGCGAAGACCAGGGCGATCTTGTACCCGGAGTCGCTGGGCACCTCCACCAGGTACAGCGCGGTGAAGAAGAAGATCGCGAAGGTCGCGAAGTAGGTGCAGAACGCGACGACGTTCGGCACCGTGAACCAGACCGTCCGGAAGAACCTCAGGTCAAGCAGCGGGTGCGCGGCACGGGTCTCCCACCAGGCGAAGGCTACGGCCAGCGCCGCGGCCGCGCAGAACAGCGCCACCACGGCCGGCGCGCCGAAGCCGGAGGTCTCCGCGTCGATGATCCCGAACACCAGGGTGGCCAGCGCCCCCGCGCCAAGCAGCGTGCCCGCGGTGTCAACGCGCGCGGCGTGCGGGTCGGCGCTTTCCGGGACGGCGGCGGCGGCCACGAGCAGCGCGGCGAGACCGAACGCCAGGTTGAACCAGAAGATCCCGCGCCAGTTCCAGGCGCCCACGATCGCGCCGCCGATCACCGGGCCAAGCGCGAGCGCCAGCCCGGAGATCGCCGCCCAGACGCCGACGGCGCGGGCACGGGCCCGCTCGCGGGTGTAGATGTGCCGGAGCACCGACAGCGTGCCGGGCTCGCTCGCCGCCGCGCCAAGGCCCATGATGGCACGGCCGGCGATCAGCACCTGCGCGTTTGGCGCCAGGGCGCAGAGCACCGAGCCGGCGCAGAACACCCCCGCGCCGGTCAGCATGACCTTCTTGCGGCCGAGTTCGTCGCCGATCATGCCGCAGGCCAGCATGAGGCTGGCGAACGTGAGGGCGTAGCCGCCGACCACCCATTGCAGGTCCGCGACGCTCGCCTTCAGGTCGGTCTGCAAGCTGCCGAGCGCGACCGACACCACGGTGTTGTCGAGGAACGTCAGGAAGAGCAGCGTGCACAGGGCGCCGAGCGCGACCGAGTTCGCCCGGTCGCGCCCGGTCCCCGTACCGCCGGCCCGGGGCCGGCTCAGACGGCTTACTTGCATGCCGCCGGCAACGGGATGTTAAGGAACGCCGAACCCTGCTTGAGCAGCCCGCAGAAGCTCGCGTCGCCGACCTTCCACACGCCGTCCTGAAGCACGGCGACGCCGGTCGTGTTGCTGGCCACTGTCTGACCTCCCGCGGTGAGGTCGTACTTCACGGTCGCCTGCGTGGGGGAGGTCACCGTCACCGACGTCACCTTGGCGGAAACGGCTGACGCCAGCGGACTGCTGGAAAATTCCTTAACAGCGTTGGCGAAGGTCCCCCCGTTCTGCAGCAACTGGACCCGTTTGCTGTTCGGGGTCGACGAGCTGAAGAACTCCTCCCAGTTGGTCTTGATCGCCGCGACCGTGGCGGCCGGGCCGCTGGATGACGAGGCCGCGGTGGGCGTTCCCGTTCCGGTGGCCGCGGGCGCGGTGGTGGCGGGGGCGGAACTGGAAGCGGGGGCGGAACTGGAGCTGGAACTGGAACTGCTGCTGGAGCAAGCGGTAATCGCAGCGGCGAGCGCCAGGCACAGCGCCGGAGCCAGGAAGACCCGGCGGCCCGTACGGCGGAATGGCATTCGTTGCGCCTCCCTCGGTCGGCGTCTGATTATGCCGGTAACTGGTTAAGCAATCGCTGAATGATTCCTCAGCACAATTGTCGCTCCGGTTGCCCGGAGACCGCTTACGATCGCCGACACGCGCGTCAGCCGCCGTTACCGGGGCCTTGATGTCGCTCGCGCGACGCCGGCGGCGTCCAGCGCGCGCAGCACCTCCGTGGCCAGCCCGCCCGCGGCAGTCACGGGGACCTCGATGAGACGGCCGCTTCCGTTCGGGACAGTTGAGCGCGTAGTAAACCGCACCAGCTGATGCTCGAGAGGGCGCAGGCGGAGAGCCAGGCGCCGGAGCCTTCCGGGGACTGGCGGGCGGATCCGCGGGCCTATGCGCGCAACGCCCGGGCGGCGCTGCCGCGGCACCCGTGGGCGATCGGCTTCATCGGCCACGGCCCGCCTTCCGGCCCCAACGACGCGCGGAACGCCGAACGGCTGATCGCGGTCCTCGGCGACCTCGGACGGCGGATCAGGCAGTCCGGGCGCTATCCGCACCCGCTGCGGGTCATCGACGCGGACCTGGACCCAGACTCGCCGCAGGCGAGGGACGAGCGGTTCGAGTTCGGCCTGGACTGCGTGCTCGACGGGATCGCCGCCCGGATCGGCGCCTGACCGGGTGCCGCCGGCCGGCGTGTGCCGGCTCAGGCGGGGCTCGCCGCGTTCGCCCTGATCGCTTCCATCATCCGCCGGTGCGCCGGCGTCAGCGCGTGCTCGTGCTGGCAGGCCAGCCGGGCCGACCGGGCCAGGGCAGGCCGGGCCGCGGCACTGAGGGTGGCATCGAGCAGCGACCAGCTGAGCTCATCAAGGGCCTGCCGCACGGCCCGGGGGTCCTGGGTCCGCTCGCATACCGCCTCCAGGGCGGCGAGCAGCTTCGGGGGCACCGGGTCTGGCGCGATGTCCAGCCGGAACGCGTCAACCTGAGGACACGGCGAGGAGACGGCGGCGGCCGCCTCGAACGCGTTGAGCATCGGGCTGACGTCGCCGGCGGTCGCCGGGTCGTACAGGCCCGGGAACGGTATTTCCTCATATCCCGGGTCGTAACCGCTGAAGTAGATGGGCGAGTCCGAGCCCGTGCGGGACAGCACGCCGATCGCGAGGTCCAGCAGGCTGACCGGCCAGCCAAGGTCGGTGATGGCGTGCACGCGGAACTCGCCAGGGCAGGCGCCGAGGAAGGCCAGCAGCAGCAGCTGCGCCGATTCCAGCGCCGACTGGGCGTAGAACGCGATGCCCGGGCCGTGCAGCCGGACGACCCCGCCTTCGGCCCAGTCCAGCAGGCGCGAGTAGACGATCGAGTTGTCGATGACATGGGTGAACCGGCAGGCCGAACACAGCATTTCGCTGCTTGCCGCCACCGAGGAAGCGATCCATTCGGCGGCGCGCTTGGATGCCGTGTACGTCTCGGGCGAGTACGGTCGCAGGGCCTTGCCGGTGGACGCGCACACCACCTGGGGCACGCCTGCCTCTGCCGCCGCGGCCAGCACGTTACGCGAGCCGAGCACGTTGGTGGTGACCGTCCGGTGCACCTCGACCTCCGCGAGCGCCGGCGAGCGCTGCGCGGCGACGTGGAAGATCACGTCGGGCCGCACCCGGGCGATGAGCTCATCCATCGTGCGGCGGTCCCTGATGTCGCCGTGCAGGTACTCGGCGCTGTCCAGCCGCGGCCAGCCGGCCGTGGCGCCGCGGCTGAGGCTGACCAGGCGGCCCGGTTCCCGCGCGGCGAGCTGGGCCATGAGCGTAGCGCCGATGCACCCCGTGCCGCCGGTCACGAGCACGGTCGCGCCGCGCAGCCGCTCGGTGAGGTCCGCCTCGGGCAGGCAAAGTCCCCGCCGCCTGATGCCAAGGAATCTGGCGTACTCCCCGGCGGCTTCCGGCTTCGCGGCGATGAGCGACCTGGTCAATTCGCGCAGCGCCGTGAACTGATCGGCATCAAGGTGTTCCTGGCCTGCGGGTACCGCGTGCACCATCGTCTCAATGATTTCTGAGACCCGACTCACTTTAATGATCCTCCCGACAAATAGAAAATGCAGGTACAGTGACCCGGGATAACCGCCAGCGCCAGCAGTCCGTGCGCGGGAGAATTTGGACGCACAGCGTTAGCAGAAAAATTATAGATTGCCGCGGCTATTCATGCGTCCCGGTAAAGAATGGCATGCTGAAGCATAATCAAGACGCTGTCTTATCCGCATGGATGGCATTGCGGGAAACAGAATTGGTGTCCAGTCGCGGGACAGCAGATCAGGCCGCGGCGTGGGGTCGCAATTCAACGTGCCGCGGCGCGGTGGGTCGCGAAGAACTGGCGGATCTCGGCCTCTGACATGCCGACCCAGTACCGGACCGAGTGGGTAATGAGCTTGCCGGCCGCCAGCAGGTCATCGGGAGCCGCGGGCAGGCCCTGCCACCGCAGCGCCAGCGGGTCGCCCGGCCCGCTGAAATCGGCAATCCGGTATCCGGCGGCCACGGTGAGAAGACCGAACAGGTGGTCCTCGCCAAGCCGGCTAGCGCCCAACTCCGCATAGTCAAGCATCCCGCGGCGGTCCCACTCGCGTACCATGTCACCGCGGTACAAGACGGCCGCGCCGAGAGCATGCTCTCCCGGAACATAGCCGGGAGCGCCGGCGACTAGCTGCCGTATCCTCCGGCGCGCGCGCCAGTGCCGCAAGCCTCGCAGGCCGACTTCCGACAGCAATATCTTCCTGGCGGGCGTCCAGTCGCGCCGCTGCCCGTCCGGCCCCACGCGGTACGCGCCGAGAGCGCCGATCGAGGGGTCACGGCCAAATCGTTCAGCGGCTGCCTCCGCCACTCCCGGGCCGAGGATCAGCGCGTCGGTGTCAAGTCGCAGCAGTACGTCGAAGTCTGTCCGCTGGGCCGCGTAGCGGAACGCCGCGGCCAGCTTGACCCACAGACCTCCGTGCGCGCCAGGAGGCGAGGCCGGCGGGGTGAACACCATCACCCTAGGGTCGTCGAACCCGATGCCGCGCCCACGAGTGTCGTCGATGACCAAGAGCAACTCGGGGTCCGTATAACACAACACACTGCGCAGGGTATCCGCCGCGTCATCATGCGGGCCGGCGGGAACCACCACGGCTATTTTGGAACCGGTCATCAGGAATTACTACCTCGCTTTCCGCAATCGCAGATCCAGAACACGTCCATCCCGGCCGGTAACGTGGCGCTGGCCGCGGGCGAACCCGGCCAAACTCAGCTAACGATCGTAGTAGGCGACGGCGGCGCGGATGTAATTATTCGGAAATACTTTGGCGTCCGGCCCGGCATCCATGGGCTGACCTGGGCGAATACTTCGAGCGACCATTCGGTTTCCGAGTGTTTGCGCACGCATGCCACGGCTGTGATTGCTGAGCAGTTTGACTATCCGCGTATGATTCGACATCGCATCCCGGACGGTGAGCCCGCAAATGTGCGAGGCGCGCGAAGTTCTCCTCGCGCGCCTCCCTTGATCGCTGTCGGCTCCTAGCGGAGCGTCGCCAGGAACTCCTGCCATGCTTCGGGGGTCACGTCGATGTGCCCGGCGGCACGGTTCGTGGTGTCGCGGATGAGCACACGTTCTGACGTGCGCGCGACTTCTACGCAACCCCCGTTGCTTCCGCCAGACCGTGACGACTTGCGCCAGGGGTCTATGAGGGTTTCCATTGCTCTTGCTCTCTCCTGATCAGATCCATGGACGCGCCCGCAGGCAATGCGAGACTGCACAGGTAGCGCCACCGTAGCCGCACTTCGCGTACCGTCGCGGGATCTTCGGTAAGCCGTCCGTCCGCCATGTCTTCTAGGAAGAGCGTAGTCGGGCTGGCGTCGTGCTCAGCGAGGTAGCAGGCACCCAGGAGACCGGGATGTCCTCCGCCGCTTTCGAGCGGGATCACCTGCACCGTGATGTTCGGCCGTTCCGCCATCTTGAGCACGTGCCCCAGGGCGTGCGCCATCACTTCGGGGGTGCCGATCGGCCGCCGTAGTGCCTGCCCGTCGATCACGAACCACACGACAGGGGCGGGCGGGTCTTCCCGCGTGAGCACTGACTGCCTGGCAATGCGTGCGGCTACCCGCTCCGCTACCTCGTCGTCAGTCACGTTGAGATGGCGGCTTAGCAGGTGGCGGGCGTAGCCTTCGGGTTGCAGCAACCCCGGCAGATATGAGTGGTCCCAGATGAACAGTTCGCTGGCCGCTTGCTCGATCTGGGCGAACTCCCCGAACGCCAAAGGGAACGCGAGGGCGCCCATGCGCTTGTGCAGTCGCTCGAACGTTCCGGGAAGACCGAACGCGGTGTCCAGAGCCTTGGCCAGCCCGGCGGTAGGTGCGCGGTCATAGTTCTCGACGGCGGCTATGAGCGCCTTGCTGTACCTCGCACGCTCGGCAAGTTCGGCCTGCGTCCAGCCGCGTTGCTCCCGCTGGGACCGCATCTCATCCACGAGCAGGCTGACCGCACGCCTTGCTTCGTCGCTCAGCTTGGCCACGACTACAGCACCCTTACAGATCGGACTGGAACGTCTACAACCGTGTGTGACGTGTAGCCTACGCCGCACCCTCGCGGCTTTTCTTTAGTTGCCGCCCGCGAGACAGGACGGGTTATGCCGACGACATGCGAACCGCAAAGTGTCACCAGCGAAGACCGCACCTACGTGTGCAACGTGCACGCGCCACATGCCGTAAGGCTATTCGTACGGGCGCAGCTCGGCGAATGGGGTCTTGCACGCCTCATCGAGGATGCGGAATTGGTGGCCAGTGAGCTAGTCACCAACGCGGTGCAGAATGCCGTAGGCGACTACGTGGCCGTGCGGCTTAAGTCTCCCGGCAGTTCGGTGTGTATCAGGATGTGGGACGACAACCCGGGATCTCCCATGATGGGCATCCCCGAACCGGAAGACGAGAAGGGGCGCGGACTCATGATCACCGATGCGCTCGCCGAGCACTGGGGGTGCTACCGGGTGACATCCAGGGGGAAGGTCGTGTGGGCGCTGGTCACTGGACAGCAGGCGTGATGACTGGGCTCAGTGGCCGTTGGGACGCTTCCCGCCGCAACTGGCACCTAAGAACGTGGTGCGGCACGAATGAGACCACAAGTCGAACCGGAAGGACACAACATGACGATCACGCACGAACGTGCGATCCGAGACGGAGCGGACAGCCCGCTCGCGGCCCTGTGGGTTGAAGTCACCGGTAAATGTCAGTTGTCATGCGTTCACTGTTATGCCGGGTCTGGGCCGAACGGCACGCACGGAACCATGGCACCCGAGGACTGGGAGCGGGTGATCACGGAGGGCGCCGGACTCGGCACGCGCTTCGTGTGCTTTATCGGCGGCGAGCCGACCATGCACCCCGCGCTTCCCCGTCTCGTCCGTCACGCCCTGGGCCTGGGGATGGAGGCTGAAGTGTATTCGAACCTCGCTCACGTCGGCCCTGCCCTGTGGGAGCTGTTCGAGACGCCAGGCGTTCGCCTGGCTACGTCGTGGTACACCAGCGATCGCCTAGAGCACAAGCAGATCACCGGCCGCGATACCTTCCGGCAGACTCTGGCGAACATCGAGGAGGCTGTTCGGAGGGAGATTTCTCTCCGGGTGGGCCTGATCACAGGTATTCTCCCCGGTCAGCACGCGGCCGAGGGAGAGGAACTGCTCCGGGCGCGCGGTGTCGATAACGTCGGCACCGATCGCCTTCGCGAGTTCGGGCGCGGGACCATCCCCGACCCTTCGCAGGCGTGCGGGAACTGCGGTCACCATCGCGCAGCTGTTCTCCCGGACGGCAGCGTGACCCCGTGCCCGCTGACCAGATGGATGACGGCCGGTACCGTTCTAGGCACGCCACTGGCCGATATCCTGGGTGACGTGATGGAGTTGGCGTCTACCCTCCCGGCATGGGGGCGGAAGCGCACTCCGGAGGAGTGGCCACCGGACTGGATGCAGCCGTGTCCCCCCGATCTCGGGTGTCGGCCTGCCACCAGGGCCGTGGACAGCGGAAGCTGCAAGCCCACCTGTATCCCGGACAGCTACTGCAACCCGCTTTGTTTGCCCGGCGCGTGCAAGCCGAGGATCTGATGCGGCCCGTGGAGCCCAGCGCGGTCTGGGATGAACTGCCCCACATCCTGCGGGATGCTATCGAGTCCCGTACCGGACCGGTACTGCGCACCTCAGCAGGCGGCGAGGGGCTGGGCACAAGCGTCCGGCTCGTACTGCACACAGCGGAAGGCGGCGTGTTCATCAAGGGCACCGGGCCGGGCTCTACGGATCATCAGCGGCGCAGGCTGGCGCTCGGCGCGGAGCTAGCGCCGTACGTTGCGGCTGTGTCCCCGCCGCTGCTGTGGCGGATGCAGGCAGCGGGCTGGGATATCACCGCGTGGCCGGCACTGCCGGGCCGTCCCTGGGCCGACCAGAAGCCGGGCTCGGAAGACATTCCCAAGATGGTCGGGCTGCTGACGAAGCTGTCAGCGATACCTGCTCCGGACATACTTACGCGCTCGGCGCGTGACCACTGGGGCGAATACGCGGACAGCCCGGACTTGCTCGAAGGTGACAGCATCGTCCATCGTGATCCGAACCCGACGAATTTCGTCGTTAACGGCGACCGGGCGTGGATGGTGGACTTCGGGTGGGCTGTCCGGGGTCCGGCGTGGATGACATCCGCGAACCTCATCGTGTCCATGATGGAGGCCGGATGGGACGCAGCTGACGCGGATAACGCGATGAAGGCCGTGCCCGCCTGGGCTGAAGCCCCGCCTCAGGCGGTAAACGAACTCGCCCGCGCCGAGGTCAGGGAATGGGAACGGGTAATGGAACAAGGACCGGTCCATGAGGTATGGCAGTTCCGGGCTGATATCGCGCGGAAGTGGGCCGGGTACCGGGAAAAAGCTGCATAGAGCTCGCACGGGAAGACAGCAGCCCTGCATCACCTCTGCGGGTTTCTCGTTGGCAGCGAAGGGATCTACTTCCAGCGGAGATGAACGAAGATCCGCCCGAAGTTCTTGCTGTCCTTCTCCACCCGGTAGTGCTTGGCAGGTGGACGGTTCTTGTCGAGGAACCGAAGGACGTGCTTCTTGAGCTGGCCCGTGCCCTTGCCGGGGATGATCTCGATCATCGGCGCCTTCTTCGCGACGGCCTCGTCGAAGACCCGCTGCAACGCCCGCTCGATCTCGCTGCCCTGGTTATAGATGTCGTGCAGGTCCAGCTTCAGCTTCACGCACCCAGGCTACGGCCCCGGCTGGCCGGACGGCCACAGCAGCGCGATGATCTCGTCCGCGGTCTGCGCGGCGTCGCCATGGACGGGCACGGTGTGCACGCGCTCGCCCGGCTCGGGCGGCTCCAGGACGGCCAGCTGGCTGTCCAGGAGCTTCTCCGGGAAGAAGTGCCCCGCCCGGCTCGCCAGTCGGCGGGCCAGGACGTCCCGGTCGAGCCGCAAGAACACCATCGTCGCCGCCGGGCGCCCGGAGAGCAGCAGGTCGCGGTAGGACCGCTTCAGCGCCGAGCAGGCCAGCACGGCGGACCGCCCGGCCGCGATGTGCGTGTCCATCCAGCCGGCGACAACGCCCAGCCACGGCATCCGGTCCTCGTCGGTGAGCGGCACGCCGGAGCGCATCTTCGCCACGTTGGCTTCCGGGTGGAAGGTGTCGGCGTCGGCGAAACGCCAGTGCAGCCGGCCGGCGAGCAGTGCCCCGACGGTCGTCTTGCCGCTGCCGGCCACCCCCGCGACGATAAGGATCACGCGCCGGAGTCTAGCCCGCGGCGGCGGGCCGGCCGGGTGGGCGTGTAACGGTACCCGGGGGACTGGAGTTCTACGTGATAGCGGCGATCGTATGGAGTGGCCCGCGGGCATGAACGTTGGGAGCGTCATCAGGTGCGCCCGCGGGCCGTCTCCACCCTCTTATACGTGCCGCGGCCGCCACCGGTTCGATCGCTATCAGGGAAATCTCTAGCGGACCAGCGCACCCGCCGCGACGGCGGCGAACAGCAGCGTCAGGTACACCAGCGACAGGTGGAACAGGCGCATGGTCACGAGCCCGCCCCCGCTGCCGGCATCCCGCCGTGACGCGCGGTAGAGCCGGTGCACCTCGTACAGGAACGCGGCGCCGAGCAGCGCCGCCGCCGCCTCGTACACCGGCCCGCCCCAGTGCCACAGCGCGAGCGACGCCGCCACCATGAGCCAGCTGTACGCCACCGACTCGGCGAGCACCCGGCGGACCGGGGCGACCACGGGCAGCATCGGGATGCCCGCGCGGCGGTAGTCCTCGCGGTACTTGATGGCGAGCGCCCAGAAGTGCGGTGGCTGCCAGAAGAAGATCACCAGGAACAGCAGCGCCGCCGCCCACGACAGCGATCCCGTCGCCGCGGCCCAGGCGATCGGCACCGGCGCCGCGCCGCATACCCCGCCCCACAGCGTGGACTGTGAGGTATGCCGCTTGAGCAGCATGGTATAGATCACAACGTAGTACGCGATCGCCGCGAGCGTCAGCCCCGCCGCGAGCAGGTTCGTGGCCGCCGCGAACAGCGCCACCGAGACCACTGCGAGCGTCAGGCCGAAGGCGAGCGCGGACCGGGGCGACACCGTGTGCACCGCCAGCGGCCTGCGACTGGTCCGCCGCATGATCACGTCGATATCGCGGTCGATGTAGCAGTTCAGCGCGTTCGCGCTGCCGGCCGCCAGCGCCCCGCCGGCGACCACGACCGCGGTGACGAGCAGCGACGGGAACCCGCGATAGGCGAGGAACAGCGTGGGCACCGCCGTGACCAGCAACAGCTCGACGATCCGCGGTTTGCACAGCGCGACGTAGGCGCGTACCGCGCTGCCAACCCGGTGGCGCTGCCGCGGGGCAGCGTCGATGTGGGGACGGACGTTAACCGCGCTCACCTGGGATAAGACCACCTTCCGGCCGGCGCCCGGGCCGGGCACCTCATCGAGACTACACGGCGTCGTAATGTGCCGGCGCGGCAGGCCGGTGGCGGGCGCGCGGGGCGGGCCTGTCGGAAAGGGGGCGTTTTACGGTAAAGGTGGTGTGTGGATCCGGTGACTCCCGCGGCCCCGCCCGTCCCCTCGCCCCGTGCGCGGGACCTCGTGCGCGGCGCGTACGACCTGCATGTCCACGTCGGCCCCGACGTCATGGAACGGCGGGTCGACGACCTCACGCTGGCCGGCAAGTTTCTCGAACGGGGCCTGGCCGGTTTCGTGCTCAAATCGCACTACGTGCCCACCGCCGAGCGCGCCCAGGTGGTCCGCAACGCCGTTCCGGGAGCGGACGTGCGCGGCGCCATCACGCTCAACGCCGCTGTCGGCGGCATCAACCCCGCGGCAGTGGAGATCGCCGCGCGGTCCGGGGCGACCGTGGTGTGGCTGCCGACGGTGGACAGCGCCAACGAGCGCGGCTCGCTGGCCCGGGCCCCGGAGGGCGCGGTTCCCCCGCAGTGGGCCAGCGTGCAGGCCGCCTTGCAGGCCCGCGGCATCCGCGCCGACCCGGTCACGGTGCTCGACGAGCGCGGCCACGTCACCGAACCGGTGCGCCAGGTGATCGACATCGTCGCCGAGCACGGCATGGTCCTGGCCACCGGCCACCTGTCCGGCCCGGAGATCCTCGCCGTGGTCAGGGCAGCGCGGGAACAAGGCGCCGAACGCATCGTGGTGACTCACCCGGAGTTCACCTCCCAGCGCCTCGGCGGGAGCCTGCAAGCCGACCTCGCCGCCATGGGCGCGCTGCTCGAACGGTGCTTCACCACCCCGTACACCGGCAAGGTCGGCTGGGAGGAGATGTTCGCGCATATCCGGGCGGCGGGCCCGGAGCGGTCCCTGCTGACCAGCGACCTCGGCCAGCCGTTCAACCCGCCGGTCGAGGACGGCCTCGCCCTGCTCGCCGACCGGCTGCTGGCGGCCGGGTTCACCGAGCGCCAGGTGCGGGTGATGGCCGTGGCGAACAGCAGGGGGCTGGTGGGAGCCGCCGTCTGACGTTCGGAACCCCTGTCGCGGGGAAGGAGGCTGAGGACAACCGCGAGCGGCAGGGGGGAACGTGACGACGAGTGCGTTGCCGGTGTCGACCTACCGGCTACAGCTCACACCGGACTTCGGGTTCGCCCAGGCGGCACAGGCCGGGGAGTACCTGGCGGAGCTCGGCGTCACGCACGTCTACCTGTCGCCGGTACTGGAGGCCGCTCCCGGGTCGCGGCACGGGTACGACGTCACCGATCACTCGCGGATCCGCGCCGAACTCGGCGGAGAGGAGGAGTTCCGCGCGATGGCCAAGCGGTTCCGGTCCCACGGGCTCGGCATCGTCCTCGAC
The DNA here is from genome assembly GCA_035294225.1 of Trebonia sp. Taxonomy (GTDB): domain Bacteria; phylum Actinomycetota; class Actinomycetes; order Streptosporangiales; family Streptosporangiaceae; genus Trebonia. The sequence goes on from DATGLH010000144.1 coordinate 14,258, forward strand.
ATCGTGCCCAACCACATGGCCATCCCGGTCCCCGAGACGCTGAACCGCCAGCTGTGGTCGGTGCTGCGGGACGGGCCCGGCTCGCCGTTCGCGGCCTGGTTCGACATCGACTGGGCGGCGCAGGACGGCCGGATGCTGCTGCCGATCCTGGGCGGGCCGGTCCCGGACTGCCTGGGCGACCTCGCGGTGGACCGCCATGGCGGCCCGGACGGCGAGCCGGTGCTGCGGTATTTCGACCACGTGCTGCCGCTGCGGGCGGGGACCGCGCGGCTGCCGCCGCGCGAACTGCTCGACGCGCAGCACTACCGGCTGGCCTGGTGGCGGGACGGGGCGACAACGCTGAACTGGCGCCGGTTCTTCGACATCACCTCGCTGATCGGCATACGGGTGGAGGATCCCGCCGTGTTCGACGCCACGCACCAGGTGATCACCCGGCTCGTGGCCGAAGGGCTCGTGGACGGCCTCCGGGTGGACCACCCGGACGGGCTCGCCGACCCGCGCGGATACCTGCGACGCCTCGCGGCGGCGACCGGCGGCGCGTGGGTGGTCGTGGAGAAGATCCTCCAGGCCGGCGAGCGGCTGCCCGACGACTGGCCATGCGCGGGCACGACCGGGTACGACGCGCTCCGGCTCGTCGACGGGCTCTTCGTGGACCCGGCCGGCGCCGACCCGCTCAGCGCCGAATACCACCGGGTGCGCCGCCGCCTCGGCGCGAACGCCGTCCCGCGGTTCGCCCGTGTCGCCGAGGAATCCAAGCGGGAGATCGTCACCAAGACGCTGCCGGCCGAAGTGGCGCGGCTGGCCGCCGTGCTCCGCGGCGTCTATCCGCAGGCCAGCCCCGCCGATGCGCGGTTCGTGCTGACCGAACTGCTCGCCGCCTTCCCGGTCTACCGCGCCTACGTCCATCCCGGTGAGCCGCCGCCCGCGGCCTCGGTCTCGGCCATGCGGAACGCGCTCCACGCCGCGCGCAGGCACCTGCCCGGCGGCCTGCACGCGCTCGCCGCGGACGTCGCCGCCACGGCCCTGGGCACCCGCGAGACCGCGGCCCGGGCCGCCGAGCTGATCGTCCGGTTCCAGCAGACGACGGGGCCGGCGCAGGCCAAGGGCATCGAGGACACCGCGTTCTACCGCTGGCCCCGGCTGGTCTCGCTGAACGAGGTCGGGGGCGACCCGGACCGGTTCGGGGTGCCGGCCGCGGAGTTCCATGGCGCGGCCGGCCGCCTGGCGGCCGGCTGGCCGGCCACGATGACCACGCTGTCCACGCACGACACCAAGCGCCAGGAGGACGTCCGGGCCAGGCTAGCCGTGCTCGCCGAGATCCCCGGCGAGTGGGGGCGGCGGGTCAGGGAATGGCATGAGCGCGCGGCGGTGCCGCCCGCCGTCGACCCGGACACCGAGTACCTGCTCTGGCAGACCGTGGTCGGGGCATGGCCGGTCAGCGCCGAACGGCTGGCCGGGTACATGACCAAGGCGGTGCGCGAGGCGAAGCGGCAGACGTCGTGGGCCGACCCGGACCCCGGCTACGAGGCCGCGGTGCGCAGCCTGGCGGCCCGCGCGGCCGGCGACGCCGGGCTGGCCGCGTCCATCGGGGAATTCGTCGCCTCGATCGCCGGCGACGCGCTGGCCAACTCGCTGGGCGCCAAGCTGGTGCAGCTCACCATGCCGGGCGTGCCGGACGTGTACCAGGGATGTGAGCTGGCCGGGCTGTCCCTGGTGGACCCGGACAACCGGCGCGGCGTGGACTACGCCAGGAGGCGGTCACTGCTCGGCGACCTCGACGCGGGGCGGCTTGACGCCAGCCGACCGGGCGGCGGTGAGGCCCCCGGTGCCGCAGCCGCCGGCCGCCCGGTGGCCGTCGCGGATCCCACCGCGCGCCTGGACGCGGCCAAGCTGCTCGTCACCTCGCGGACGCTGCGGCTGCGCCGCGACCATCCGGACTGGTTCGCCGGCGGCTACACGCCGCTGACCGCCATCGGAGCCGCGGCCGGCCACACGGTGGCGTTCGAGCGCGGCGGCGGCGCGGTCACGGTGGCGACCCGGCTGCCGGCCGGCCTGCGCCGCCGGGGCGGCTGGGCCGGCACCGCGCTGCCTCTCCCCGCCTCCGCCCCCTCCTGGACCGATGTGCTCACCGGCCAGCGGTATTCCGGTGACCGGGCACCGCTTGCCGAACTGACGCGCCGGCTGCCCGTCGCGCTGCTCGTCCCGGAGGGGCGGTGACCGTCTTCACGGTGTGGGCGCCCGCCGCCGCCCGGGTCGACGTCGAGGTCGCCGGGCGGCGCCGCGCCATGGCGCCCGGTGACCGCCCCGGATGGTGGCAGGCGGAGGCGGAAGCGCCTCCCGGGACCGATTACGCCTTCCGGCTGGACGGCGGCGCGCCGCTGGCCGACCCGCGGTCGCCGTGGCAGCCGTACGGTCCGGGCGGGGCGAGCCGGACCTACAGCCACGCCGCCTTCGAATGGACGGACGGCCACTGGCGCGGCGCGCCGCTGCCGGGAGCGGTGGTCTACGAACTGCACGTCGGCACGTTCACGCCGCAGGGGACCCTGGACGCCGCGATCGGGCGGCTCGGCCACCTGACCGATCTCGGCGTGACCGCGGTGGAACTGATGCCGCTGGCCGCGTTCCCCGGCGAGCACGGCTGGGGATACGACGGCATCGGCCTGTGGGCGGTGCATGAGCCCTACGGCGGCCCGGACGCGCTGAAGCGGTTCGTGGACGCCTGCCACGGCCGGGGCCTGGCCGTCTTCCTCGACGTCGTCTACAACCACGTCGGCCCGGGGAACCGGCTCGCCGATTTCGGGCCGTACTTCACCACGGCGCACATGACCCCGTGGGGTCCCGCGGTGAACCTGGACCAGCCCGGCTCGGACGAGGTGCGTTCGTTCGTGATCGGCAACGCGCTGATGTGGCTGCGGGACTATCACATCGACGGCCTGCGCCTGGACGCGGTGCACGCGCTCGAGGACCGCCGGGCGGTGCACATCCTGGAGGAACTGGCGGCCGAGGTCGACGCGCTCGCGGCCAGGACCCGGCGGTCGCTCGTCCTCATCGCCGAATCCGACCTGAACAGCCCGCGGCTGATCACTGCGCGCGAGGACGGCGGCTACGGGCTGACCGCCCAGTGGAACGATGACTTCCACCATGCCGTGCATTCCCTGGTGACGGGCGAGCGGCAGGGCTACTACGGTGATTTCGGTTCGGTGGCGGCCGTGGCCAAGACGCTGTCCCGGGCGTACTTCCACGACGGCACCTGGTCATCGTTCCGCGGCCGCACGCACGGCCGCCCCGTTGACGTGCTGCGCGTCCCGGCGTACCGGTTCGTCTGCTTCTCCCAGGATCACGACCAGGTGGGCAACCGGGCCGCCGGCGACCGCATGCCGGTCACGCTCGCCGGCCATCCGCGCCGGGAGGGGCTGCTCCGGGTGGCGGCGGGACTGGTGCTCACCGCGCCGTTCACCCCGATGCTGTTCATGGGCGAGGAGTGGGGCGCCGACACGCCGTGGCAGTACTTCACCGACCACACCGACCCCGGACTCGCCCGCGCCGTCAGCGCCGGCCGCAAGGCCGAGTTCGCCGGGCACGGCTGGGGCGCCGCCGAGATCCCCGATCCGCAGGACAAGGAGACGTTCCTGCGTTCCAAGCTCGACTGGAGCCAGCCCGGCCGTGAACCGCACCGATCGCTCCTGGACTGGTACCGCGCGCTGCTCGCGCTGCGCCGTGCCCGGCCCGAACTCACCGATCCCCGTCTGTGCCGCGTGCGCGTGGATTACGACGAGGACGCCCGCTGGCTCGTCGTCACCCGCGGCTCCCTCCGGATAGCCGCCAGCCTGGGCGAGTCCCCCGCGGTCGTCCCGCTCACCCCCGCCGGCCGTGCCGCCGTCCTGCTCGCCGCCTCGGACCCGGGCATCAGGGCCGAACCCGGAGGGATATCCCTGCCCCCGGCCTCCTTCGCGGTCGTGGACACCGAGCCGGGCGGGCCGGCCATCGCCGATATGGCATAGTCCCCGCGGCCGCCCGCCTCCCCGCGGCCGCCCCCGTCCCCGCCGCCGCCCCGCTCACCCCCGCCGCCCGAACCTCGGGCCTGCCGCGGTAGTCCAGCGGCCCGGGGGCGGCGAGTTGACCTCTGGGGCCGCGGGATCCTTCCGTTAGACGCCCGGCGGCCGGGATGTGCCGCGGGCTAAACGGCGGCGCGGAAAATGTGAGCCACGCTACTTCCCATGGCGCCTCGCGGCGTGTAGGTCGGTACTAGCACCAGACGACGATGTCTATGGAGGCTGGCAATGGCACAAGTCCACCACTCCGACGTTATTGGCTCGCTGCTGCGGCCCCGGTACCTGGTGCGGGCCCGGGAAGCGCACGAATCCGGGCAGCTCGCCACGCCGGAGTTCAAGCGGATCGAGGACCGCGCGGTCGACCAGGCGATCGCGATGCAGGAGGGCGCGGGGCTCGACGTCGTCACCGACGGGGAGTTCCGGCGGTTCTCGTTCTTCGACCAGATCATCGGCGAGCTGGACGGCGTGGCGCCGATCGAGGGCGCGGGCATCCACTTCCACAGCGCGACCGAGGAGTGGGAATGGCACCCCCCGTTCACCGCGACCGGGAAGATCAGCCAGAAGCGGAAGCTGACCATCGAGGAGTTCGCCTACTCCCGGGCCCGCGCCACTAAGACGGTCAAGGTCACGCTGCCCAGCCCGCTCTTCATCTACTCCCTGTGGTCACCCGAGCTGACCAGCGCGGTCTACCGGGACGCCTACGAGATGTTCGCCGACGCCGCCGCGATCATCAGGGCCGAGGCCGAAGCGCTCGCCCGGCTCGGCTGCACGTACATCCAGATCGACGCGCCCGACATCGGGACGATGGTCGACCCGGAGAACCGGGAGCTGCGCGAGAGGCTGGGCATGCCGACCGAGCGCACGCTCACCGAGGGCATGGACATCATCAACGGCGTCGCGGGTATCCCCGGCGTCACGTTCGGCCTGCACGTGTGCAAGGGGAACAACATGAGCCAGTGGATCGGGTCCGGCGGGTACGACTTCACCGCCGAGGCCGTGTTCGGACGGCTCACGAACTTCGATGTCTTCCTGCTGGAGTACGACGACGAGCGGTCCGGCTCGTTCGAGCCGCTGGCCAAGGCGCCCGACGACAAACAGATCGTGCTCGGCCTGGTGTCCAGCAAGACCACGACGCTGGAGCCGGTCGAGGACCTGACCGCGCGGGTGCACGAGGCGGCCCGCTACACCGGCCTGGAACGGCTCGGCATCTCCACCCAGTGCGGGTTCTCCTCCACCCTGCCCGGCGCGAACCTGGTCAACGAGGACGTGCAGGAGCGCAAGCTCGAACTCGTGGCGGAGGCGGCCCGCCAGATCTGGTGAGGGCGGCCGTGCCCGGCGGGCGGGCCTGACGGCCCCGGGCGGGCCTGACGGCCCCGGAGCCCGTCCCCCGGTCCCGGAAGGGCCGGGCCCGCGGCATGGCCAGAGCTGGACTAAACCGGTAAAGTAGCGCTGAGCGTCTGGTGTCAGCGGTGACATGGCCTCGCGCCATGCCCGCTCCGAGGTCAGCAGGGGTACGCGATGCGCTACGGCCATTTCGACGACGATCGCCGCGAGTACGTGATCACCCGCCCGGACACTCCGGTGCCGTGGATCAACTACCTGGGCACGGAGGGGTATTTCGGCATCGTCTCCAACACGGCCGGAGGCTACTCGTGGCACCGCGACGCGCGGCTGCGGCGGCTCACCCGCTACCGGTACAACAACGTCCCGCCGGACACCGGCGGGCGCTACCTGTACCTGCGCGACGACATCACGGGCCAGTACTGGTCGCCGTCATGGCAGCCCACCCAGACCGTCCTGGATGAGTACGAGTGCCGGCATGGGCTGTCGTACACCGTGATCGGCTCCGCCAGCGGCGGCATCCGGGCCAGCACGCTGTACTTCGTGCCGCGCGGTGAGACCCTGGAGGTCTGGCGGCTGACGGTGACCAATGAGCGCGCGCGGCACGCCGAACTCTCCGTCTTCTCGTCCGTCGAGTTCGCCCTCTGGGACGCCCAGGACGACGCGACGAACTTCCAGCGGAACTACTCCACCGGTGAGGTCGAGGTCGACCCCGGGAACGGCGTCATCTACCACAAGACCGAGTACCGGGAGCGGCGCGACCACTTCGCCTACTTCGCGTGCTCGGAGCCGCTGGCCGGCTTCGACACTCAGCGGGAGGCATTCCTCGGCCCCTACCGGGGGTTCGACAGGCCGCTGGCCGTGGAACGGGGCCGCGCCAGCGGCTCGATCGCGCACGGCTGGGCGCCGCACGGTGCCCACCATGTCAGGCTGAGCCTCGCGCCCGGCGAGACGAAAGAGGTCATCTTCCTCCTCGGCTACTGGGAGAACCCGCGCGACGCCAAGTTCGAGGCGCCCGGCGTCATCAACAAGGCCATGGTCAGGCCCGTCATCGAGCGCTGGCTCCAGCCGTCCACGGTGGCGGCGGGGTTCGCGGACCTGACGGCGTTCTGGGACGAGCTCCTTACCGTGCTGACCGTCGACACGCCGGATGAAGACACCAACCGCATGGTCAACATCTGGAACGCCTACCAGTGCCTGGTGACGTTCAACATGAGCCGTTCGGTCTCCTTGTTCGAGACAGGGATCTCCCGGGGCATGGGGTTCCGCGACTCCTGCCAGGACCTGCTCGGCTCGGTCCAGCTCGCCCCGGAGCGGGCACGGGAGCGGATCATCGACCTCGCCGCCACGCAGTTCGCGGACGGGGGCGCCTACCACCAGTACCAGCCGCTCACCAAGACGGGCAACGACGCGATCGGCTCCGGCTTCAACGACGACCCGCTCTGGCTCGTGCTCGGCGTCGCCGCCTACTTGAAGGAGACCGGCGACACCACGGTCCTCGGCGAGCGGGTGCCGTTCAGCGACGGCGGGGAGGCCACCCTCTACGACCACCTCGAGCGTTCGGTGCGCTACACGATCGACCGGACCGGCCCGCACGGCCTGCCGCTCATCGGCCGTGCGGACTGGAACGACTGCCTGAACCTGAACTGCTTCTCGCAGTCGCCGGGCGAGTCGTTCCAGACCGCGGAGAACCGCGCGGGCGGCGTCGCCGAGTCGGTGTTCATCGCCGGGCTGTTCACCCTCGCCGCCAGGGAGTTCGCCGCCATCGCCGACCTGGCCGGCCGGCCGGAGGACGCGGACGGCTACCGGGCTGACGCGGAGAAGATGGCCGCCGTGACCGCCGAGCACGGCTGGGACGGCGAGTGGTTCCTGCGCGCCTACGACCACTTCGGGAAGCCGGTCGGGTCATCCCGCAACGCCGAGGGGCAGATCTTCATCGAACCGCAGGGCATGTGCGTAATGGGCGGCATCGGGATCTTCCCGGACGCGGGGGGCCAGGAGGGTCCAGGGGGGCGGTCCGTCCCCCTGGACCGGGGGAGCACCGGGGGGCCGGCCCGCGGGGGTGAGCAGGGCCCCCCGGAGGCCGGCAGCGCCCCCACCCTGGCCACCCGGGCGCTGGCCAGCGTGCGGGAGCGGCTTGCCACGCCGCACGGCATCATGCTGCTCCAGCCGGCGTTCACCCGCTACCACAGCGAACTCGGCGAGATCTCGTCCTACCCGCCGGGCTACAAGGAGAACGCCAGCGTGTTCTGCCACACGAACCCGTGGGTGATGATCGCCTCGGCGATGGTGGGCGACGGGGACGGCGCCTTCGACTACTACAAGCGCATCAACCCCTCGGCCCGCGAGGCGCTCAGCGAGGTGCACCGCTGTGAGCCGTACGTCTACGCGCAGATGATCGCCGGACGGGACGCGCCCACGCACGGCGAGGCGAAGAACTCCTGGCTGACCGGGACGGCCGCGTGGAACTTCGTCGCGATCACCCAGTGGATCCTCGGCATCCGGCCCGAACTGTCCGGCCTCCGCGTCGCCCCGGTCCTGCCCGCGACGTGGCCCGGGTATACCGCGACACGGCGGTTCCGCGGCGCGACCTACTCGATCACCGTGCGCCGGGGGCAGCCCGGCGAGAGCCGCCTGCTCGCCGACGGCGAGCTCGTGGAGGGGACGCTCGTGCCGCTGGCGGCGCCGGGCGCGACGGTGCGGGTCGAGGTGGTCCTCCCGGCCGGGTGAGCAGGACCGGGAAGAGACAGGACGGGGAAGAGACAGGACCGGGAAGAGAACGGCGGTCACGGTGAGACAGCCGCTTGCGTTCGGGATGGCTGATTTGTCCTAGCGGCACAACCGGGCAGCGCCGGAATCGGCGCACGCGCCCTTCACCCGCCGGGCGGCCGCACGTTACGCTCGGGCCGTCCCGGGAAGAGGTGGGCGAGATGTCGGTGCGGTTTCCTGACGAGCCGGGTTTCACCGGGCGGTTCGCGCCGGTGCGGCTGGAAGGCGAGATACGCGGCCTTGAGGTGACGCAGGGCGAGGTGCCCCAATCGCTGCGCGGCACGTTCTACCGGGTCGGCGCCGATCCGGCGTGGCCGCCGTTCGTCGAGCGGGACTTCTACTTCAACGCCGACGGCATGGTCGCGATGTTCCGGTTCGAGAACGGGTACGTCGACTTCCGGTCGCGGTACGTGCGGACGCCGCGGTTCCTTGCCGAACGACAGGCGCGGCGCTCGCTGTTCGGGGCCTACCGGAACCCGTATACCGACGACCCGTCGGTCGCGGGGCTGTCCCGCGGGCTCGCCAACACCAACGTGTACTGGCACGCCGGGCGGCTGCTCGCCTCCAAGGAGGACAGCCCGCCGATCCAGATCGACCCGGACACCCTCGACACCGTCGGGGAATGGACATGGGACGGCGACCTCGCGTCGCGGACCGCGACCGCGCATCCCAAGATCGACCCGCGGGACGGGTCGCTGGTGTTCTTCGGGTACGCGGCCAAGGGCGAGACCACGCCGGACATCGCCTACTACGAGGCGGACGCGTCGGGCCGGATCGTGCACGAGGCCTGGTTCGAGGCCCCCTACCCGAGCATGGTCCACGACTGGGCGGTGACCGAGCACTTCGTGGTCTTCCCGATCATCCCGCTCACGTCCGACCTGGAGCGGCTGAAGGCGGGCGGCCCCTATTACGTGTGGGACGGGTCCCGGGACGTGTTCCTCGGCGTGGTGCCGCGCCGGGGGTCTTCGGTCCGGTGGTTCCGCGGCACCAACCGGTTCGCCTCGCACATCATGAACGCCTTCGACGACGGGCGGTTCATCCACATCGACACGCCGGTCGGGAAGAAGTCGGCGTTCCCCTGGTTCCCCGACATCACCGGGGCGCCGTTCGACCCGGAGCAGGCCAGCGCGTACCTGTCGCGCTGGACGATCGACACGATGAGCGGCTCCGACGGGTTCACGGAGCGGCGGATCACCGACTGCGCCGGGGAGTTCCCCCGCACCGACGACCGGTGGGCCACCCGCGAGTACCGGTTCGGCGTCATGAACCTGACCTCGGTGCCGGGGGAACAGCCCTCCGACGGGCTGCCCGGGTTCCGCTGGCTGGCGTCCATCGACCCGGAGACCGGGGCGCTGAAGCGGCGGTTCGCCGGTCACGACAGCACCGTGCAGGAGGCGATCTTCGTGCCGCCCGCGCCCGGGGCCCGGCACGGCGAGGGGTACGTGATGCAGCTAGTGGACCGGCACGCGACGGGCACGACCGACCTGCTGATCCTGGACGCGCGGCACATCGACGCGCCGCCGGTCGCCACGCTGAAGATCCCGGTCAGGATGCCGGGCGGCCTGCACGGCAACTGGGTGAGCGGGGAGCAGCTAGCGGAACGGGCCGGCTGACCAGGAAGACGAGGCTGGCCAGGAGGGACGAGGAGGCCTGGAATGACGGAAGACAGGGTGGCCGAGCTTGAGCACCGGCTCGGCATGGTCGAGGACGTCCTCGCCATCCGCAACTTGCAGCACGCCTACGGCTACTACCTGGACAAATGCCTGTACGACGAGGTGGTCGACCTGTTCGACCCCGACGGTGAGGTCGTCTTCATCGGCGGCGTCTACAAGAAGCGGGCCGGGATCGCGCGGCTGTACACCGGCAGGTTCCGCAGCCGGTTCACCAGCGGCCACAACGGGCCGGAGTACGGGCGGCTGCTCGACCACCCGATGTTGCAGGACATCGTGCACGTGGACCCGGACCGGCGCACCGCGTACGCCCGGTACCGGACGCTGATGCAGGCGGGCACGCACGAGTCCGTCGCGTCGGAGCAGGCGCCGCTGCGCCAGTGGTGGGAGGGCGGCCTGTACGAGAACGTCTACGCCCGCGGCGACGACGGGGTGTGGAAGATCAAGAGGCTGTTCTACCGGGCGTTCTGGCACGGGACCTTCGAGGAGGGGTGGGCGCACACGCCGCCGGACTATGTGCCGAACTCGTCGGTGACATACCCACAGGACCCGTACGGCCCCGACGAGCTGCTGGCGGACCCCCCGAGGCTGTGGCCCGACACCACGACGCTCCCGTTCCACTACCGCCACCCGGTGACCGGCAAGGAGGTCATCCCGGC
>DATGLH010000145.1:0-3275 GCA_035294225.1 Trebonia sp.
TGTGCTCGCTCACGCCCGGGCCCTGCTCACCAGCACCCCTGAGGGCCGCACCGCCTATATCCAGGCCGACCTGCGGGAGCCGCGGGCCATCCTGTCCTCGCCGGCGGTGCGCGAGGTGCTGGACTTCAGCCAGCCCATCGCCCTCTTGCTCGTGGCTATCTTGCATTTCATCCCGGACGAGGACAAGCCCGCGGACATCATCGCGACCCTGCTGGACGCGCTGCCGTCCGGCAGCTACCTCGTCGCTTCGCACGTCTCGATGGAACACAACCCGGTCATGATCGGCAACGCCGTGCGCGCCTACCGGGAGGCCGGGCTCCCTGCGCAGGCCCGCAACTCCGACGAGTTCGCCCGGCTCGCGTTCGGCGGCCTCGAACTGGTGCCGCCCGGGGTGGTTCTCGCATCGGAGTGGCGGCCGGAGGGCTCAGGGCCGCGCCCGACGCCGGCCGAGGTGAACGGCTACGGCGGCGTCGCCCGCAAGCCGTTACGGGTAATCGCTCCGCGGCACCGTGTTACCGGACTCAAACCAGGGTACGTGGCTCCACGGCAGCGACTGCGGAAGCAGTCACCTGAGCTACGGGGGAGAGAACCATGCGAGCTGTCGTGTACAAAGGCCCGTTCCAAGTAGCGGTGGAGAACGTCGACGATCCCAGGATCGAGCATCCGAACGACGTCATCGTAAAGCTCACCTCGACGGCCATCTGCGGCTCGGACCTCCACATGTACGAGGGCCGGACCGCGGCCGAGCCAGGCATCGTCTTCGGCCACGAGAACATGGGCGTCGTCCAGGAGACGGGGCCCGGCGTGGTGAGCATCAAGCAGGGCGACCGTGTCGTGATGCCGTTCAACGTGGCCTGCGGGTTCTGCAAGAACTGCATCGCCGGGTACACCGGCTTCTGCCTGACCGTGAACCCCGGGTTCGCGGGCGGGGCATACGGATACGTGGCGATGGGCCCCTACCGGGGCGGCCAGGCGGAGTACCTGCGGGTCCCCTTCGCGGACTTCAACTGCCTGAAGCTGCCGCCGGGACAGGAGCACGAGGACGACTTCGTCCTGCTCGCCGACATCTTCCCGACCGGGTACCACGGCTGTGAGCTGGCCCAGGTCTCGCCCGGCGAGAGCGTCGCCGTCTACGGCGCCGGCCCGGTCGGCCTGATGGCCGCGTACTCGGCGCTGCTGCGGGGGGCGTCGAAGGTCTTCGTGGTCGACCGCGTGCCCGAGCGGCTGGCCAAGGCACGGGAGATCGGCGCCATCCCGATCAACTTCAGCGAGGCCGACCCGGTCGGGCAGATCAAGGACCAGACCGCGGGAGAGGGCACCGACAAGGGCATCGACGCCGTGGGTTACCAGGCCAGCGCACGCGACGGGCGGCGCGAGGAGCCGGCCCTGGTGCTGAACTCCCTGATCGAGACGGTCCGCCCGACCGGCATGCTCGGCGTCCCCGGCCTGTACGTCCCGTCCGACCCGGGGGGTGTCAGCGAAGAGGCCAAGCACGGCATGCTGCTGGTCGAGATCGGCAGGCTCTTCGAGAAGGGTCAGCGCATGGGGATGGGTCAGGCCAACGTCAAGCGGTACAACCGCCAGCTGCGCGACATGATCATCGAAGGCCGGGCCAAGCCGAGCTTCGTCGTGTCCCACGACGTGGGGCTCGACAAGGCCCCCGAGGCCTACGACAAGTTCGACAAGCGGGTCGAGGGGTACACCAAGGTGGTCCTGCACCCGGCCGCCTGACGGCAGAGCCCGGCCCGCACCCGCCGGGCCCGGCGGGTGCGGGCCGGCGGGTGCGGGCGGCCGTCCTAGCCCGCCAGCTCGCGGACGCGCTCGATGTCGGCGACCCGGGCGGCGTGCGTGGCGGCGAGGGGGGTGACGTTGAGCGTGGTCACGCCGGACTCGCCGAACGCGGCGAGGCGCTCCGCGACATAGCCGTCTGGGCCGATCAGCGAGGTCTTCTCGACCAGTTCGGCGGGGACGAGGGCGGCGGCTTCCTCCTTGCGGCCGGACAGGTACGCGTCCTGGATCGCCGCCGCCTCCTCCTCGTAGCCGAAGCGGCAGGCCAGGTCGTAGTAGAAGTTCCGGCCGCGTGCGCCCATGCCGCCGATGTACAGCGCGAAGAACGGCCGGGACAGCTCGCGCAGCCCGGTCACGTCCTCGCCGATGGCCAGCGGCGCGGCCGCGATCACGTCCAGCTGGCTGAGGCCGGCGGCCCGTTTCGCCCTCCCCTCGGCCAGCGGGCCGCCCCAGGCGGCCGCCGCCTTCTCCGGGAAGTAGAAGATGGGCTGCCAGCCCTCGGCGAGCTCGGCGGCCAGCGCGACGTTCTTCGGGCCGAGCGCCGCGATGACGATCGGGATCCGCTCGCGCACCGGGTGGTTGATCAGCTTCAGCGGCTTGCCCAGCCCGGTGCCGCCTTCGAGCGGCAGCCGGTAGTAGCGGCCCTTGTAGTCCAGCCGCTCGCGGCGCCATACCCGCCGGCAGATCTCTATGAGCTCCCTGGTCCGGCCGACCGGCGCGTCGTACGGCACGCCGTGCCAGCCCTCGATCACCTGCGGGCCGGATGTGCCGAGGCCGAGGGTGAACCGGCCGTTGGAGACGAAGTCAAGGCCGGCCGCGGTCATCGCGGTCAGCGCCGGGGTGCGGGAGTAGATCGGCAGGATGCCGGAGGCGATCTGAAGGCGTGTCGTGCGCGCCGCGATGAAGCCGAGCTGGCTCACCGCATCGAAGCTGTACGCCTCGGGCACGAAGACGATGTCCAGGCCCGCCCGTTCGAAGTCGGCCAGCTCCGCCACCGCCTGGCTGAACCCGCCCGCGTAGCCGAGCATCATCCCCACACGCATCGCTGAGCCTTCCGGTCTGGCGCCGAACGTCTGGTGTCAATGTATCGGCAGCGGCCAGCGCGGGGGCAGCCGCGGCCACCGAAGGCCGGCCGTCCTCCCGGCGGCCGCCGCCGGAGGGACACCAAGCGCGCCGCACGCGGGGCCGGCCCGGCAGCCTCGCAGCTGCCCCGGGCCTTCCAGCATCCGCTCGCCATGGCATGCGCGCCCGCCTGCGGTGCGAAGCCAGATCCCATCCCAGCCCCTCGCCGAGGTCAGGCGCTGGCGAGCCGGCGATCAGCCGGGTCGCCGGCGCCCGGGGCGGTGAGGTAGCTGACGACGATGTCCCCGGCCATCCGCCGGTAGTGGTCGCGCCGGGCGGGATCGGTCAGGTCGACGCCGAAGACCGCGCCGAAGGTATACCGGTTGGACACGCGGAAAAAACAGAACGCGCTGATCAGCATGTGC
>DATGLH010000146.1:0-26640 GCA_035294225.1 Trebonia sp.
CTCGCGCGCCGCCCGGTCCTGGTCCGGCCGGCTACGCGGCCTGTTCGCCGGCCTTGGCGATCGCGGCGTCCTCCTTGCGCGGGCGTCCGCGCGGGCGCTTGCGCGGCACGATCGTGCCCCGCAGCAGCAGTTCCCCGCCCCAGACGCCCCACGGCTCCCTCCGCTCCAGCGCTCCTTCGAGGCAGGTGGTCCGCGCACGGCAGCCCCGGCAGAGCGCCTTCGCGGCTTCGACATCCTCGGGAGCCTCGGCGAAGAACAGTTCCGGGTCCTCCGTGCAGGGAAGGTCCAGGCCGCCCGGCACGCCGGCCGCGCTGAAGACGGACGCGACACTGGTCACGATCGTGTCCTGCTCGATCACGCCCACCGCCGAGTCCCCGGACGATCCTGCCTCGACTCCCGCCGCGCCTGCCGCGTCCGCGGTGGCATCGGGCCACTGCATCGGTGCCATCCCCTCTCGCTTGCTGGTCCTGTTGTGCTGTTCGGTGGGACCGGGGCCTGCGAAATAACTAGGCCGCGGACCCTGTGTGCGGGTCCGCGGCCTGAAGGGGATCTCGGCCGGCCTTTTCTAGGCCGGTTCCCTTCCTGGATGCGGACCCAATGCGCCATCGCCACCGGCGTTAACGCGGGTCTTGTGGACGTTCTGCTTACGGATGCCGACTGGCAGCCCAGCGGCCATAACGGCGAGCGGCTGCACCATGGCCGGGATCCGCCGCGGCGCGCCAAGGCGCGTGCGCGACGCGACGGCCGAGCCGGGAAGCTGCGCCAGGGCATGGTTCACCCCGGCGCCGGACAGGGTGGCCCACGGGGAGCGGACACCCGGAAGCGCGGCGCCACTGCCGGCAACCGCGACGCGGAACGTATCGATCAGCACAGTGGGCACCTCCTCCCGGACGGGTCGCTGCTGTGGCCCACGGACATGACGCAAGCCTATGTAAGGGGCCACGGCGCGGCAACAGATTTTTGACCTGCGATTTTTCCCGCGACCATCGGCTGTTAAGCCTGAGACGGGGGTTTAGGCATGGTGCGGATCAGGCCTTCCTGGACGACTGAAACCACGAGGTCGCCGCCGGCGGTGAAGACCTCTCCCCGGGCCAGCCCGCGAGCGCCGTGGGCGACCGGCGACTCCTGCGCGTACAGCAGCCACTGGTCCGCCCGGAACGGGCGGTGGAACCACATCGCGTGGTCCAGGCTCGCGCCGGTGGTGCGCCCGTCGTACCAGGACCGCCCGTGCGCGAGCGCCACGGTGTCCAGCAGGGTGAGGTCGGAGGCGTAGGTCATCAGGCAGACGTGCAGCAGCGGGTCGTCGGGCAGTTCCCCGTTGACCCGCAGCCAGACGAGGCTGCGGGTGGTCCGCAGCGACGGGTCGCGGGACGCGTCGATGCTGAGCGGGCCAACCGCCCGCAGCTCGATCGGGCTGTCCTTGAAGTGCGCGGGCAACTGCACGCCAAGCGCCTCCTCAAGCCGCTCCGCGCTGCTTCGGACCTCCTCGGGCGGCGGCACGCTCGGCATCGGATCGGCGTGCTCAAGGCCCTGCTCCGGACGGTGGAAGGAGGCCGAGAGCGTGAAGATCGCCTTGCCGTGCTGGATGGCGGTCACCCGCCGGGTGGTGAACGAGCGCCCGTCGCGCACCCGGTCCACGGTGTAGATCAGCGGTACCGCAGGGTCACCCGGCCGGATGAAGTAGGCGTGCAGCGAGTGCACCGGCCGGTCGCCCGGCACGGTCCGCCCCGCCGCGACCAGCGCCTGCCCGGCGACCTGGCCGCCGAACACCCGCTGCACGGTCTCGTCGGGGCTGCGGCCGCGGAAGATGTTGACCTCGATCTGCTCCAAGTCGAGCAGGCCGAGCAGCTTGTCCAGCGAGTCGCTCATGGCTGGCTCACCGCGACCTGGGGCAAGAGGGCGCTGAGGAAGCGGGAGCGCTGGCGGGACTGCTCGGCGCCGGGCGCGCGGGCGGACGCCCACGACAGGTACAGGTGCTCCCGTGCCCTGGTGACCGCGACGTACAGCAGCCGCCGCTCCTCCTCGACGGCCTGCGCCGTCCGCGCGTGCACGATGGGCATTATGCCGTCCGCCAGTCCCGGGATGAGAACCGCGTCCCACTCCAGGCCCTTCGCGGCGTGCATCGTCGCCAGCGTCACCGCGCTCGCCTGCGGGGCATGACCGGTCTCGGCCCGCCGCGCGAGCTCGGCGGCGAAGCCGGCGAGCGACAGGTCCGGGCATGAGGCGGCCATGTCCTCGGCGAGCGCGACGATAGCGGCGAGCGATTCCCACCGTTCGCGCACCGCGCCGCGCGCGGCGGGCGGCTCGGCAGCCAGCCCCGCGCTGGCGAGCACGTGCCTGACGGCGGCGGCCAGCTCTCCCGGGCTGCCCGTCGCGTCCGCGTCCGCGCTTTCCGCCCGGGCAGCGCCGCGCAGCAGCACTAGCGCCTGGCGCACCTCGGGGCGCTCGTAGAACCGCTCCGCCCCGCGCACCACGTAGGGCACCTTCGCGGCGGCCAGCGCGTGCTCGAACCGCTCCATGTGCGCGTTTACCCGCACGAGGACGGCTATCTCCTGCGGCGGGACGCCCCGCCCGATCAGCAGCGCGGCCTGCGCGGCGACACCGGCGGCTTCGGCCTCATCGTCGGCGTACCGGGACACCGACGGCTCGGGACCCGCCGGGCGCTGCGCCACCAGCGAGACGGCGTGCGATCCCGCCGCCCCGCCGGCCGCCAGCCGGCTGGCGGCCGCGACCACCTGCGGCGTCGAGCGATAGTCCCGCACCAGCCGCACGACCGTCGCACCCGGGTAGTCGGCCGTGAACTCGCGCAGGTAGGAAGCGGTCGCCCCGGTGAACGAGTAGATCGTCTGCTGCGGGTCGCCCACCACGCACAGGTCGTCCCGGCCGCCGAGCCACGCGTCGAGCAGCAGCTTCTGGAGCGGGTTCACGTCCTGGAACTCGTCCACGGTGAAGTACCTGAAGGCGCCGTGGACCTCGCGGGCCATCGCCGGCTCGGTGTACAGGATCGCCGCCGTCAGCTCGAGCACCGACTCGAAGTCGATCAGCTGCCGGTCCCGGCGCAGCCGCTCGTATGCCTGGTAGAGCCGCCCCACGACCTCGATGCCCGCCGACGGCGCGCGCCCGGCCGCCGCGGCGGCGTAGACGTAGGAGTCCGGGTGCGTCTGGCAGACCTTCGCCCATTCGATTTCAGCCGCCGCGTCCGCCAGAGCCGGGCCGTCGAGGCGTACCCCCAGATCGCGGGCTGCCTCGCGCAGCAGCGGCTGCTTGGATTCCACCAGCTTCGGCGGCCGGCCGCCGATCACCCGCGGCCAGAAATAGGTCAGCTGCCGCAGCGCCGCCGAATGGAACGTGCTCGCCCGCACCGTCTCCGCGCCGCCGCCGAGGGCGCGCAGCCGCCCGCGCAGCTCGCCCGCCGCGCGCACGGTGAACGTCAGCGCCAGCACGTGCGCGGGGTTGACGACGCCGGTGGCGACCGCGTACGCGATCCGGTGGGTGATCGCCCGGGTCTTGCCGGTGCCCGCCCCGGCCAGCACGCAGACCGGCCCCCGCGTAGCGAGTGCCACCTCACGCTGCTCGGGGTCGAGTTCCGCAAGCAGGTCGTCCGCGTCCATATGCCGTCCATCTTCCCGCACCCGGCCGGGACGAGCGAGCATACCGCGGCGCCGGGGAACGAGCGGGCGGGAAAAGTTGTTGAAGCTTCCCGGGATCGCCGGAGCCGGCGATCGGACCGCGGGAAACGGCAAGGAGGCACTGGTGCCGCTCACGATGTACACCACGCAGTGGTGCGGATTCTGCAAGCGCCTGAAGGCTCAGCTCGGCCGGGCTGGTGTGGAGATCAGCGAGATCGACATCGAGCGCGACCAGGCCGCCGCGGAGTTCGTGATGAGCGTCAACGGCGGGAACCAGACCGTGCCGACCCTGCTGTTCCCCGACGGCAGCACGATGGTGAACCCGTCGGCCGCCCAGGTGCAGGCCCGCCTCGCGGCGCTGGCCGCGGCCACCGAGCCGGCGGCCGGGCAGACCGCGTAACCCGCGGGGGAAGTACTCACGTTAGCGGGGGAAGTACTCACGTTATGAGCATGGGTAAGTCAGCGGGCCGAGATAGCGGGCACGACGTGGTCGTGCGCAGGGCAGAGCATGGCTGGGTGGTCGGCGACGAGAACGTCGCCGACCTGACCAGCGCGATGGTGCTCGCCGACCTGTTCGCCGCGGACCAGGCGGCGGGGGACGACGCCGGGCCCGGGGCCGCCGCCGAGACGGGCGTGACCGCCGCGCCGCCCGCGCATCGCGGCGGTCGCGGCCGTCACGCGGCCGGGCGGCCGGACGTGGCGCCCCGGCAGGCACCCGCTCCCGTTCGGGACCGTGAAAGAGAAGTTGACGAGGCGGCACGGCTCGCAGTCACCGTGGCGCAGCTAGAGCATGCCCTCGCCTCGCGGGTCCGGGTCGAGCAGGCCATCGGCGTGCTCGCCGAACGGCACCGCCTCCGGCCCCGGGAAGCGTTCGACCTGCTGCGCGGCGCGGCGCGGTCGCGCGGGCGACGGGTCACCGAGATCGCGCAGGATGTGGTGGCCAGCGCCGCCAACCCGCTGCTGCGCCTGCCCGAGGAACTGGCGCGCAAGCTCCCGGAGCCGCGCCCGCGCGGGCGCTCGCTGCGCCGCGCCCGGCACGCCGAGCAGTTCTGAGCCGTCGCCTGGCCGGGGCCGTCCGCGCCCAGGGCGCGGCAGGGCGGTTCAGGCACGGCCCCAGGGGCGGGCGAAGCCGACGACCTTCTCCAGGCCCGGGGGCGACGACGGCGTCCCGAACGTGGAGATCCGGACCGGGTAGCCGACCGCGTAGGCCTCGATCATCTTGTTCTTGCCGATCACCAGGCCGACGTGGCCGGGCGCCTTGGGGGTGCCGTCCGCGCCCGCGAAGAACACCAGGTCGCCCACCTGCACCCGCGAGGCGGGGACATGCGGCAACTGCTGCCACTGCTGCTGGGAGGTGCGCGGGATGTAGATGCCGGCGGCCCGGTAGGCCATCATGACCAGCCCGGAGCAGTCGAACGCGTCCGGGCCGGTGCCGCCCCACAGGTACGGCTTGCCGAGCTGTTCCTGGGCGAACTCGACGGCGGTGGCGACCGCGGCGTTCGGGGTGACGAGGGCGTCGAGCGTCCCGCTGCCGGCGCACGACGCCGCCGGACCGGAGCCCGCGCCCGCCCCGTCGGCCGGGCTGACCGCGCTGACCGTGTAGTCGCCGGCGGCGTAGGCCGACGCCCACGACAGCACCTCGGCCACGTACCAGTTCGCGTGGTTGTAGGCGAAGATAGCCCCCGATATGTCGTTCTGCGCGCCGTGCGCGAGCAGGTACTTCGCCGCGCCCGCGATCGCGTCCGCCGGGTCGTACACCGAGACCGGGGACTTGCCGTCCTCGTTGGTGGCGACCGAGGCCCACTGGTCGCCGGCGGCGCCGCCGATGCCGATCTGCATCGGGCCAGCCGCGCCGAACGCGTTGGAACCGCGGGTCACCCCGGGCAGCGTGGTCCGCCCATGGTCGCTTTCCACCTTCCCGATCCCGGCCAGGATCGTCCACGGGATGCCGTACTGCTGGCCGACCTTCCGGTACCACTTCAGGTAGTCGGCTGGGATGGAGTTCGCGGCCTCGGCGCTGACCCCGGGCTGCGCGGCGGACTGCCCGGAGCCGGGGGCGCAGCCCCCGGCTCCGCCGCCAGCGAACAGCATGGACGTGCCGCCCGCGATGATCATCGGCACGCTGACCAGGCAGAGCAGCAGCGCTATGGCGCCGCCGACGCCGACGGACCCGAATAGCCGGCGGTTCACGGGTTACCCGCCCCTGCCAGCTCGATGTCGCTGACCTGCCATCCGGCGGCGCCCGATACGACCGTGACCCAGTACTGCGTGGTGCTGGCCGACGTTCCCTTCGTGGTGGCCAGCTTCTGGGTGATGTTGACCACGAACATGATCGAGACCGGCGCCGTCCCGAACGAGCGGATCGAGACGATCGTGCCGCTGCTGGTGGACACCTGCTTCTGCGCGGACCGCGCCGACACGCTGCCCGGGAGGTCGTAGGCGTTCTTCAGGGACCCGGCGAGGTCGCTGGTGATCAGGCCCGCCATCTTGCCGATGTAGGCGGTGTCGGTCTCGGTATAGCTGTAGGTGTCGTAGTCGGCGGCGAAGGCGAGGGTGACCCGCGCCGCCGCGGCCAGGTCCTGCTGGGTGAACGGAAGCCACTGGTAGATATCGACACCGCCGCCGGCCGTCGCCGGCGTGGCCGGCGCGGTCGCCGGCTGGATCGCGGGTACCGTGCTGGCGGCGGCCGACGGCCCGGCGCTGCCCGCGGACGCGCCCGGCGACGCGGCAGCCCCGTGGTGGCTCCCCGGCCCTACCAGGTAGATGCCGAGCCCGGCGAGGCCGAGGACGACGACGACGAACAGCAGCCGTTGCTGCCCGTTGGACAGTTCCATGGCCGGCCCCGCTACCTGCCCCGGCGGACCGGTCGCAGCCAGAACGGTCGCGGCGAAGGCTTCCCCTCCGCCCCGGCCGCTCCATCCGATTCGCCCGAACGTACCGTGGCGTCTCCCCTGAACCATCCGCTATTCCCGGCCGCCGGGGCCGCCGGGGCGGACGGGGCCGGAGCGGACGGGGCCGCCGGGGACCCGCCGCGGGCAGCCTGCCGGACCGGCGGCCTGGCGGGCCGGGCGGCCGTGGTGCCGGCCCGCGCGGCGGATCCGCGCGCCCAGCTCGGCGAGGCTCCGTCCGGCGCGGGCCGGCCGCCGGGCGGCGGCAGCGGCAGCGGAGGGGCCGCCCGGCCGGGGCCGCCGCCGGCCTCTGGCCACTGCCTTCCCCGGCCGCCGGACGCGCCGCCGCCGGGGCCGGACGCGCTGCCCCCGGGGCCCCCAGAGCCGCCGGCCGCGTGGTCATCGCCGCCGGGCGGCGGTCCTTCCGGCCGGAGCCGGGCGGTGGTATGGCCGTCGGCCGCCGGGGCGCCGCCCAGGCCGGCGCTCGCCCTGCCGGAGGAACCGGCCGCCGCGTCCTCCCCGGCCGTGCCCGCCATGGCCGCCGCTCCCGCGGCCCCGGCCATGGCCGCCGCGGCGGCCGGCGAATTGCGCCGTGCCCAGCGCGCCGCGCGGTACGCACCTACCCCGGGCACCACGGTGCCCGCCGCGTTCGCGGACACCCGGCGGAAGCCGAAGCTCGCCTCGCGCCAGCTGTACTCGGCGCGCTCAGTGGAGCCGATCACGCCGTAGCCGACCGAGGAGAACAGATGCTGGAACGGCTTGCGGTAGATGAACACCGCGACGGTGACCAGCGCGATCATCATGATCTTGAGCGCCCATGGCAGCGCCTGGTCGGTGGTGCTCATGATCAGCGAATAGCAGTACAGCAGCACGCTCAGCACCAGCGCGATCGCGATCTGCTTCAGCAGCACGCCGACGAGCATCTCGAACCAGCGGATCGCGATGACCCGGCCGAAACCGGGGTGCGTCCCGATTATCAGGAAGAACGGCCCGGCGACGAGCAGCAGCAGGAAGCCGATCTTCAAGATGATCAAGGTCAGCGCGATCAGCAGCACGAGCAGGCCCGCGGCGATCGCGGCGAACAGCGCGGAGAACCCGATCTCCAGCCGGGTGGTCCACTGGTTGCCCTGGAACAGCGGGTACACGGCCGGGTACTTGGCTTGCAGCGCGTTCGCGATGCCGGTGTAGGTGTCCTGCTTGGCGGTGATCAGCGCCGTCGTGGGCTGCTCGTTGGCCGCGATCGCCTGCGCCCACAGCAGCTGCCTGCCGTACTGGTTCACCACGTTCTGCGCGGCGGCCGGCGTGTTCACAGGCGCGTACACCGTGCTGCCGAGCTCGCCGTCCAGCCATGGCTTGCACACCAGGACCGACCACAGCTCGTTCGCGTTCTGGTCCACGAGCCCGTTCGCCGAGGTGAACGCGTAGTTCGCCGTCACGCTCTGCGGGTCGCCGGCGGTGACCGGCAGGCAGTTGCCGCCCGTGTTGTTCGGCAGCTTGGCGAACGCCACGTTCAGCACCTGGGTGACGCTGTTGGACACCGTGGTGCCGACACCGGTGAAGTCGCCAGGGCGGCCGATCAGCCAGATCGCGGCGGCGCAGGCGATGACCATCCATATCGTGCCCTCGATGGTCCTGGTGGCGCGCTTGCGGATCAGCCCCTGCCAGGCCAGCCAGATCGCGCCGATGATCACGACCGGCGCGAGGAACGGGAAGTAAATCGCGTTGCCGAGCGCGGTGATCAGCCGGTTGACCGCGTTCTCCAGCCAGGTCAGAATGCCGTTCCCGGCGGCGGACTGGTAGACGGTGATCGTGACCCGGTCCAGCGACTTGGCCATGTCGAAGATCATGCCGGCGACGTTGTTGCCGATCAGCGAGGTCATGTCGGAGCAGTGCAGCCCGGTCGCCGCCCAGAACTGCCCGGCGAGGCCGTAGTTGTCGTACAGCGTCTTGCCGCCGACCGTCCCGCCGGGAGTGGCGATCATGGAATCGATGCCCGTGGTGGCCTGCTCGGGCTGCGGCACCGACGGGGTGCAGATGTTGTTCAAGTCGCCGACGATGCCGGCCGACCCTCCCTGGCACAGGTCGAGCAGCCCGCCGATGTCGCCGATCCCCGGCACCGAGCAGATCCCGCCGGCCGGCTGGCCCGGCGTGCCAGGCTTGCCCGGGGCGAGGGGCCCGGCGTGCGCCGCGCGCGCCGCGGACCCGGCGTGCGCCGCGGACCCGGCGTGCGCCGCGGGTTTCGCCGGCGCGGCGGGTTTCGCCGGCGCGGCGGGCTTGGCGGGCGCCGCGTGTGCCGCGGGCGCCACGTGTGCCGCGGGCGCGGCGGCCGCGGCGGTAGCCGCCGCGGCCGGACGGGCGAGGAACAGCCCGCCGGCCGCGGCGGTGAGGATCGCGCCGGCCAGCAGCGCTGCCCGGGTCAGCGCGCGGACCGGGCGCGGTTGTCCGGCGCGCTCGTCGTCCCCGGCGCGTGGGTGGGGTTCAGCCATCGGGGGCTCTCCTGTGTACGGCGGTTCTACTGGGGGGTGGCCGCCGGCTCGGGGGTCCGGCGGGCTCGTGTCGGATTCGTGTCGATCCAGTCCCGTAGTTCTTCGGATACGAGATCGACGCCGATGCGGCCCGCACGGTCGTCGAGGTCACGGAATATGCATTCGCCGTTGCCGAGGGAGCGCAGCACGGCCTTGTGCTCCTCGGACGGCTCCACGCCGAGCAGCGAGCAGACGTTCGCCACCTCGGCACGTTCCGACGAGCGGAACGCGAAGACACTGGACAGGCAGTTGGTCACCTGCTCGTTGAGCAGGTCGCCCGCGTTCTGCGAGATGAGGACGAGCGCCGTGTTCCGGGAACGGCCCATCCGGGACACCTCGGGGACCAGCTTGGCGCCTTCGGGGGTGGACGTGACCGCCCACGCCTCGTCCAGGAAGATCGCCTTCGGCGTGGCCCGGTCGACGCTGTTCATCAGCCGGCGGGCGAACTGGGAGACCAGGTAGAGCAGCGCGACGGACAGCCGCTGCTCGTAGGAGTAGTCGTCGCGGCTGGTCGTGGTGTCCGGCAGGGTGAGGCCGCCCAGCGTGAACACGGTCGTCCACCCCTCGGCGTCGATCTGCTGGCCGCCCGACGGCGCGAAGCACAGCCGGGCCAGGCGCATCTCCGAAATCGACCGCATCACCGCGCCGAGGTTCTTCCACGCGGGATCATCGGACTCCTCCAGGTGCCGGACGACCTTGCCCAGGCTCGGCCGCTGGCCGGCGGCCACCGCGCCGACCGCCTGGATCATCGCGCTTTCCCGCTCCTCGCTCATCCGGGGCAGCAGCAGGCGCAGGGTCTCCGTCGCCATCGTGCGCTTTTCCGCCAGGTCATCGCCGAACGAGAACGGATCGAGCAGCCCGGCCGCCGCCGAGCCGAGCGGCAGCACCCGGGCCTTGCGCCCGGACCGGGTGAGGAACTCGGCCAGCGGCTCGGCGTCGCCCTTGGGGTCGATCACGGCGATCGTCGCGCCGCGCAGCGCGAGCTGGTAGATCAGCAGCATCGCCAGCGTGGTCTTGCCGCCGCCGGGCTCGCCGGTGATGGCGACCGCCGTCGGCCGGTTCCGCGCCGCCGCCAGCATCGGGTCGAAGTGCACCACCGAGCGGGCGCGGCCCAGGGTCTCGCCGATGTACGGCCCGATCCAGCCGACCCCGTCCGCGATCCGGTCGCCGAGTTCCACGGTCGCCGTCGGCATGCCGCCGGCGATCGTGTACAGCGGCTGGCGCTGCACGTAAGAGCTCAGCCGCACCCGGTCGCCGGGCAGGGCCTCGCACAGCAGCGAGAACTGGTCGCCGGTGGAGTTGACGACGTCGATGCCGATGTCCCGGTAGTGCTCGGTGACCGCCTCCACCCGGCGCAGGCACAGGTCTCTCGTCGGCGCGGTCACGATCAGCCGGTGCCAGCCGTACACGAACGGCAGCCGCTCCTTGGTGATGCCGTGCTCGAGCATCCGGGCGGCGGCGATCTGCTCGGCCAGCGCGATCGGCGCCTCGGCCCCCGCCTCGCGGATGTGCGCGTCCATGTCGCGGGCATGCGCGAGGCGCCTGCTCACGTCCTTGCTCGCCTTGGCCGGCGGGACCAGGTGCATCCGGGAGCTGATCTCGACCGGGAACGGCAGCGAGTCGGCGTAGTGCAGCCACGGCTCGCCGTCCGGGAACGACATGACGTCCGGGAAACGGGCGAACGACAAGAACGCCGCGTACGACTCCCCTTCGACGTGCTCGAGCTTCAGCAGCGTGCGGCCGTTGTGCACCTGGCCCTCGTAGAGCTGCTCGATCTCTCCCGCGCCCCAGGTGCGGCGCCGCGCCGCGGACGGCGGCGGGTCGCCGAGCGATCCCATCAGCGTGTGCCGGATCAGCCAGGCCACCTCGCGGGAGGTGGCGTGCCGGGCGGCGAGCGCGCTGGCGGTGAGCGCGCGGCCGAGCCGTTCGGCCTGCTCGGTCCATTTGGCTATCTCGCCGGCCGGGACGGCCTCGTCCTCGATGCCCAGCGCGGCCTCCGCCGCCCGGTAGGCGTTGAAGAAGTGCGCGAACACGCCGCCGGTGAGCTGCGCCCGCATGCTGCGCTGGCCGAGGCGGACCCCGAGGTAGATCTCCTTGGTCCAGAAGTCCTTCGCCCACACGTGCTGGTAGATCTGCTCCAGGTACTCGCGCCAGCCGGGGCCGCCGTCGGCGGTCGCGTCCAGGCCGGTCGCCCACTCCACCGCGGGGTACGGCCGGTGCGCGATCCGCAGGTGCACCTCGGCGTCCGGCATCCGGATCGCCGCCAGCGCCACGGTGATGTTCGTCGCCAGCGCCTCGCGCTCTTCGGGCGTGGTGAACTCATAGGAGACCGAAGGCACGCGATAGTACGCCCAGGCGTGCGTGTCGGTCAGCAGCACCCGGTCGTCGAAGTATCGGATCGCCAGGCGGCTGCGGCCCTTCGACTTCGTGCTCACCACGTCTCCATCTCCCGGGGCGACGACCCCGCCGCTTCTCGCATGGGGGGCTCCGCGTCCCCCGTAACCACCGCGCCCCCGGCTGCGCGCCCGATGGCAAAGGCGGCCATCGTACCGGGCGCGCCGGCAATCTCCCCGTTCACTGCCTGGATCATTGCCTTGCCCGCACTGGAGCGGCGGCCATGCCCGCCACCAGGACGCCGGCCAGGGCGGTGTAGGCGACGCGGGTCTGCGGGCGCAGCGTGGACGGCCCGGCGGCCTCGACCGGCGGCAGCATGTCATCCCACGGCACGCGGACGATCGCGCGGCAGCGGCCGCGGGCCACCGACTCGGCGTGCTCGACATCGGGGAGGCTGCGCCTGCTCACGCCGTTGATCAGGGTGACCGAGTGCGCCGCCAGGTCCGCGAAGCCGTGCGCGTCCAGCCAGTCACGGGTGTCGGCCAGCGCGCTCGACGCCTCCGCGCTGGCGGGGACCACGACGACGAGCTGGTCGGTGATCTTCAGCAGCCTCGTCAGGCCCGCCGGCCCGGGATCGAGCATGGTCAGCTGATAGTGCCGGTTTAGCTGGACGGCGAGCTTGATCTCGTCCCCGTCCCTGAGCATGTCGTGGGGCGCGATGACATCGAGTCTGGCCGGGCTGGCCTTCGGGCTCGGGTGCAGGCCGTCCGGGCGGCCCGCCGTGCGCTGCCGCGGCGGCTTGCCGCGGAGGACCTCCTCCAGCGAGGCGGCGGGCGAGCGGTACCGGGCGAGCGTCCCGTCGTGCAGGTCCACCGCGGCGACGGGATGATCCCTGAGGCTGGCCAGGATGTGGCCGGTCATCAGCGTCGTCACGGTCTGGCCGGCGCCGCTGGTGCAGCCGAGCACGAGGATGCGCATGGGCGTCTTGAGCGGAAGCCGCGCCCTGGCCCGGTTGAGCGCCTCCTGGTCCCGCGCGCCGGGTCCCGGAGTCGCGCCCGCCCCCGTGACGATCTTGACCTTGCCGTGCCAGGACAGGTTGCGGTCCTTCGACGGGCCGCTCAGCGCCCGCTCGATCGACGGAACCGCATGCTCCCCGCGGGTACCGGCCGTTGCCTGCGGCAGCGGCGGCCGGATGCCGGCCTTCGCCGCCGGAGGCTGGGCCGGCCGCGGCTGGGGCTGCGCCGCAGGCTGGGGCTGCGCCGGAGGCTGAGCCGGCCGCGGCTGGGCCGGCCGCCGGGCGGGCTCGGCATGCGCTACCTCGATCGGCGGGGCGCCAGGCGTGTCCGGCTCCCGCGCGGGAGCAGCCGCCGCGACCGGCGCTTCGGGCACCGGCGCCTCGGGCGACGCATCCGGTGCCGCGTGCGGCGGCATGGCTGACGGCACGGGCGCGGCAGCCGGGGCGAGCGGTGGCGTGTCCAGCCACACCGGACGGCCTGGCCGCGCATGGACGGCTGGGCGCGCCTGCCCGGCCGTTTCCGGGGCCTGCTGGGACGCCGGGGCCTGCTGGGACGCCGGGGCCTGCTGGGCGGCGGCTAGCCGCTGCCACGGCGGCGGAGCCTGGGATCCGCGGGCGGGCGAACGCTGACCGGATTCCCGGGCCGGAGCCGGCGCCTGCGATCCCGTCCCGCGCACCCGCGGCCCGGTGCCCTGTACCCGGGTACGGCCACGCGGGCGGGCGGACGGCGCAGCGGGAGCGGACGGCGCGGGCTGCGCGGCGGGAGCGGCCGGCGCGGCAGTGGCAGCCGGAACAGCGGCCGGAAGCGCCGGCGCGGGCCCCCTCGCCGGAAGCGCCGGCGCGGGCCCCCTCGCCGCGGTGGCGGTGCCCGCCTCCGGGACGGGGGACGGTGCCGCGCCCCGGCTCCGCCAGGCCAGCGTCCCCCGCTCACGAAGCGCGACAACGCCCGCTCCCGCCCTGCGGCGCTGCGCGGCCCGGGGGACCCGGCGGCTGTGCCACACCTTGACGGTGACGACGATCTGGTCCTTCTCGCTGAGCGGGGCCAGCCGGCACCACACACGCGGCTCGGTCAGATAGCGAATTTGTGATTCCAGGAGTTCTGGCAGCCGCTTACTCTCGATGACCGGCCGGGTGGTGAGCCAGGTAAGCACGCCCGGGGGCAGGACATACAGCCAGACCAGGGTGTGGTTGAAGGGCAGCCCTATAGCGACCAGGAGCACGATGTATGGCACCGTAATCCCGGCGAATACGGCGATCCAGTTGATCGGCAGCGGCGCCGGAAGCCGGAAGTCGTACAGCTTGTACAGCCGCTTTTCGATACGCCATATATTCGTATAAGTGGGCAGGTCCACGGACTGCGCTCCTCAGCGGTAAATAATCAGTGGACCCCGAGAGCGTTTGCTATTCCGGTGGCCAGTGTCTGCACGATACTGGGCGTATAGAAAACCACGGCGATCGCGACGGCGAGCACGATGAACTGCACGAAGCGAGTGATCTCCCGAGTAAAGAGGAAAAACAGCGCCACGATGCCGACTATTCCCAGGAATAGCGGCCCGAAAAGGCTCTGCAGATATGTGACGAGACCTTGGGTGCTGATCGCCGCCTGGGGGGCCGCGGCGGCGATGTTCTGAAGAGACATTATCCTTCCCTTCCGTGGACATCAGTGAGCTGTCGGGCACGCCTGGGGTCCAGTAGCGGCCCGCGGGCACCCGCGGTCGCACGCTGGCCGTGCGGCACGGCCAGCGATGACGCGAGCCAGGTCATTGGGTTCCCATCGGCTGCGTAGATGCACGGATCTCCTTTACATACCATCTTCCGCTTGCCTGGTCGACAACCGACATGTCGTAAGTTTGGGCAAGCTGCGCCACACCCTGACTGACCTGGCCCGGAAGCATCCAGTTAACAGTCACCGTGATGTCGCGTGTCGCGCCACCGCGCGGAACGGCGATGTTCGCGATCGAACCGAAAACGACTGCGCCGTCGAGTCCGTTAAGCGAAGTCCCCGGTGCGAGGAAACGATTCAGCGTCGCCTGGTCGCCACTCGCGTACGCCTGGAAGAATGCCGGCAGTTGACTCGCTAGCGCGCTCTGCGCAACTGGGTCGGAGCTGGCCTCCCGCGGGTTCGGCGGCGATGCGGCCGACGGCGCGGGCAGCGAGGCCGGCTCGCCTGATACTACTATCCCGCCGCCAGACGCATAAAGCGGCACGCCGAGTTCCATCAGGTGCCCGTTCACAGTGACCAGCAAGGTGACCACGGCGGCATGCGCGCTGCGCACGTCGATCCCGGCGACCTGCTCGGACTGAAGGCGCATGGTCCCGGCGCCGGTCCAGCCGAATTGGGGCTGCACGGCGCTTATATTGGCAGGGATAAAAGTAGCAAGCTGGCGGGCGCGCTGCGCCGCCTGCGCCGGGCTGAAGTTCAGGTACACCTGACCGAATTCGAGTGCGTAGGCTTCGCCGAGAGTCACCGGAAACGCCGTCGCCGCGGAAGCCGGGGCGGGGCCGGTGGCGTTCGTGCTGGCGGGCGTCTCATTAAGCACGATCGCCATCACGCCGCGATAGCCGATAATGAGGATGGCCGCCCAGAGGATGACGCGCATCGGCCAGACCATCCAGCGTCCGCCCCCGCCGCTCCACGGCGGTTTGGCGGCCGGAGTGCTACGGTCGGTCATGCCCGACGGCGTATAACCGTACGCGCCCGACTCCGTACCGCGATCAATGCCAGCGACGCTAGACCTCCGCACCACCACTCCTCCGCCCGCTCCCGTGCCCGGTCAGCCGGGTACGGGCGTGCTCCCTGCCGGTCTCGTGGTCCATTGTGCGGCAAAAACCGGCCGCCCGCGCAGCATTAGAGCCCAACGAAACGCACCAATCTATACTGGAGTTACTTCCAGTCACATGAAACACACACACGGTCCGCCACGCCGAGGACCCGCTTGCCGAAAGTAACTCGTCACACACGGATACGCAACTGGCAGCGGACCGGTTCGGCCCGTGATCGACAAACTTCCATAGTTCCCGGTAATCGACTTACAGTTCTCCCTGCCGTTCCGCACTCCCCGCACACTCCGTAACCGAGATTCGATGCCGCGGCCAGCGCGCCAGCGATCTCGCCGCCGGGGAACTCCGCAGTGCGGGGCTTACCTCAACGGCGACGGCACGCCGGGACATCGCGTTTCTCATATCTCATTCGTCACGATGACCACTTCTGTTCGGGAGGGCACATACGTATCCGCTCAGCGCCAGCAGTCGCGCCGAGTCCCGGCACGCTGAAAGACGAGCCCCTTCCGCACGGAGAGAAATTCAACAGAGCCTCATCGGCTTCTGACCCGAGCGTGCCGCGTCTGACCCAGGTGTGCCGCGTCAGCCGGGTCCCGTCCGGCCTCATGCCCGATTTACTACTTTTATCCGATATGTCCATGCGATGAACGTCGCAGTCCGCCGACATCTTATCGAAAAAACCTTCACAATGAAGGAAAAATTGATTATAGGACTAGAAATCTTACAGGATCATGCGAACGACCCCAAAGCTTCAACCTAAGATTCCGGCAATCCGTTCAAAGAGGACGCGCCGGCGCGGGGAAACGCATGCCCGCGGCTGCGGACAGCCGCAACCCGGCCCGCGGCCCATCCAGCAACCTCGCCGATCGCCCGGCGCCGCGCGCGGGCTCCCGGCCCAGGCCGAACTCAGCCGGCGCGCGGGCTCCCCGGCCCAGGCCGAACTCAGCCGGCGAAGCGGAACCCCGCCGCGAACCGCTTCAGCTACCCGGCGGACACCAAGACGCAGAACGGATGACCAGCGGGATCGGCAAGCACGTACAACGGCTCGCTCTCGTCGTCTGAACGGTCGTAGAGCAAGACCGCCCCCAGCTCCTCTGCTCGCCGGCGCTGCTCCTCCAGCTCCGCGGCGCTAGACACACGGAAGTCGAGGTGCATCTGCTTGGGTACCTCGTCGGTCGGCCACGTTGACCTGGCGAGCGATGCGACCTGGTTGAACGCAAGGACTCGCTGGCCGGATTCGTCGACCAGCACGAGCCAGTCAGCGTCGTCGGCTGTCCCATCGTCAGGCGGCTCATCGCCGGGCCGATAGCGCAGTCCCAGGAATGCGCGGTAGAACTCGGCAAGTTCCCGGCAATCCGTGGCGTCCAGCGCAGTGTGCATCACGATAGGGAACCTCGGCATGTGGTCCCTCCCCGTCCGATCGGGAACCAGTCCAGCCAAGCACGCACAGGGCAACCGGACAAGACGGTTAGCTGTGGCGGAACTCCACCACGTCGCCGTCCCGCATGACGTAGTCCTTGCCCTCGATGCGGACCTTGCCCGCGGCCCGGGCCGCGGCCATCGAGCCGGCCGCCATCAGGTCGTCGAAGGACACGATCTCCGCGCGGATGAAGCCGCGCTGGAAGTCGCTGTGGATCACGCCGGCCGCCTCCGGGGCGGTCGCGCCGATCGGGATCTCCCAGGCGCGGGCCTCCTTCGGGCCGGCGGTCAGGAAGGTCTGGAGCCCCAGCGCGCGGAACCCCGCCGACGCCAGCTGCGCCAGCCCCGGCTCCCCCATCCCGGCCTCGGCCAGCAGCTCGGCCGCCTCGTCTTCTGGCAGCTCGGTCAGGTCGGCCTCGGTCTTCGCGTCCAGGAAGATGGCCTCCGCGGGCGCGACAAGGCCGGCGAGCTGCTTGCGCAGCCCCTCGTCGGCCAGGTCCGCCACGTCCATGTTGAACGCGTACAGGAACGGCTTCGCCGTCAGCAGGTGCAGTTCCCGCAGCGCGGGCAGCGAGATGCCGGCGGCCGCCGCGCCGGCGGACAGCGTCGTGCCGCCGTTCAAAACCTCCACAGCCGCGGCCGCCGCGGCAGCCACCTCAGCCCGTTCGGGATCCTTATTGAACTTCGCTTCCTTGGCCAGGCGCGGCAGTGCCTTTTCCAGGGTCTGCAAGTCCGCGAGGATCAGCTCGGTGACGACCGTCTCGATGTCGCCTTCCGGATCGGCGCTGCCCTCGACCCGGGCGACGTCGGGGTCGGCGAAGACGCGGACGACCT
Source organism: Trebonia sp. (assembly GCA_035294225.1). Lineage (GTDB taxonomy): Bacteria > Actinomycetota > Actinomycetes > Streptosporangiales > Streptosporangiaceae > Trebonia. The sequence continues at coordinate 17,426 of DATGLH010000146.1, forward strand.
GGCAGATCGCATCGGTCTCCCGGATGTGGCCGAGGAACTGGTTGCCGAGGCCCTGGCCCTGCGAGGCGCCGCGGACGAGGCCGGCGATGTCGGTGAACCGCACCGAGGCGGGCACGATGCGGGCGCTGTCATAGAGCCTCGCCAGGGCGGCGAGCCGTGCGTCCGGAACGCCGACGACGCCAACGTTCGGCTCGATCGTGGCGAACGGGTAGTTCGCGGCAAGCGCCCCGGCCCGGGTCAGCGCGTTGAACAGGGTGGACTTGCCGACGTTGGGCAGGCCGACGATTCCGATGGACAGGCTCACGTCGTGCGAGTCTAGTGGCCCCTCAGAACTGCGCCGCGTACTGCGAGGTGTCGATCCGCGCCTCGATGACCAGCGGGCAAGACCGTCCGGAGAACGCCGACGAGAGCGCCTTCTCCAGCCCCGCCACGGTCCCCGCCCGTACGCCGTCGCAGCCCAGCGACTCGGCGAGCGCCGGAATGTCGGTCGGGTCCACGCCCGTCGCGGTCAGCGGGTACCCGAGTTGCCGCTGGTGCAGTTCGATGCGGTTAAGGCTCCCGTCGGCGAAGACGACGACCACGAGCGGCAGCCCGTACCGGGCGGCCACGGACAGTTCGGTCGCGGTCATCGCGAACCCGCCGTCCCCGGTCAGCGACACGACAGGCGCGCCGGGCGACGACAGGGCGGCGGCGATCGCCGCGGGCAGCCCGAACCCCATCGCCGACAGCCCGTTGGTGATCAGGGTCTCGCGGGGCGCCAGCGACGTCCACGCCTGGCCGGTCATGATCTTGTGCGAGCCGACGTCCGCGGTCACGACCGTCCCCTCCGGCGCGGCCGAACGCACCGTCGTCACCACCTCGGACGGATTCAGCCTGCCCGGCGCGTACCCGGCCTGCCACGCGGCGCGCAGGGCCGCCCGGTGCGCGGCCACCTCGCCCGGCGACCACCGGGGCGCGCCGGCGCAGTTCGCCGCGAGCCACGACAGCGCGGCCGCCACGTTCCCGACGATCTCGGTCGCGGCCGGGTACACCTGGTCGGTGTTCGGCGTGGTGTCCACGTGCAGCACCGGGGTGGTGATCCGCCACGGCGTGATCAGCTCCACCGCGTCGAACCCGGCGGTGACGATCAGGTCGGCGCCGGCCAGCAGGTCCCAGATCACCCGGTGCCCCGCCATGTCGAGCACGCCCGCGAAGTACGGGTGGTCCTCGCTGAGCACGCCCTTGGCCATGGCCCCGACGACGACCGGCATCCCGGCCTGCTCCGCGAGGGCGGCCAGCGCCGCGGTCGCGGAGCAGCGCACCGCCCCGGCGCCGGCCAGCAGCACCGGCCGCCGCGCCGCGCGCAGCGGGCGCAGCGGCTCCTCGCCGTACAGGTCGAGGGTCGCCGCGGCCGGGGCCAGCGGCGGAACTTTCCCGCCGTCCCCGCTGCCCGCCGTCATCATCCCGAACGAATCCGTGGTGACTGTCACGTGCACAGCCCCGGGCCGTTCGGCGGTGGCGGTACGGAGCGCCCTGCGGATCACGGTGTCGGCGGACGCCGGCTCCAGGCGCGCGGCGAGCTTGGTGACCGGCGCGAACAGCCGGCCGTGATCGACGGCCTGGTGCGTCCAGTACTGCTCGCGGGAGCTGTCCACCTGACCGGAGATCGCCAGCAGCGGCACGCGGTCGAGCGTGGCGCTCGCGACGCCGTTCAGCAGCGCGGTCGAGCCGGGGCCGAGCGTGGACAGGCAGACGCCGGGCCGCCCGGTGCGCATGGCCGCGCCCTCGGCCATGAACGCCGCGCTGGCCTCGCGCACCGCCGCGACGATCGCGGGACCGTCGTCGCGGGCCGCCTCCATGAAGTCGACCACCGACTCCCCCGGGTACCCGAACACGTGCCGCACTCCCGCCTGGCGCAGGTACTCGGCGAGCAGGGTCGCCACGGTGCGTTCGGTGCTCATGATCGCGGTCCCTTTCGGCGCGGGTGAGGGCGGGGCGGGGACGATGGCCGCCGTGATCACCATAGCCGCCGCCCGCGGTGCGGCGGCGTCGGTGGCGGCGGGCTAGCCGGGCTGCCCGGGGGCGGGAAGCGCGCCGGTCTCGATCGCCTTGGTCACCGCGGCGGTGCGGCCGGAGACGCCGAGCTTGCCGCAGGCGCGCAGCAGGTGCGTCTTGACCGTGGCCTCGCTGAGGTAGAGCCTCCGCGCGATATCCGCGTTCGTCAGCCCGCGCGCAACCAGCGCGAGGACCTCGGTCTCCCGGGCGGAAAGCTGCTCGGCCCGGGGCGCGGGCCCGGCGCGCATGCGGCCGAGCAGGCGCCCGGCCACCGCGGGCGCGAGCACGGTCTCGCCCCTGGCCGCGGCCCGCACCCGGTCGGCGAGCACCGTCCGCGGCGTGTCCTTCAGCAGGTAGCCGGCCGCGCCGGCCTCCACCGCCCGCAGGATGTCCGCGTCGGAGTCATAGGTGGTGAGCACCACGACCGTGGTCCCCGGCAGGCGCCGGATGGCCTCCACCCCGTCGCCGCCGGGCATGCGCAGGTCCATCAAGATCACGTCCGGCCGCAGCCGTCCGGCGAGCGCCACCGCCTCGGGACCGGATGCCGCCTCGCCGACCACCTCAATGTCCGGCTCGGCGGCCAGCATGCCGCGCAGCCCCTCGCGGACGACCGGGTGGTCGTCGGCCAGCAGGACGCGGATGCCGGGGGGCCGGTCGGGGCCGGTTGGCCGGGGGGGCACGGTCACGCCGGCACCGTCGCTCTGACCTGGGTGCCGGCCCCTGGCGAGCTGTGCACCGTCAGCGTGCCGCCCGCCTCGGCGACCCGGGTCCGCATGCCGCGCAGGCCGTAGCCGCCGCCGGCCCGGGCCGGGTCGAAGCCGGCACCGTCGTCGCGGACCTCCAGGCAGACGACATCCTGACCGTAGCCGAGCCGCACGCTGGCCGACCGTGCGCAGGCGTGCCTGCGCACGTTGGCCAGCGCCTCCTGGCAGACCCGCAGCAGCACCACCTCGGTGGCCATCGGCAGCGGCCGCGGGCTGCCGGACATGTCGAAACGCACCGGGGCCGCGGGATGCGGCCCCCGGGAGCCAGCAGAGCCAACGTCCGCGCCCGGCGCCCGCGCCAGCCTGCGCAGCGCGTCCGGCAGCGTGCTGCCGTCGAGCTGCGCGGGTGCCAGGCCGGCCACCAGCGTCCGCGCCTCGGCCAGGTTCTCCCTGGCGGTCAGCGCCGCGAGATCCAGCTGCCGGGCCGCCCGCGGATGCGAGCCGTCCAGGTCGGCCTGTGCCGCCTGGATCAGCATGAGGATGCTGGTGAATCCCTGCGCCAGCGTGTCGTGGATCTCGGCGGCCAACCGCTGCCGCTCGGCCAGCCGCCCGGCCTCGTGCTGCGCGTCCGCGAGCTCGGCCCTGGTGGCCTCAAGCTGGTCGATGATCTCGGCGCGCTCCGCGCTCTGCCTGATGATCCGTGACACCCAGGCCCCGTAGAAGATCGAGAAGCCGCCGCCGGCCGCGGCGATCCCGAACGCCGTGGCCGCCGTGGTCCCCGACGGGTACCGGTACACGAGCAGGGCCGCGGCGAGGAAGTTCAGCCCGATGCCGAGCTCCATGGCCAGCCGGGGGCTGAGGAACATGTAGAACTGCGGTGATATGGCGAACGCGAGGAACCAGACCTCGGGATTCTGGCTCTGCGCGACGCCGAACGCCGCGAACATGCCGGCGACGTAGACCGCCGCCCGTACCGGGCCCGCTCCGCCGCGGGTCCACAGCGGCCGGCCCGCGAGCAGGTACCAGGGGATGGCGGCGGCCATCGCGATGGCCGCCACGGCCGTCGATCCCGGCGTGCCGACCAGCACGATGGCCAAGACCGCTGCGAAGACGAACAGGTAGAAGGCCTCCCACCGCAGCGTGCCGGTTTCCCAGGCGTGCCGCCGGTCCGGCGGGGGCCCGGGAGCGTACGACCCGGCGGACAGCGTCATCTGGCAGTGCGCTCCTGCCAGCGGAACGTTTTCAGGCACAACACCAATCCTGCGACGATCCAGGCCGTGAGCACCAGCGCGGTCTGGCCATGCTGCCAGGAGTGCGACGGCTCCAGCGAGACCGCCTGCGGGACGAACACCGAGCGCATCCCGCGGCACATCCACTCCAGCGGGAACACCGACGCGACGTCCCGCAGCCATGGCGGCACCAGGGTGAACGGGACGTAGACGCCGGAGATGAACTGCAAGACGATGAACGGCAGGGTGACCACGGCCACCCCGTTGCGCGCAGCCGAGCGCGGCAGGCTGCTGGCGGCGATGCCCAGCAGCGAGCACGCGGCCACGCCGAGGACGAACACCCAGGCGAACGTCCACCAGGCCGCCGGGGACGCGGGCAGCCGCAGGTGATACATTGCCACGCCGACCGCCAGCAGCACCGCGACCTCGGCCGTGGCGGCGGTGAAGACCTGGATGATCTTTCCCGCGAAGTACGCCGAGGCGGGCATGGGCGTGCCGCGCAGCCGCTTCAGCGTGAACCGCTCACGCTCGAACGCGATCGACACGCCCAGGTTCTGATAGCTGGTCGCCATCACGCCGCCGCCGATCAGCCCCGCCACGTACAAGTCGCCGATGGTCACCCCCTGACCGGTGTGCTGCCCGCGGAAGATCGTGCCGAGCAGCACGAGCATGACCGCTGGCATCGCGAAGTTGAACGCCACCGACTGACGCTCGCGGAAGAACGACTTCAGCTCGACCTGTCCCCGGGACAGCCCGACCCGCCACGCGCCCGGCAACGGCGGCTGCGACCCGCGCATCGCGCTCGCTGTCCCCGCGTTCGTGTTCGCGGCGCTCGTGGCGGCGGTCACTGCCGGCCTCCGATCAGGTCCAGGTAGATGTCTTCCAGGGAAGGGCGGGTCACGGTCAGCCCCGGGACCTCGCCGCCGTACCGGGCGGCTAGTCCGGTGATCAGGCGGGTCGGCTCGGCTGTCCGCTCCCGCCGGGTGCCGCCGCGGTCCTGCCAGCTCACGACCGCCTCGCCGGCTCGGTGGCCGGGGAGTGCACCGGGCGGCCCCTCGGCGACGATCACGCCGTCGCGGATGACCGCGACCCGGTCCGCCAGCGCCGCTGCCTCGTCCAGGTAGTGGGTGGTGAGCAGGACGGTGACCCCGCCGCCGGAGAGCGCGCGGATCACCTCCCAGAACGCGCGCCGGGCCGCCGGGTCGAACCCGGTCGTCGGCTCGTCCAAGAACAGCAGCTCGGGTCCGCCGATAAGGCCGAGCGCGACGTCAAGCCGCCGCAACTGGCCGCCGGACAGCGTGTGGATCCGCGAGCGGGCCCTATCGGTCAGCCCGACCAGGTGGATCACCTCGGCGGGCCGCCGCGGGCTCGGGTAGAACCCGGCGAAGTGCTCGGCCATCTCGGCGACGGTCAGTTCCGGCGCGTCGGCCGCGAGCTGGAGCACGATGCCGATCCGGGCCCGCCAGGCCCGGCTGGCCCGCCGCGGGTCCACGCCGAGCACGCTGACCTCGCCGCCGTCCCGGTCCCGGTAGCCCTCCAGGATCTCCACCGTCGTGGTCTTGCCGGCGCCGTTCGGGCCGAGCAGGGCGAACACCTCACCCTGCGCGATCTCAAGGTCGATCCCGCGGACCGCCGCGTCGCCGCCGTAGCGCTTGCGCAGCCCCCGCACCCGGACCGCCCGGTCAGTCGCGTTCATGCCTTCAGCATCCGAGGAGGCCCGCGGGCGGCGCGTCGCCCATCCGGCCACGGCCGTGTCAACCGGACGGTGGACAAGGGCGGCACCCGCCCCCGTCGCCGCCTTCGGCCCGTACGCCGCGGCTTACGGCTGCCCCAAAACGGCCTCGCACACTTTTTGCACCGGCATTCCGGACATATCGGGCGCCAGAATGGTCGCAGTGTGTGCGAAGTGGCGCAGATGAGGCGGGCGGGGTCTGCGGCTCTCGCGTGTCGCCGGGCGGGGCGGGCGCGGGCGTGCCGATACTGGAACATGACCCTGTTCGCCTTGCTTGCCGGGATCGCGATCGGCACGGTGATCGGCTACCTGCTGGCGCGCAGCCGCTTCGCCACCGCCGCCGCGACCGCGGCCGAACGCGCCCGCGCGGCGGAAGACAAGGCGGCGCTTGTCGAGACCATCGCGCGCGAGAAAAGCGCGCTCGCCGACGGCCAGCTCGCGCAGCGCTTCGACGTCGAGGCCCTGGTAGGGCCGGTGCGCGAGACGCTGGCCCGCGTCGAGCAGCAGCTTCGCGAGTCCGATATGGCCCGCACCCGCTCGCACGCCGAGCTCGCCCAGCAGGTCGAGTTCGCCCGCCGCGGCGCCGAGCAGCTCCGCGAGCAGACCCAGGCGCTGGTCACCGCGCTGCGGCGGCCGGAAGCCCGCGGACGGTGGGGCGAGATGCAGCTGCGCCGGGTGGTCGAGCTGGCCGGGATGGCGGCGTACTGCGACTTCGACGAGCAGGTGGTCATCGACGGCGGCCTGCGCCCGGACATGGTGGTGCGGCTGGCCGGCGGCAAGAACGTGGTGGTGGACTCCAAGGTGTCGCTCGCGGCCTACCTGGAGGCCGCGTCAGCGGCGGATGACGCGGAGCGGGAAGCCCGGCTCGACGCGCACGCGCGGCACCTGCGCGCCCACGTCGACCAGCTGGGCGCCAAGGCGTACTGGTCCGCGCTGCCGGAGACGCCGGAGTTCGTGATCTTGTTCATCCCCGGCGAGGCGTTCCTCGCGCCGGCCCTGGAGCGCGACCCGGGCCTGCTGGAACACGCCCTGGCCCGGCGGGTGCACATTGCCACGCCGACGACTTTGGTGTCGATGCTCCGGACCGCTCAGTACGCCTGGCAGCAGCAGGCACTGTCGGAGAACGCACGGGCGGTGTTCGACCTCGGCCGGGAGCTGCACGAGCGGCTGTCCAGCATGGGCCGGCACCTGGAACGGGTCGGCAAGTCGCTGACCGCCGCGGTGGGCGCCTACAACCAGGCGGTCGGGTCGCTGGAAAGCCGTGTGCTGGTAAGCGCCCGGCGGCTCGCTGAGCTAGGCATCGTGGACGGGGAGCTGCCCGCGCCGGGCGCCGTGACGGAAACAGCGCGGCCGCTTTCCGCCCCTGAGCTCATGGCCGCCGAGCCTTTCCCCCCCGGCTCGTTATTTCCGAAGCTCCCGCGGGAGCTGGAACGACATGCGCTCCTTGACCGCCTCGACCTCCTCGACGTCTGCGAAGCCGAGCGCGGCGAGCTTTCCGAGCACGCCGGTGACCAGTTCCTCGGGAACCGAGGCCCCGCTGGTGACCCCGACGGTGGCGGCGGCGTCCAGCCATCTGTCGTCGATCTCGCCGGCGTCGTCCACCAGGTAGGCCGCACCCGCGCCGGCGTCCCTGGCCACCTCGACGAGGCGGACCGAGTTGGACGAGTTCGGCGATCCCACGACGATCACCACGTCCGCTTGCCGCGCGATGACCTTGACGGCGGCCTGCCGGTTCTGCGTGGCGTAGCAGATGTCGTCGCTCGGCGGGTCGATGAGCCGCGGGAAGCGCTCGCGCAACGCGGCGACCGTCTGCACGGTCTCGTCGACCGACAGCGTCGTCTGGGAGAGCCACACCACCTTGGCCGGGTCACGCACGCCGACCCTGGCAGCGCCCTCCGGGCCGTCGACCAGCCGCACCCGGTCCGGCGCCTCGCCGGTAGTGCCGACGACCTCCTCGTGACCCTCGTGGCCGATCAGCAGGATGTCATAGCCGCTGGCCGCGAAGCGCCTGGCCTCGTTGTGCACCTTGGTGACGAGCGGGCAGGTGGCGTCGATGGCCCGCAGGCCGCGCTGCTGGGCCGCCTTCCGCACTTCGGGTGCGATGCCGTGCGCGGAGAAGACGACGACGCCGCCTTCGGGCACCTCGTCGATGTCCTCTACGAAGACGGCACCGCGTTTTTCGAGCTCGTTGACCACATGCGTGTTGTGTACGATCTGCTTGCGCACGTATACCGGCGCGCCGAACCGGCCAAGCGCGATCTCCACTGCTTGCACGGCACGGTCGACCCCTGCGCAGTAGCCTCGTGGCTTCGCCAGCAGGACCCGGCGGTGGGTCTCAGACATGACTCCCATCGTAGGTGAGAGACCAGGCCGGCCAGCCAGCCGCTCGGCATCGGCGGCTGTGAATAACACCATGTACCCAGTCGCACCGGTTGCGGGCCCGTAGCCGAAGGCACGAAGATACCGCCTTAATCAACACACAACGGACGAGGCCAGTGGTGCGGCACACTGGTGATACCCGTCCCCCGAGGAGAGTGTGATATGGGAGTCCCGCAGGCTAACGACCGTGTGAAGGAAGCCCCGGCGCATGCGCTGCGGGCGGTGTTCGCGGGTATCGGCCGACTGCTGTCCGTCACCGACAAGCTCCGCAACAAGCCCGCCCCGGCCGCGCCGGCCGCCGACGCCGAACCCGTGACGCCGGAGACCGTGGCACCGGAGACCGTGGCACCGGAGACCGTAACCCCCGAGACCGTCGCGCCGGAGACCGCAACCCCCGAGACCGTCGCGCCGGAGACCGTCGCGCCGGAGACGGTAGCACCCGAGGCCGAGCCTGAGGCGGCGGTGCCTGGCGGCGGCCATGTCAAGCTGCTGTCCGCGGACGCGGCCACGGAAGCGGAGGCGGCCCCGGCCCCGGCCGCGGACGCGGCCACGGGAGCGGAGGCGGAGGCGGCCTCAGCCACGGAAGCGGAGGCGGCCCCGGCCCCGGCCCCGGCCGCGGAGGCGGCCCCGGCGGCGGAACTGCCCGTGCCGAACTACGACGACCTGTCGATCGCGTCGCTGCGCGCCAGGCTCCGTAGCCTTTCGGCGGACCAGTTGAGCCAGCTCATCGAGTACGAAAAGGGCCACGCGGCCCGCGCGGACGTGATCTCGATGTTCGAGCGCCGCCTCGTCAAGCTCGCCGAGAGCTAACCCCGCCGAGGGCTAACGCGGCACCTCGATAACGAAACCGCCCGGGGCAGCGCAAGCCGCCGGGCGAGCCGATTGCGCATTCGGCATGCGAACATGGGCGGCAACGGCGCCCGCACGTGGTGGGATGGTGACATGGCCCTAGAGACGTCAGCCGAGTCGCCGGTTCCGGTGCGGACGGTGCTGCAACTCGTCGGCGGCTGGATCGGCAGGCTCGGCCGGGTCTGGGTCGAGGGGCAGATCGCCGAGTGCAAGAAGCGCGGCAGCACGGTCTTCCTGACCCTCAGGGACCCGGTCGCCGCCGTCTCCGCGCAGGTCATCTGCACGCGC
>DATGLH010000147.1:0-30263 GCA_035294225.1 Trebonia sp.
TGATCCGCGTGATGCCGTCCTTGTTGCCGAGCTGGCACCCGAGCGCGTAGCAGGAGTCCGTCGGGTAGGCGATCACGCCGCCCTCGCGCACGATATCGGCGACCTGGGCGATCGCGCGCCGCTGCGGGTTGGCCGGATGAATGTCGAAGTACCTGGCCATGCGACGAGTCTAGGAGCATCGCCTCCCCGCCGGCAGGCCCCAAGCCGTCGCCCCCGGCCTGCGCCGATGTGCCCCGGCGGCCAGCCGGTGAGCACGGTACGCCCGTGGGCGATAGCGAGGTCGAGCAGGCCGGGGAAGCGAGCGCCGAGATCGTCGCGGCGCAGCCGGTTGAGCCGCCTGGTTCCCTCGTCGCGCTGGCGGATCACGCCGGCTTCCCGCAGGACCTTGACGTGACCGCTTTGGGTGACTTGCTGACCGGCAGCGCGAACGTCGTGCATGCCAGCTCGCCGCCGGGGCCGGCGTCGGCGAGCCGGGCGGCGATGGCCAGCCGGGCCGGGTCGCCGAGGGCCGCGAGCACGGCGGTGAACCGCAGGCCGGGGCGGCCGGGGTGGGTCAGCTCTGTCGCGGTCAGCTCTGTCGCGGTCCGGCTCGCCATGCTCTCGGCATAACCCGGCATGTTCGGATTGCATGAACATGTGACCCCCGGGGGAACGGATGCCGCGCTGGCGCCGCGCCGCGGCCGCCGGGCCGGACATCCCGGCTTTCGTGCTGCTCAACCGGCATGGCCGGTGGACCGGGCGACGCCGGGGACCCGCGGGGCGGCCGGGGACCCGCGGGGCGGCCGGGGACAGGACGGCGGACGGCGGGAACCGGAACCCGCGGCACGCTTCGATGGTGAAGACCTGGCCGATCGCCGCCCGGGTCTGGCGCCGTACGTGGCATCCGCCCATCAGGCGCGGCCAGAGCAGGTCGGCGGCTTGCTGCAACCGGGCGAACAAGGGGTCCCGGCTGCGCACGTGCTCATAAAAGCGCAGCTGGCCGCCTGGCCGCAGGACACGGCGGAACTCGGCGAGCGCCGCGGGCACGTCGGGCACTGAGCACAGCAGGCCGGAGATGACGACCGCGTCGAATTCACCGTCAGCCGCGGGAAGCTCCGCAGCCGTGCCGTCGGTCACCCGGATCGGCACCGGCGCGGCCGCGGCCGCCCGCACGGCGCGGCCGCGCAGGTACGGCTCGGGCTCGACGGCCACGACTTCGCGCACCGAGGCGGGATAGTGCGGGAAGTTCAGGCCGTTGCCCGCGCCGACCTCCATCACCCGGCCGGATAGCCCGGCGAGCAGCTCACGCCTGAGCCCGCGGTTGCCGCGCTTTTCGTTACGCGCGCCGCACCAGTCAAAATAGCGCGCGAACAACGGGTTCTTCACCACCGCCATGCCTCAATAGCTATCACGAATCACCCGCCCCGCCCGAGTGCCGCCGCGCCCCGCCCGAGTGCCGCCGCGCCCCGGCCGGAGGCACGGGGCCGGCGGAGGCACGGGGCCGGCCGGAGGCGCCACCGCCCGTTCGGAATATGTTGTTCCAGATGACACGGCGAAAGGCGGTTGACAATGGAGTACCGGCAGCTTGGCCGCAGCGGTCTGCGGGTATCGGTGCTGACGCTCGGCACGATGACGTTCGGCGGGCGCGGCGGGTTCCGCGCCGTGGGCGCGACCGACGTCGACGGCGCGCGCCGTCAGGTCGACATGTGCCTGGACGCGGGGGTCAACCTGATCGACACGGCGGACGTGTACTCGGGCGGGCTCGCGGAGGAGATCACCGGAGAGGTGATCAAGGGGCGCCGGGACGCGCTGCTGCTGTCCACCAAGGTGCGGATGCCCATGGGCCGCGGGCCGAACGACGCCGGTCTTTCCCGCCAGCACATCATCGCCGGCTGCGAGGCGAGCCTGCGCCGGCTCGGCACCGATCACATCGACATCTACCACGTGCACGAGTGGGACGGGCAGACCCGGCTTGAGGAGACCCTGTCCGCGCTGGACTCGCTGGTGACCGCGGGGAAGGTGCGTTACCTGGCGGCGTCGAACTACGCGGGCTGGCAGCTGATGAAGGCGCTCGCGCTCGCCGACGCCCACGGCTTCGAGCGGTTCGCGGCCCAGCAGATCTACTACTCGCTGGAATCGCGGGACGCCGAGTACGAGCTCGTCCCGCTGTCGGTCGACCAGGGGCTCGGCATCCTCGTCTGGTCGCCGCTGGCCGGCGGCCTGCTGTCGGGGAAGTACCGGCGCGGCGCGTCGCCGTCGGAGCAGACCAGGCAGCTTTCCGGCCAGTGGCACGAGCCGCCGGTCCGGGACCAGGAGAAGCTGTACGACACGATCGAGGTGCTCGCCGACGTGGCGGGCGCGCACGGGGCCTCCCCGGCCCAGGTCGCGCTCGCCTGGCTGCTCGGCAGGCCCGCGGTGACCTCGCTGATCATCGGGGCGCGCACCGACGAGCAGCTGCGCGACAACCTGGGCGCGGCCTCGCTCTCGCTGGGCGCCGACGAGCGCGAGGCACTGGACAAGGTCAGCGCGCCCAGCCTGATCTACCCGCACTGGCATCAGCTCAGCACGGCCGCCGACCGCCTCGGCGCCGCCGACCTCGCGCTCCTCGGCCAGCACCTGCGGAGCTCCTGACCGGCGCGCCTCCCGCCGTCCGTTCGGCGGCTTTTTAACGTCCCCGAACGGACGGCGGTTCCACGTCACGGCTTCACGTCACGGCCCGGCTGAGGCGGCCGGGCGCCGGCGCCGGGCGAATCGCCCGGGTCCGTAGACTATGTATGAGAATGCACGGCGGCGCCAGCGCTGGAGGACATCAGCATGGAGGGTTTCCCGGCAACCGAGGCTCCGGTGCCGCAGATCGATGTCAGCCGGCCGCACACGGCCCGGATGTACGACTATTACCTGGGCGGCAAGAACCATTTCGCGGCCGACCGGGAGCTTGCCGAGAAGGTGCTGGCCAGCATGCCGTCGGCACGCACCGCGGCGCGCGAGAACCGGGCGTTCATGGGCCGGGCCGTCCGGTTCCTGGCCGAACAGGCCGGCATCCGGCAGTTCCTCGACATCGGCACCGGCCTGCCCACCACCAACAGCGTGCACGAGGTCGCGCAGGCGGTCGCGCCCGCGGCGCGGGTCGTCTACGCCGACAACGACCCGCTGGTCCTGGCGCACGCGCGGGCGCTGCTCACCAGCTCCCCGGAGGGCCGCACCGCCTACATCCAGGCCGACCTGCGGGACCCGGAAGCGATCTTGTCCTCGCCGGTGGTGCGCGAGGTGCTTGACTTCGGCCAGCCGGTCGCGCTGCTGCTCGTCGCGGTCCTGCACTTCATCCCGGACGAGGCCAGGCCCGCGGAGATCGTCGCCACCCTGGTGGGCGCCCTGCCGTCCGGCAGCTACCTGGTCGCCTCGCACGGCACCACGGAACACGACCCGGTCGGGCCCGCCGCCGGGCAGGCGGCCTACCGGGCGTCCGGGGTGACGGGCCGGGCCCGCGACTCCGACGAGTTCGCCCGGCTCGCCTTCTCCGGCCTCGACCTCGTGCCGCCCGGCGTCGTGCTCGTGTCGGAATGGCGGCCGGAGAGCCCCGGGCCGCGCCCGTCGCCGGCCGAGGTGAGCGTCTACGGCGGCGTGGCCCGCAAGCCCTGAGGAGTGGCCCGCAAGCCCTGAGGAAGCCCGCCGGATACGAGGGCCGCCCGCGGGGCCGCCGCCGGCGCCTGCCCGCGCCGGCCGTTCGTACATCCGGATCTGCGGCTGGAGTCCGGCTGGAGTCCGGCGGGTCAGGTGCCGTCCAGGCCGGCCCGCGCGGGCCGGCCTGGACGGCGTTGGCCAGGATCGGTCAGGACCGGGCGAGGTCGAACCGGTCGAGGTTCATCACCTTGGTCCAGGCCGCGACGAAGTCCCGGACGAACTTTTCCTTCGCGTCGTCGCCCGCGTAGACCTCCGCGAGCGCCCGCAGCTCGGAGTTGGACCCGAAGATCAGGTCGACCCGGCTGCCGGTCCACTTGACCTCGCCGTCGGCGGTCCGCCCCTCGAACGTGGTCGCGTCCTGCGACGTCGGCGTCCACGTCGTGTCGTAGTCAAGCAGGTTGACGAAGAAGTCGTTGGTCAGCAGCCCCGGCCTGTCGGTGAACACGCCGAGGCTGGAGCCGTCCCAGTTCGCGCCCAGCACCCGCAGGCCGCCGACGAGGACCGTCATCTGCGGCGCGCTCAGGGTGAGCAGGTTCGCCTTGTCGATCAGCAGGTACTCGGCGGGCAGCTGGGCCCCCTTGCCGACGTAGTTGCGGAACCCGTCCGCCTTCGGCTCGAGGTGGGCGAACGACTCCACGTCGGTCTGCTCCAGCAGCGCGTCGGTGCGGCCCGGCGTGAAGGGCACCTCGATGGTGAACCCCGCGTCCGCCGCGGCCTTCTCGACGCCCGCGCCGCCGGCGAGGACGATCAGGTCGGCGAGCGAGATCTTCTTACCGCCGGACGCGGACGCGTTGAAGGAGGACCGGATCTCCTCCAGGGTGCGCAGCACCAGCGCCAGCTGGTCGGGGTTGTTGACCTCCCACCCGCTCTGCGGCTCGAAGCGGATCCGCGCGCCGTTGGCGCCGCCGCGCTTGTCGCTGCCGCGGAACGTCGACGCCGATGCCCATGCGGTGGACACGAGCTGCGAGACCGACAGGCCCGAGGCGAGGACCTGCTGCTTGAGGGACGCGATGTCCGCGGCGTCGACCAGCTCGTGGTCCACCGGGGGCAGCGGGTCCTGCCAGATCAGCACCTCGGACGGGACCTCGGGTCCGAGCAGGCGGACGGCCGGGCCCATGTCGCGGTGGGTCAGCTTGTACCAGGCGCGGGCGAACGCGTCGGCGAACGCCTCGGGGTCGTCCTTGAAGCGGCGGGAGATCGGCTCGTAGATGGGGTCGAACCGCAGCGCGAGGTCGGTGGTGAGCATCCGCGGCTCGCGCCTGCCGTCGCCGAACGCCTCCGGCACCATGTCGGCGCCCATGCCGTTCTTGGGCCGCCACTGGTTGGCGCCCGCGGGAGACTTCATCAGCTCCCACTCATAGCCGAACAGAATGTGGAAGAACTCGTTGTCCCAGCGGGTCGGGTGGTAGGTCCAGGTGACCTCCAGGCCGCTGGTGATGGCGTCCTTGCCGACGCCGGTGCCGTAGGACGACTTCCAGCCCAGCCCCTGCTGCTCGATCGGGGCGGCCTCCGGGTCGGGGCCGACCGCGTCCGCCGGGCCGGCGCCGTGCGTCTTGCCGAAGGTGTGACCGCCGGCGATCAGGGCGACCGTCTCCTCGTCGTTCATCGCCATCCGGCGGAACGTCTCCCGGATGTCCCGGCCCGCCGCGACCGGGTCGGGATTGCCGTTCGGGCCCTCCGGGTTGACGTAGATGAGGCCCATCTGCACCGCGCCGAACGGGTCGGCGAGTTCACGGTCGCCGCTGTAGCGCTCGTCGTCGAGCCATTCGGTCTCCGGGCCCCAGTACACGTCCGCGTCCGGCTCGTAGACGTCCACGCGGCCGCCGCCGAAGCCGAAGGTCTTGAAGCCGCAGGACTCCATGGCTACGTTGCCGGCCAGGATGATCAGGTCGGCCCAGGAGAGCTTCTTGCCGTACTTCTTCTTGACCGGCCACAGCAGGCGGCGGGCCTTGTCCAGGCTGACGTTGTCCGGCCAGCTGTTCAGCGGGGCGAACCGCTGCTGCCCGGAACCGGCGCCGCCGCGCCCGTCGCTGATCCGGTAGGTGCCCGCGCTGTGCCACGCCATCCGGATGAAGAGCCCCGCGTAGCTGCCGAAGTCCGCCGGCCACCACGGCTTGGAGTCGGTCAGCACCGCCGCGATGTCGGCCTTCACGGCCGCCAGGTCGAGGGTCTTGAACTCCGCGGCGTAGTCGAGCTCCCCCTGGTAGGGGTCGGCGGCGGGCGGGTTCTTGGCGAGGATCTTCAGGTTGAGCTTGTGCGGCCACCACTCTCGGTTGGCATCGCCCATGGTGGGGTGCACCCGGCCGTGCACCGCCGGGCAGCCCCCCGCGGCCGCTGCGGCCTCCGGCTTCTCGTCTTCGATGACTAGCGGGTCGTGGTTCTCGTTCTCGGGCATGGGAATCCTTCCGGATTACTCAGATCACGGGTGCTCGGAACTGCGAGCGCTGGAAGCGGTGGAACACTCGGGACACAGGCCCCAGTAGACGACCTCGGCCTCGTCGATCGCGAAGCCGTGGTCATCGGACGCGGTCAGGCAGGGCGCCTCGCCGACCGCGCAGTCGACGTCGGCGACGACACCGCATACCCGGCACACGACGTGGTGGTGGTTATCCCCGACGCGCCCCTCGAACCGGGGCTGCCCGCCGGCCGGCTCGATGCGGCGTATGAGCCCCGCGGCTGTGAGCGCGCGCAGGGCGTCGTACACGGCTTGCAGGGAGACGTGGCCCACGCGGTCGCGCACCCCGGAGGCAACCTCGTCGACGCCGAGGTGGTCCCCCTCCCGGACGGTCTGGAGCAGCGCCGCGCGGACGGCCGTCACGCGCAGGCCGGCACCGCGCAGTTCCTCGGCGGCAGTCGGGGGCCGTGGGCCGGTCACGACGCCACCCTACCGCCATAAACGCGAACGATTCAAGATATTGAACGGAACAAGTTTTGCGCCGTTCCGGCCCGTGGCGCGGGCCCGGCGGCGGCCGGGGCACGGGCTTCCAGGCGCAGGACCGGGCCGGCCGGCCCGGCGCGGGTCAGCTCCGCTCCTTCCCGGGCGCCACGGCGGGACCGGCGCTGCGGTCGCCGGCCGGCTCGATCCTCCTGGCGCCGGTCATGATCGCCACCGCGTCTTCCATCGTGTGGGTCTTCGGGGTGATCACGCCGGCGCGCGCGCCGAGGCGCTGGATGTGGATCCGGTCCGCGAGCTCGAAGACGTGGGGCATGTCGTGGCTGATGAGGATGACGGCCTTGCCGTTGGCGCGCAGGTCACGGATGAGCTTGAGCACCTGGCCGGTCTCCCGCACGCCGAGCGCCGCGGTCGGCTCGTCCAGGATCACGACCTGGCTGCCGAAGGCGGCGGCGCGCGCGACGGCCACGGCCTGGCGCTGCCCGCCGGACAGCGTCTCCACCGCCTGGCCGATGTTTTGCAGGGTGCTGATGCCGAGGCTCTTGATCTGCTCGGCCGACTGCCGCTTCATCTCGCCCGTGTCGAGCATCCGCAGCACCGTGCCGAGGAACCCCTTGCGGCGGACCTCCCTGGCCAGGAACAGGTTGCTGGCGATGTCGAGCGCCGGGGCGACGGCGAGCTGCTGGTAGACGGTCTCGATGCCGGCGTCCCGCGCGTCCTGGGGGCGCCTGAACCGCACCTCGGCTCCGTTCATCACGATGGTTCCCCGGTCCGGGACCAGCGCTCCGGACAGGCACTTGATCAGCGTGGACTTGCCGGCGCCGTTGTCCCCGATCACGGCGAGGATCTCCCCGGGGTACAGCGTCAGGTCCACGGCGTCGAGGCCGACAACCCGGCCGAAGAGCTTGACGAGGCCCCGGGCCTCGAGCACTGGGGTACTCAAGCTTTCACGCTCCTGATCCACTGGTCGACCGACACGGCGGCGATCACCAGGACGCCGACGGCAAGGACTTGGTAGTTCGGGTCCAGCCCGGCCAGCGCCAGGCCGTTGTCGAAGACCTGCACGATCAGCGCGCCGATCAGCGATCCGAACACCGTGCCGCGGCCCCCGAAGAGGCTCGTCCCGCCGATGACGACCGCGGTGATCGACTCCAGGTTGGCGTTCAGCCCGCTGTTGGGGTCGCCGCCGCCGACGCGGCCGACGAGGATCCAGGCCGCCACCGCGACCGCCAGCCCGGCGACCACGTAGGCGCTCAGCAGCACCCGGTTCACGGAGATGCCCGCGAGCCGTGCCGCCTCCGCGTCGTCGCCCACGGCGTACAGGTGCCGCCCCCAGGCGGTGAACCGCAGCGCGTAACCGAACACCGCGTACAGGCCGAGCATCAGCAGCACGCCGTACGTCAGGTGCAGCGAGCCGATCGACACGGTGTCCCCGGTCCACAGCAGGAACGCGCCCGGCTGCAGCAGCACCGTCTGCCCCTGGGCGTAGATGAGCGAGATCGCGGTGAAGATGCTCAGCATTCCCAGGGTCACGATGAACGGCGGGAGCTTCACCCTCGTGACGAGGAACCCGTTGGCGCCCTGCGCGAGAACCGCGATCATCGCGCCGATCAAGAGCGCGGGCACGCCGGGCACGCTCTGGTCGTTGACCAGCTTCGCCATCACGAGGCTGGACAGGACCATCACCGCGCCGATGGACAGGTCGATTCCCGCGGTGAGGATGATGAGGGTCTGGCCGGCCGCCAGCGTGCCGACGACGGCGACCTGCTGGAACAGCAGGGAGAGGTTCGTGAGCTGGTAGAAGCGGCTGCTGAGGATGCTGAAGGCCACCGCGGCGAGGACCAGGACGATCGCCGGGCTCAGCGCGGGCTGGCGGTGCAGCGCGGAGTGAACGCGCTGGGCGGCGCTGGGGGGCCGGTTGAGGAACTCCTCTACCGTCGCCGACGCGGCGCTGTCGTCTGTCGAGATGGTCACGGAAATCCCCTTCGACGCTCACATTGTCCGGCTGCGGCGCGAGTGTGCCAACGGTCATCCGCCGGCACACTCGCGCCGGCGCGGGTCAGCTGCCCCAGCAAGCCGACGCGCCCTGGGCCGGCGACTCGACCGTGACGCCGGGGTAGGACTTCAGCGCGACCAGGGCGGTGCCGGTGTCGTAGAACGACTTGCCGGCGGTGACGCTCGGCTTGGAGCCGCCGCGGGCCAGCTTCGCTATCGCGTCGACGCCCAGCGCGGCCATCTTGCCCGGGTACTGCACGGCGTCCGCGGTGAACTCGCCGCTGGCGACGAGCTTCAGCCCGGCGCAGCTGCCGTCGATGGCGAAGAGCTTGATCTGGTTCTGCTTTCCCGCCGCCTTGATCGCCTCGTACGCGCCCTCGGCGGCCGGCTCGTTGATCGCGTAGACCACGTTGATGTTGGGGTTCGCCGACAGGCAGTTCTCCATCGCGGTGCGCCCGCCGTCCACCGCGCCGGTGGTGGGCTGGTGGCAGGCGATCGTGTACTTGCCGCCGCCCTTGTACGTGCCGGTCTTGGCCTCCTGCCCGTTTTCGTTGGGGTTGCCGGGATTGATGCCCATGCCTTCGAGGAAGCCGTGGTCGCGGTCGATGTCGACCGAGACGACCTGGTTGTTGAACAGGTCGAGCATCGCGATGACGGCCGGCTTGCCGCCCAGGGCCGCCGCCGCGTACTCGCCGTCGAGGCGGCCGGCCTCGGTGTTGTCGGTGGCGTAGGTGATGTCCGCGACGCTCGGGGGAGTGGGCGCGGTGTCCAGCGCGATCACGAACAGGCCGTCCTGCTTGGCCTGGTTGAGGGCCGCGTTCACGGCGTTGCCGTTCGTGGTGATCAGGATTCCCTTGTCGCCGCGCGCGATCGCGTTGTCGATCGCGGTGATCTGGGTCTGGGTGTCACCGTCCGAGCTGCCGGCGGCCACGGTCAGGTGCACGTTGTCCCTCGCGGCCGCGGCCTGCGCGTCCTTCTCCATCGTCACGAAGTACGGGTTGGACAGGGTCTTGAGGATGAGCGAGATGCCTACCGGCTGGCCGGAGGAGCCGGAAGAAGACGGGGAAGACGCGGCGGACGCGGTAGACCCGCCAGCCGCCGGGCCGCTCGATGAGCTTGACGAGCTGCAGGCCGCGAGCGCGGCCGCGGCGCACAGCGCGATCACGGCCGTGGCCGCGGCGCGGCCGCCCTGGCGGCGCGGTCTCCCGGCCGCTGTGCGCCTCGTTGAGCTGTCCATGGTGTAACGCCTCTCTGGAGATGGTGGCAGATCGACACTGCGCTTGCCGGCTGGCGGTGCCCCTCCCCACGTTCGGGACAACGTTGCCTCGACGGCAGCATGACTTGATGTGGAACAATACGTCAAGCAGCAGGCTGAAACCCATATGCAACGACTCGGTAACGCCAGCACGAAAGCGAGACAACGATGGCTAGTACGGAGACTGATCCGCCGCGGCCCGTCAGCAGGCCCACCATGCGAGACGTGGCGGCGCTGGCCGGGGTCTCGCTGAAGACCGTGTCCCGCGTGATCAACGGCGTGAGCACCGTCGATCCCGCGCTGGTCGCCCGCGTCCGCGAAGCCTCGGGCAAGCTCGGGTACCGGCCGAACCTCACGGCCAGCAGCCTGCGCCGCAGCGACGGGCGCACCGCCACCATCGGGATGCTCGTCGAGGACGCGGCCAACCCGTTCTCGGCGTCGCTCATGCGCGCCGTCGAGAACGTGGCTCGTGACCGCGGGGTGCTGCTGCTGTTCGGCAGCCTGGATGAGGACGCGGCACGGGAGCGGGAACTGGCCGGCGCCCTGATCGACCGGCGGGTGGACGGTTTGCTGATCGTGCCGGCCGGCCGGGACCACAGCTACCTGCTGAAGGAGCGCGCGGCGGGCACCTGCCTGGTTTTCGCCGACCGTGAACCGAGGCTGCTCGACTGCGACGCCGTCGTTTCCGACAACCGGGCCGGCGCGATCAACGCGGTCAGCCACCTGCTGGCGGCCGGGCACCGGCGGATCGCCTACCTTGGCGACCGGCTGTCGATCGCCACCGCCGCGCAGCGCTTCGAGGGGTACCGGCACGCGCTGGAACTGGCGCGGATCCCCGTGGACGAGCGGCTCATCTGGCACGAGGCCGATCCGGGGCACGACGCCGGCCCGGAGGAGGCGGCGATCGAGGCGACAGCGCGCATGCTGCGCCTCGCCGACCCGCCCACCGCGCTGTTCACCGGGCAGAACCTCGTCACCATAGGCGCCTGCCGGGCGCTGCGGGCGCTGGACTTGCAGGACGAGGTGGCGATGGTCGGATTCGACGATTTCCCGCTCGCTGACCTGCTCCGCCCGGGGGTGACCGTCATCGCCCAGGACGTCACGGCGATCGGGAAGCTCGCCGCCGAGATCCTGTTCCGCCGGCTCGACGGCGACACGTCGCCGGCGCGAACCCACGTGCTGCCGACCCGGCTCATCGCCCGCGGTTCCGGCGAGATCGGCCCGATGGCGGTGCGGCATGGCTGACGCCCCCGCCGGCCCTCGCCTGACCGTCATCGGCGAAGCCCTCGTCGACCTGGTCCCGGGCGCGAGCCCCGGCTGCTATCAGGCCAAGCCCGGCGGCAGCCCGTTCAACGTGGCCATCGGGCTGGCGCGGCTGGGCCACCGCACCGCGCTCATGGCGCGGCTGGCGGGCGATGCCTTCGGCGCGCTGCTGCGCGAGCACGCCGCCGCCGAGCATGTGGACCTCGGCTACGCGCCGCTCGCGACCGAGCCGACCACCCTGGCGGTCGTCGGCCTCGACCGCGACGCGCGGGCCAGTTACAGCTTCTACGTGCAGGGCACCGCGGACTGGCAGTGGACCGAGGCGGAGACCGCGCGCCTGCCCCCGGACACCGCCGTGTTCCACATGGGCTCGCTCGCCTCCTGGACGCCCCCCGGAGACGAGCGGATCCACGCCGCGGCCGCCGCCCTGCGCCGCGGCGGCGAGGTCCTGGTCAGCTATGACCCCAACATCCGCCCGGCGCTCCTCGGCC
Source organism: Trebonia sp. (assembly GCA_035294225.1). Lineage (GTDB taxonomy): Bacteria > Actinomycetota > Actinomycetes > Streptosporangiales > Streptosporangiaceae > Trebonia. Next base: position 11,558 of record DATGLH010000147.1, read on the forward strand.
AGGCCGCCCGCGCCCGCTCGCTCGCCGAACGCTCCGTGAGCGTTGCCCACATCGTCAAGGCCAGCCGCGAAGACGTCGGCTGGCTCTATCCCGGGGCCGGCCTGGACCAGGTCAGCGGCCGCTGGCTGGACCTCGGCGCGCTGCTCGTCGTCATCACCGACGGCCGCCGCGGCGCGCACCTCTTCCGGGCCGGCGCCGCGCCCGTGCACCGCCCTGGCCGCGAGGTCCGCGTCGCGGACACCATCGGCGCCGGGGACGCGTTCACCGCCGGGCTGCTCGGCGGGCTGGCCAGGCGCGGCCTGCACACCCCGGAACGCCTGCGCCGCTGTCCTCCCGCCCTGCTGGCCCAGGTGGCCGACGAGGCCGTCCTGATCTCGGCGCTCACCTGCGAGCGGGCCGGCGCCGATCCGCCGTTCGCCGTGCGCGGCCCGCTGGCGGATCCGCGCGCGCCGCTGACCCCGGGGGACCTCGGGTTCACGCCGCGGCAGGGCCCGGCGCCGGCCGCGGGATGAACCTGGGGCAGGGGCGCTCTGCGCGATCGCGCGCTAACGCCGCCCGGCGGAGCACGCCGGCCAGCCCGGCGTCGATGTCGACGTGCTCGCTCTCCCCGCCCGGCGGGACGACCCGGTAGGTACGCCGGAGGAAGGCCGAGACCTTCTTGGCCGGAGCCGTGAAGTGCACCCGGCCGGACGGCGAGGACAGTTCGACGTTCAGCACGCTGCCGGGCGTGCCGTTCCCGGACCCGGCCGGCGGCCAGACCGTGACGTCGCCGAGGCCGGCGCGGCCCTCCATGCCCATGGAAAGCAGGTCCCGGGCGAAGACCCACTCCACGAGCTTGCCCCGCCCGGCGGGGAACGCGATGCGGACGGCGTACGGGTCGTCGCGCGAGTAGACGAGCCGGGCCGTCACGAGCCTGGCCGGCCGCTGGGGCGTGACAATCCGTAGTCTGAGTTCGGTTGATACCGTGCCGCTGCTCATTGTGAAGCCAGCCTTAAGCCGCTGCGTTATTCGGGCCAGTCGGAGTTCTCGATGATGTCCACGAAGTCGGCGCGCTCGTAGCCGGGCGCGAACCGTTCCAGGACATCGGCCTTGACGTTGCCGAACGTGGTCTCCGGCTTGGCCGCGATGCCGTCGGTGAACGCCTGCAGGATGCGGCGCTTGAAATCCGGCCGCGGGTGCAAGGCGGTGACCGCGGCCCGGTCGGCCTCGCCGACGTCGCGGTAGCCGACGCCGAGCACGTCGTATTCGACGCCGGCGGTGACCAGGGCCACCTCGGGTTCCATGTACTGCGGGATGCCGGGTGTGGTGTGCAGGGCGATGGCCGTCCATACCCGCCGGATGCTGTCCTCGGGCACGCCGTGGCCGTGCAGGAACCGGCGGGCCGCGTCGGCGCTGTCCACCTCGAAGCGGCGGCCGCTGCGGCGGTAGTCCTCGTTCAGGCCGAGGTCGTGGAACATCGCCCCGATGTACAGCAGTTCGGGGTCGTAGCTGAGCCCGCGGTTACGGCCCTGGAGGCTGCCCCACCAGTAGACCCGGCGGGAGTGGTGGTAGATCAGGTCGGTGGTGGACTCGCGCACCAGCGCGGTGGCTTCGCGGGCCAGCTTGGTGTCGGGGACCGCGATCCCGGCCGCGGACGATTCACTGGCAGACATCGGCCTCTCCTCGGGTTGAGCGGATGGCGGGGGCCCGCGCCTGCTGGCGCCCTCCGGGGCGCGGTTGTCATGTAGCTTGTTTGCCTGCGCGTGCCGCCTGTGGTTCCAGCCTGGCGGTACAGGCCGGGATCGCGCCCCGCGATGCGGGCCGCGTATCCCACAGTTGCGGACCGGGAAGGGGGAGCGGATGGGACGGAAGCGGCGCGTCGGCATCCTCGTCTTCGACGGCGTGAAGCTGCTGGACGTGGCGGGGCCGAGCGAGGTTTTCGCCGAAGCCGGCCGCTTCGGCGCCTGCTATGAGCTCATCTTGTGCTCGGCGGACGGGCGTGACGTGGCCTCGTCTACCGGAATGCGGATCAGCGTGGACGCCGCCGCCGCGGATGCCGGGCCGCTGGAGCTGGCGCTGGTGGCCGGCGGGGACGCCCTCCCCGGCCGCCCGGTGAGCCCGGAGCTGGCCGGGGCGGCGAAGTGCCTGGCCGGGCGGGCCCGGCGGACCGCCTCCATCTGCACCGGCACGTTCATCATGGCCGCCGCCGGGCTGCTCGACGGCCGCCGGGCCACCACGCACTGGCAGCATGCCGGCCTTCTCGCCCGGGCCTACCCGGCGATCGAGGTGGAGCCGGATGCGATCTACGTGGAAGACGGGCAGCTCCTGTCCTCCGCCGGCGTCAGCGCCGGCATCGACCTGGCCCTGGCGCTGGTCGAACGCGACTACGGCGCCGGGCTCGCCCGCGACGTCGCGCGCTCGCTGGTGGTCTTCCTCCAGCGCCCGGGCGGCCAGTCGCAGTTCTCGCCCGCGCTGCGCGCCGCCCTGCCGCGCGCCTCGCCGCTGCGTCGGCTGTGCGACACCGTCGCCGCCAGGCCGGCCGGCGATTACTCGCTGGCCCGCCTGGCGGCGCTGGCCAACGTCAGCCCGCGTCAGCTGACCCGGCTGTTCCGCAGCGAGCTTCAGACCACGCCCGCCAGGTACGTCGGGGACATCCGGTTCGATACCGCCAAGAACCTGCTGGACGCCGGGCACTCGGTGACCGACGCCGCGCTGCGCAGCGGCTTCGGCAGCGCCGAGACCCTCCGCCGCGTGTTCGTCCAGCGCCTTGGCGTCTCACCGCGCGCCTACCAGCAGCGATTCCGCAGCGCCATCCGGAACTGAGGCTGGATCGCGCCGACAGGCCCCGAGCGGCCGGGCCTGCGCGGCGGCCGGGCCTGCGCGGCGGCCGGGGCTGCGCGGCGGCCGGGGCTGCGCGGCGGCCGGGCCTGCGCGGCGGCCGGGGCTGCGCGGCGGCCCGGGACGGCCGCGCCCGCGGCAGGACCCGGCCCGCTCCCCGGGTTTACCATCAACGGATGAGCAGTGTGCTGCCCGCTGACCTGAAGGCCGCCGCGGCCCTGGGCGGCGAGATGGGCCAGCGCCTGACCTCGTTCGACTGGGCCGCGCACCCGCTCGGCGACCCGGCCGGCTGGTCTGCGGCGATGCGCGCGACGGTGGCGGCGGCGCTGGCGTCCCGGTTCCCGATCGTGCTGTGGTTCGGCCCGGAACTGCGCCTGATCTACAACGACGCCTACATCCCGGTGCTGGGCGATAAGCATCCGGCCGCCCTCGGCAGGCCGGGCGCCGACGTGTGGTGGGACGCCTGGGACGTGGTCGGCCCGCTGATGGACAGCGTCGTGGGCTCGGGCGTGGCGACCTGGTCCGACGACCTGATGCTGATGCTGGTCAACGACGGCCGCCGCAAGGAGCGCTACTTCACGTTCACCTACAGCCCCATCCTCGGCGCGGCCGGGGAGCTGGAGGGGGTGTTCTGCGCCGTCGCCGAGACGACCGAGCGCGTGCTGGGCGAACGCCGCCTGCGGACGCTGAACGCGCTGGCAGCCGCCTTGCTGGACGCGCAGTCCCCGGACGGCGTCCTGGCGGCCTCGACCGAGGTATTCGCCGCCCACGACGCGGACCTGCCGTTCGCCGCCGTCTACCTGGCCGACGGCCCGCTCGCGGCGGCCCGGCCGCACCGGGCCACCCCGGCGGTCGCCGGGCTGCTGCCGCGGTCGCTCGCGCCGCTGCTCGGCGCGACATCGCCGGACGGTAACGGCCTGCACGTCGTGGCCGGCCTGCCGTCGCTGCTGCCCGGGCTGCGGGACCGGCTCGGCGACCGCTGCCCCGAGCAGGCGCTGGTGATCCCGCTGAGCGAGCCGGCCGGCGGGGAGCCGGGCAAGGTGCTGGTGCTGGGCCTGAACGCCAACCGTCCGCTGGACGGGCAGTACCGCGGGTTCTGCCGGCTGCTCGCCGACCAGGTGTCGGCGGGGCTGGCCGGCGCCCGCGCGTACGAAGACGAACGGCGGCGCGCCGAGCTGCTGGCCGGGCTGGACCGGGCGAAGACCGCCTTCCTGACCAACGTGAGCCATGAGTTCCGCACGCCGCTGACGCTGATGCTGGGGCCGCTGGACGACCTGATCGCCGCGGCCGGAGACGACCGGGAGACCAGGGACCAGCTGGAGATAGTGCGGCGCAACGGGCTCCGGCTGCTGCGGCTGGTCAACTCGCTGCTGGACTTTTCCAGGATCGAAGCGGGGGAGGCGGGCCCGCGGCCGGCGGTCACCGACCTCGGCGGGCTGACCGCGGCCGTCGCCTCCTCTTTCGCGCACGTGTGCCGCCTCGCCGGGCTGGAGCTGATCGTGGACTGCCGCCCGGTATGGGCCGAGGCCGACCCCGGGATGTGGGAGACGATCGCGGCGAACCTGATCTCCAACGCGGTCAAGTACACCTTCACCGGGTCGATCACCGTCCGCGCCGGCCCGGCCGGCGACGGCGGCGTGGAGCTGACGGTGGCCGATACCGGGACGGGCATCGCCGCCGAGGACCTGCCGCACCTGTTCGAGCGGTTCTACCGGGCCAGCAGCGCCAGGGCCCGCAGCGCCGAGGGCGTCGGCATCGGCCTGGCCCTCGTGAAAAGCCACGTCGAGATGCACGACGGGACGGTAAGCGTCGACGCCGCGCCCGGCGGGGGCACGACGGTGACCGTCCGGCTCCCGCCGTCACGGGTCCGCCCGCCGGCCCCGGACGCCGGGAGCGGCGCCGCCCCCGGCGGCAGGCCGTCGGCGGCCGTGTCCGGAGCCGGCGACGCCTACGTCGAAGAGGCACTCCAGTGGGTCGGCGCCCAGCCGGCCGGCCCCGCCGGGCCCGCCGGCCCCGGGCCGGTGACGGCGAAGCGCGGCCGGCCGCTGGTGCTGGTCGCCGACGACAACGCCGACATGCGCGCGCACCTGGCCCGTGTGCTCGGCACGCGCTTCGCGGTGGCCGTGGCGCCCGACGGCCAGCACGCGCTGGAACTGACCCGCCGCTACCGGCCCGACCTGCTGCTCGCCGACGTGATGATGCCGGGGCTCGACGGGTTCGCGCTGACCGCCGCGGTCCGCGCCGACCCGGAGCTCGCCCAGATGCCGGTGATCATGCTGTCGGCCCGGGCGGGCATCGAGGCCGCCGGGGAAGGGCTGGCCGCCGGGGCCGACGACTACCTGATCAAGCCGTTCAGCTCCGCGGACCTGGTCAACCGGGTGGCGGCCCGGCTGGAGGCGGCCGGGCGGGACCGCGCACGCGGCCTGCACGACGAGGTGGCGGCCCGGCGCGGGCTGGCGCTGGCGGGGCTGGGGACGGCGCTGAGCGAGGCGCGGTCGATCGAGGAGGCGCTGGACGCCCTGCTGGCGGCGCCGCTGTGCAGCGTGGGGGCCACGGGGGCGGCCGCCGGGCTGCTGGACGCCGAACGCGGCCAGCTCCGCGTCATCTACCGCGGCCAGGCGCGCGCCGAGGCGGTCGACCGGTACCACCTGATAGACTTGGACGCGCCTGTCCCGCTGGCCGACGTCGCCCGCACCGGCCGGCCGATGGCAGCGCCGGACACCTCCCGGCTCGGCCGGCTGTACGCCCGGGTCACGGCCGACTGGGCGCCGGATGTCCGGGCCAGCGCCGTGCACCCGCTGCGCGCCGCCGATGGCTCGGTCATCGGGGCGGTGGCGCTGAACTGGCCGCAGCCGCGCGAGTTCGGCCCGGCCGATGTGGAAGTGACCGGGCGGGCCGCGGCCATGCTGGGCCGTGCGGTGGCACGGATCACGGCGGCGCAGCGCGAACACCAGATCGCGATGGCCTTGCAGGAACGGCTGCTGGATCCGGGGATGGGATCGACCGCCGCCGTGGTGGCCGCCGCCTACCAGCCATCGGCGCAGGCGATGCGGGTCGGCGGGGACTGGTACACCGTAACCCCGCTCGACCCGGGCCGCGTCGGGGTCTCCGTCGGGGACGTGGCCGGTCACGGGCTGGACGCGGCGGCGACGATGAGCCAGCTGCGCAGCGCGCTGTCCGCCGCCGCGCTGGCCTCCGGCGACCCGGCCGCCGTGCTGGGCGTGGTGGACCGGCACGCCCGCGGGCTTCCCGGGGCGGCGTTCGCCACCGCCGCCTACGCGATCGTGGACACGGGCGCCGGGACCGTGGAGTACACCAGCGCCGGGCATCCCTACCCGCTGGTCGTCACCGCCGACGGTGACGCTCGCTACCTGACCGGGAGCCGCCGCGCGCCGCTGGCCGCCAAGTCCGCCGCCACGTCCGCCGCCACGTCCGCCGCCAGGCCCGCGGCCAAGGCCGTCCCCGCCGCGCGGAGCGGCCTGCCGCCCGGGTCGCTGCTGGTCCTGTACACCGACGGGCTCATCGAGCGCCGCGGGGAGTCGCTCGACGCGGGGTTCGCCCGGCTGGCAGCCGCCGCCGCGGCCTGTTCCCGGCTGCCGGCCGGCGCGGCCTGCGCCGAGCTGCTCGAGCGGATGGCCGGCCCGGACGGCTACGCCGACGATGTGGCCATCGCGGCGGTCCGGCCCGTCGGAACCACGCCGGGCTGCCATGTCGACGCGGTGCCGGCCAGCTTCGCCGAGATGGCCGGCGTCCGTGCCCGGCTGCGCGGCTGGCTGGCCGCCTGCGGCACCGGGGACCCCGCCGGGGTTCCCGGCGAGAAGGCGGACCGGATCCTGCTCGCCGCGGGAGAGGCGCTGGCCAATGCGATCGAGCACGGCAGCGGATCCAACCCGGACCGGATCGTCGGCATCGAGGCGTTCGCCTGCGCGGACGGGGTCACGGTCACGGTCAGCGACTCCGGCCGCTGGGTGAAGGACTCGGCCGCCAGCCGCTCCGCCGGCCGCGGGCAGGGCCTGACGCTCATCCACGGCCTGGCCGACAGCGTGCGGACCGTCCGCGGCCCGCTCGGCACCAGCGTCACGATCACCTGCGGGGCCGGCGGCCGCGCGGCGGTCCGGGGGAGGCGTTCGCCGTCGTGAGCTTCGAGCTGTCGCCCGTGCCATCGCCGCCCGGCGCCGGGCAGAAGATCCCGGTGGTGCGGGTCCGCGGCGAGATCGACGTCACCAACGCCGCCGGGCTGCACGAAGCGCTCGCCGGCATGGCCGCGGAACCCCTGATCGTCGACCTGGGCAGCGTCGGCTACTTCGACAGCGCCGGGTTCGCCGTCCTCGACCGCCTGCTGGCCCAGTTCCAGGTGGCGGTGGTCGTGCCTCCCGGCAGCGTCGCGCGGACCGCCATGTCACTGCTGAACCTGCCGTTCTACGAGAGCGTCGACGACGCCCGGGCCGCCCTGGACGGCTGACCGCGCCCCGCCGCGCGGCTACGGTACGGCGGCGTCCGTGTAGGGCAGGCACACCAGGTCCAGCACGCTGGCCGCGGGGCCGCCGGGAACGGCGATGAGGGTCAGCGGCTGGCCGTGGGCGGCCAGCCGGTCCCGCACCTGGAACAGGACCTGTATCCCGGCCGTGGCCAGCAAGGTGACGCCGGTGAGGTCGGCTACCAGCGGCAGGGTGCCGCCCCTGCAAGCGGCCAGCAGCCGTCCGGCCAGCCGCTCCGCGCTGGCGCTGTCGGCGGCCCCGGAGACCACCGCGCGGCCGGCGGCCTTGATGTCGACGCGGAGCGGAGGCACCGGATTGGCGGCGCCCGCGCCGGCGCCCGCTCCGGCGGCCGCCCCGGTGCCCGCGCCCGGCGCCGGAGCCGGCGTCCGGGGGAGCGCCGGCGCGGCCGGCGGCGTGACCACGGCGGGCCGCAGCAGCCGGTGGCGCAGCGTGACCACGGTGCCGCGGGAGCCGGGGGCCGCGGCGCCAGGCTCCCGCGGCGGGTGGCTGACCCGCAGCTCCCCGGCCATGTGCGCGGCCAGCATCAGGCCGTTCCCCCGGTCCTCGCCGGGGCCCGGCTCGCGCCAGCGCCCGTGGTCGCTGATCCGGCACTCGAGCACGCCGTCGGCGCCCACTTCCGCGTCGATCCCGACGGTGCCGGCCACGCCGGGCGGGTAGGCGTGCTCGATGACGTTGGCGACCACCTCGCCCAGCCCGAGTTGCAGCCCGTCGCGGTCGGCGGCACGCGAGCCGGTCCTGGCCAGCCACACGCCGAACTCGCGCCGGGCCTCGCTCAGGCTGGACCTGGTGGCGGGGAGGTTCAGGTGCAGCGCGGGAAGCGGCGCCGCCAGCCGCTGCGCCGCCAGGATGGTGACGTCGTCGGCGTACCCGGCGCCGGCCAGCGACTCCACGGTCAGCTGGCACACGAGGTCGGGGGCGGCGCCGGACGCGCCAGCCGGCGGCGCCGGGCCCGCGGCGGCATCGGCGGCGGCCGCGGCATCGGCGGCGGCCGCGGCGAGGTCGGCCCTGGCATCGGCCGGCGTGCGGCCCGGCCGCCGGGTCAGCCCGTCGCTGTACAGCACCACAAGCTCCCCGGGCCGCAGGGCCGCGGTGGCGGGCACCGGCGCCGACCCGGTGCCCAGCGGCCCGGAACGCCCGCCGTCCAGGAACCGGGCGCCCCCGGCGGGCCCGGTGATCAGCGGCGCGGGATGCCCGCAGACGGCATACCGCAGCGTCCCGTCGGCCGGGTCGAGCACGGCCAGGGCCAGCGTGGCGGCGGACAGCGCGGGGGTACGGGCCGCGAACGCGTCGGCGTGCCGCAGCACGCCGGCCACGTCCGGGACGGTAACCAGCAGGTCGTTCAGCACCGCGCGCAGCTGCGCCATCGCGGCCGAGGCGGCCACCCCGCCCCCGGCCACGTCCCCCACGACCAGCGCGACCCGCCCGCGCGGGAGGACCACCGCGTCGAACCAGTCGCCGCCCGCCGCGTGCTCCTGCGCCGCGGGCAGGTACCGCGCCGCGATCCGTGCCCGCGGCAGCACTGGCAGGCCGGCCGGCAGCAGCGCCTGCCGCAGGCCGTCGATTACGTCGCGGGCCGTCTGCCGGCCCGATCCCCCGCCGCCCGCGCCTGCCACAGCGCTGCCGCCTCCTTCACTGTCGCCTCAGCCGGGGCTACCCGCGTAACTACGGTAAACACCACGTGGCGGGACGTACTTCGCGGATCTGCCCGTCACGGGCTCCGGCGTGCGCCCCGCTCCGCGGCGGCGGCCGCCGGGAGCGACGCACGCGGGTCGTCACTGCCCTTAAATTATCCCGAACGGACGGTGGTCCCGCCCCGGCCTCCGCACGGCTCCCCCGGCGGGGCGGCGCCGGCGCCACGCTCGCACGGTTGCCCCGCGGCCCCGAATGGCCCTGGGGCGAGCCCCCCGGCGGGGCGGCGCCGGCGCCGCGCTCGCACGGGCGGCCTTGGTCCGTAACCGGGCGGCCGGCCCCTGGCCGCCGGCCCTGGATGCGGTGGGGAAGCCATCGGCGCTGGCCAGCGCGGCCGTCAGGTGAGAAAATGCGGTCATGGGGGGGTACCAGGACAACCCGGCACGGCAGTTCGCCGCGGCATGGCAGGCTGCCGTGGACGCGCTGGGCCAGTGGCGGAAGCAGGTGACGGAAGCGACCGCCGAGGCTCTGGACAAGCTCGACCCGGCCGTCCGCGCCGCGGTGGAGGCCGCCCGCGCGGCGCTTGCCGGGAACGGGGGCGGCTGCCGGTGCCCGTGCGCCACGGCGCATCCTCAGGACAAGGACGTGTGCGACGGCCGCGCCCTCCTGACCCGGCGGCTTGGCGGGGCGGACGTGCCGCTGTGCGCGCCCTGTGCCGTGGCGCAGGGCGTCGCCGAGATGCCCCGCTAGGGTCAGGGCCGGGATCCGGCCGCGCCGCCGCCGGGCTCCGGTAGCCTCGGGGACGTGAAACTCCACGTCGGATGCGCGATGTGGACGTACGCACCCTGGCAGGGCCGTTACCTGCCCCGCGCGCTGTCACCGCGTGACCGCCTCAGCGCCTACGCGACCTGGTGCAACGCCGTCGAGGGCAATACGACCTTCTATGCGACGCCGGCTCCCGGCACGGTGCGAGCGTGGGCCGGGCAGACTTCCCCTGACTTCCGGTTCATCTGCAAGCTGCCCAGGCTGATCACCCATGAGCGCCGCCTCGCCGGCCCCGGCGAGGCGCTTCGCGCCTTCCTCGCCGCGATCGAGCCGCTCGGGCAGCGTGCCCACGCCCTGTGGATCCAGCTGCCGCCGTCCTTCGGCCCCGCCGACCTCGGCGCCCTCGCCGGTTTCCTGCGCCGCCTCCCGCGCCAGCACCGGTACTGCGCCGAGGTGCGGCACCGCGCGTTCTTCGCGGACCCGCGGGCGGGACGGGAGCTTGAGAGGGTCCTGGAGGGCGCCGGCGCCGAATGGGTGATCTTCGACACCACCGTCCTGTTCGCCGGTCCTCCGGCAAGCGACGCCGAACGGGAGGCGCAGGCGAAGAAGCCGCGGGTGCCCCGCCGGTCACGGGCCCTGACCGCCCATCCGGTCGTCCGCTACATCGGCCGGGACGACGCGGCACGCACGGTCGCGGGATGGCAGCACTGGCTCGGCACGGTCGCCGGCTGGCTGCACGAGGGGCGCTCCCCGACCGTATTCATCCATACGCCCGACAACGTCGACGCACTCGGGCTGGCACGCCGGTTCCACGACGAGGTGCGGGCCCGGGTGCCCGAGGTCGAACCGCTCCCGGAGCCGGTCCCCGCCGGGCCGCCGGCCCTTTTCTGAGCCCGGCCGCTCGGTCCCGCAAGCGGCCGGCTCAGTCCCGCAAGAGGTCCTTGAGGCCCTGGTCGATGAACGCGGTGTCCGCGGGGTTGGCGCCGCCGCCCGCGAAATGCCCCCACACGCCCGGGATGACGCGCAGTTCGGCATCGGGCATCCGTTCGACCTCCCACGCGTTGTCCTCCGGCGGGAAGTAGAGGTCCTTCTCGGCGGGCATCACGATCGCGCGTGCCTGGATGGAGCCGAGCGCGCGCTCGGTGTCGCCGCCGAATCCCTCCGTCAGGCCGATGTCCCCGTGCTGCCAGGTCCACAGCATCGTGAGCAGGTTGTTGGCGTCCCGCTCGTCCAGGAAGAATCCCTCCCAGAAGCCGACGAGGAAGTCTTCGAGCGACGTGTAGCCCAGCTGCCTGTAGACCTCGTCCCAGTAGAACGCCTGCGAGAAACCCCAGCCGGCGTAGACGCGCGCGGCGGCGCGCAGTCCGCGCCAGGGCTGCTCGCCGTACCAGCCGCCCTGCCACGCCGCGTCGGCCGTGAGCGCCGCCTTGACTCCTTCGAGGAAGACGACGTTGTGCCGGCTGGTCCGCGCCGAGCCGCAGAACGGCAGGATGCGCGGCACCATCTCCGGATAGCTGACCGCCCACTGGTAGGCCTGGCCGGCGCCCATCGACCAGCCGGTCACGGCGACGAGCCGCTCGATCCCGAAGCGTTCGGTCACGAGCTTGTGCTGGGCGCGCACGTTGTCCTGGACCCGGACGTCGGGGAAGCGCGGCCCGTTGTACGGCGGGGGCGTGTTGCTGGGCGACGAGGACAGCCCGTTTCCGAGCATGTTCGGGACGATGATGAAATAGCGCGCGGGGTCGAGGGCCATGCCGTCGCCGATGAGCCATTCGTTCTCCCAGTGGCGCCCCGAGTACCACGTCGGGTAGACGATCGCGTTGTCGCGGCTGTCGCTGAGCGCCCCGTATGTCTTGTACGCGAGCTTGGCGCCGCGGAGCGTCGCGCCGCCGCTGAGCGTGAAGTCGCCTAGGTCGAAGGTTTCGTAATCGGTCCGTGAGGCCACGTCAGGATCACCGTCCCCCGGGTGAGACGAACCGGCGCCGACGCCGGCCGCATGCTCTTAGCTGGGGCTATTTCCGACGCCGTGCGATCGCAAACGACGCCGGCCGGCTCCCGCGAAGCCGCGCGAGGTGCGCTCCCGCCGCCGCGCGCCTTAGTCTGGCACGGTGAGCGACGAAAGCGCGGGGCCGCGCGAGCCAGGACCGTTGCGGCTACGGAACAGTGAGTTCGCTCCCGGCCGCAAGCTCATCATGGCGATCGTCAACCGCACGCCGGACTCGTTCTACCGGCCCGGCGTGACCTGGGACGAGCAGAAGGCGCTCGACCGCGTGCACGAGGTCGTCGCCGAGGGCGCGGACATCCTCGACGTCGGCGGCGTGCCCGCCAAGCCCCCTGACGACGTGACCGTCGCGGAGGAGATCCGGCGCGCGGTCCCGTTCATCGCGACGGTCCGCGCCGCCTACCCTGATCTCGTGATCAGCGTGGACACCTGGCGGCACGAGGTAGCGCGCGCCGCGTGCGAGGCCGGGGCCGACCTGCTGAACGACACCTGGGGCGGCTGGGACCCGAAGCTTGCGGAGGTGGCCGCGGAGGCCGGCGCCGGCATCGTGTGCTCGCACGCGGGCGGGCTGCGGCCGCGCACCCGCCCGTTCCGCGTCGCCTACCCCGATGTCATGGCCGACGTGCTCGGCCACGTGCTGAAGCTGGCCGGACGCGCCGAACGGGCCGGTGTCGACAAGGCGCGGATCATCATCGACCCCGCCCACGACTTCGGCAAGAACACCTGGCACTCGCTGGAGGTCACCCGGCGGCTCGGCGAGATGACCGCGACCGGCTGGCCGGTGCTGCTGTCCGCCTCGCACAAGGATTTCGTCGGCGAGACGCTCGGCGCGGGCATCGAGGACCGGCTGGCCGGCACGCTGGCGGTGACCGCGGTGGGCGCGTGGCTGGGGGCCCGCGTGTTCCGCGTGCACAACGTGACCGAGACGCGGCAGGCCCTTGACATGGTGGCGGCGATCCGCGGCGACCAGCTGCCCGCCCGGCTCGTCCGGGGGCTCGCGTGACCGGGGAGCCTGCGGGGGCTCGCGTGGCCGGGGAACTCGCGTGATCGCCCGCGCGGCGGTGTGCCCGTCGCCGCCGCTGCTGGCGCGGGAGCTGACCGGGCGCGCCCCGGTCCTGCCCGAGCTGCGGGCGGCGTGCGCGGCCGCGGTGGCGCGGCTGCTATCGCCGGCCCCCGACGTGGTGATCGTCGTCGGCGCCGGGCACGCGACGGCGGCCTGGGATCCCGGCGGCCGGCTGGACCTGGCGGCATGGGCGCCCGGCCTCGGCGTGCGGGGCACGCCGGGCCTGCCGCTGCCGCTGGGCCTCGGCGCGATGCTGCTCGACGCGGCCGGGTACGCGGGCCGGCGGGTCATGCAGGCGGTCGGCGAGGCGGAGCCGGCAGCCGCGTGCCTGCGGCTGGGAGCGTCGCTGGCGGACTCGGCGCCGGCCGCGGCCATGCTGGTGATGGGCGACGGGAGCGCCCGGCGCAGCCCGGCCGCGCCGGGCCACTTCGACGAGCGCGCCGAGCCGTTCGACTTCGCGGTGGAGCAGGCCATCAAGGACGGGGACATGGCGGCCATCGCCGCGCTCGACCCCGCCCTGGCGCGCGAGCTGATGGCGACCGGCCGCGCCGCCTGGCAGGTCCTCGCCGGGGCGCTGGGCGCCGGGCGGGCGCCCGCCGGGGAGATCGTCTACGCCGATGCCCCGTTCGGCGTCGGCTACCTCGTCGCGGTGCTCGCCGCGCCCGGAAGTGACGGCGGGCAGGCGGGCCGGCGCCCGTCCGGGGCTGACAGGGCCCCCCGCCGCCCCGGCGCGGCCGCCAGCGTGCCGCGCCGGCGGCCCGGCTAGCCTCGCTGCGATGAACGAGGACCCGACCGTGCTGCTGTCCCCGCCGGGGCGAGAGCTCCTGGCGCGGCTGGCGGAGGCCGGCGAGGGGGCGGCGGGGGACCTGGCCCTCGCGGTCAGGCTGCGGCGCGAGTACCCGGCGAGCCTGGTTGCCGCCGCGACGGCGCAGCACGGACTGCGCCTGGCCGCGCGCGCGAAGTTCGGCCGGGCGATGGAGATGCTCTTCACCAGGGAAGGCTGCGAGCAGTCGTCGGCCGAGCTGGTCGCCAGGCACCGGGCGCGGCGCTTCGCGCCGGCCCGCCGGGTCGCGGACCTGTGCTGCGGGATCGGCGGCGACCTGATCGCGCTCGGTGCCGGGCGGGAGGTGCTGGCGGTCGACCGGGACGCGGTGCGCGCGCGGCTCGCCGTGCACAACGCGGGCGTCTACGGAGCGGCCGGCGAGATCCGGGCGTGCGTGGCCGACGTGCGCGACATCCGGCTGACGGGGATCGATGCCGTGTTCATCGACCCGGCCCGGCGCGCCGGGCCGGGCCGTTTCCCCGCCGGGGTGTCGCAGCCGCCGCTTGACTGGTGCCGCTCGCTCGCCGGGCGCGTGCCGGCCGTCTGCGTCAAGGCGGCGCCCGGCCTGCCGGCCGGGCTGGTCCCGGCCGGCTGGGAGGCGGAGTTCGTCGCCGACGGCCGCGACCTCAAGGAGGCGGTGCTCTGGTCGCCCGCCTTCGCGACCGCGCCGCGGCGGGCGACGATCCTGCCCGGCGGTGACACGCTGGTCGCCGCGCCCGGCGACCCGGTCCCGGTCGGCGGCCCGGGGGAGTACCTGCTCGACCCTAGCCCCGCCGTCACCCGGGCGGGTCTCGTGGCTGACCTGGCGCGCGCGGTCGGCGCCTGGCAGCTCGACCCGCGGATCGCCTTTCTCGCGGTCAGGCGGGAGGTTGTCACGCCGTTCGCGCGGACCCTGCGGGTGGTCGACTCCGCCCCCTGGCACGAGAAGCGGTTCGCCAGGAGGCTGCGCGACCTGGGCGTCGGCTCGGCGGACCTGCGGCGGCGCGGGCTCGCGGGCGACGTCGGTCAGATCCGGCGCCGGCTGAAGCTGACGGGCGAGCACCGCGCGACCGTGGTGCTCACCCGGGTCGGCGGCAAGCCCTGGGGGCTGATCTGCGCCGACCCGGGTGAGCCGCTCGGCTGACCGGGCCGCCGGCGGGGGAGTCAGCGGCCCGCACGGAGCACGATGCCGCGGATGAAGGCCGCCTGCCCGGCGTGCTGCATGTCGTCGTTGACCACGCTGACGAGCCGGACGCCCAGCGTCACCGGCGGCCGCCAGCTCGTGTCGACGACGCGGTCCAGGTCCGCGTCCGTGATGCCCGATACGAGCTTGACGGTCTGCTGGTACGTCGCCTCGTGGTAGTCCGCGAGCACGGCGGCGGAGGAGACGGCCTCGGCGATGGCGGCGACCTGGTGCCTGCTGTGCCCGTAGCCGGTATCCACCGAGCCGGCCGGCAGGCCGAAGCGCGCGGCCCAGCCGCCCGCGGACCACACCTGCCGCAGGCCGAAGGCGGCGGCGACGTGGTCGTCCTGGATCCTGGTCAGGTGCCAGATCAGCCAGCTCACCGGGTTGCTGTCCGGGTCGACGCGGTACGCGAGCTGCTCATGGGTGAGGCCGTCGATGACGTCGCTGACCGTCTCCCGGATCCGGCCGAAGGCATCGGCCAGCAGGTCGGCACTGGTCAAGGCATTCCTCCCTCCTCCGTTGCGGCGGGGACGCGCGTCCCGGTCAAGGTCTACCCTGTCGCCATGAGCGCAGACCATACGCCGGCCGGGCGGTTCGAGGACCTGGCCGGTGAGTTCAGCGACACCGACGGCGTGACGCTGCCCCACGGCGGCAGCGGCTTCGGCCGGAGCGCACTGCGCTATCAGGGGAAGATCTTCGCGATGTTCGTCCGCGGGGCCCTCGTGGTGAAGCTGCCCGCGCACCGGGTGGACGAGCTTGCCGGCGCGGGGTACGGCGCACGGTTCGACGCCGGCAAGGGGACGCCGATGCGCGAGTGGCTCGCCGTTGCCCCGGACTGCCCGCTGAGCTGGTCCGCGCTCGCCGCCGAGGCACTGAGCTTCGCCCGGCGGACGCGGCCGGGACGCTGAGCCCCGGACGGGCCCGTTACGGAAGCGGCCAGGGCGGGACCGCGCTGACGTCGGCCACCGTCTCGGGGAGGCGGCGCATCGCGGTGATGCGGCGCTCGGCGAGCTTGGCGGGGTGCCCGGTGAGGTCACGGTCCACCCATACCGAGCGCAGGCCCATCCGGGCGGCGGGCAGTATGTCGTGCACCCAGCTGTTCGCCACGTGAATCCAGTTCTCGGGCATCGCCCCGGTCAGTTCGGCGAACCTGCGGAAATGGCCCAGGTCCGGCTTGTAGGACCGCACCTGCTCGGCCGTCACCACGACGTCGAACGGGACCGGAAGGTTCGGCCGCGTCGTGGCGAACAGGTCGTCATCGCAGTTGGTGAGGATCGCCAGCCGCCACCCGGCCGACACGAGGGCGCCGAGGGCGGGGCCGGTGTCCTGGAACACCGTCATCTGCGGCCACGCCGCCACGAGGGCGTCGGCTTGCCGGGGGTCCAGCGGGATCTTGAGCCTGCGCGCGGCCCGGCGCAGCCCGGAGCTGAGGATGTCCCGGTACGGCCGCCATGAGGGACCGGCCTCCAGGACGAGTTCCGCCTGATGGTAGGCGGCGAGCAGCGCCGCGGCGCTGGTGCCGGCGACTGGGTCCAGGGCCGCGCGCATGCACGCGTTCCAGTCTGCGATCGTGCCGTAGCAGTCGAAGGTGAGCCACCTGTCGCCGGCCATCAGAACCTCCCGTGTGATTAACCCCCGAAAACCTCCCGAGTATGAGCTGGTTCCTACGGTAACGGCTGTTAACCAGGCACGACCGGCGAAACTTCACACAGGTCTATGTGACCGCCGGGCGGGCATGATCTGAAGGTGCGACCGAACGCGGGCAAGGAGGCGGGCGATGGCCGACGACGAGTTTCATTACGCCAGCGGGTTCGGCAACGAGTTCGCTACCGAGGCGGTTGCGGGGGCGCTGCCGGAGGGCCGCAACTCGCCGCAGCGGGCGCCGCTCGGCCTGTACGCCGAACAGATCAGCGGCACCGCCTTCACCCAGCCGCGCGCGGTGAACAGGCGGACCTGGGTGTACCGGATCCTGCCCTCGGCGAAGCACCCGCGCTTCGCCAGGATCGGCAACGGGCGCCTGCGGTCCACGCCGTTCGACGAGGTCGAGCCGGAGCCGAACCGGTTGCGGTGGGATCCGCTCCCGCTGCCGCCGCGGGATGCGCCGACGGACTTCGTCGACGGCCTGTACACGGTCGCCGGCAACGGCGACGTCCGGGTCCGCGACGGCATGGCCGTCCACCTCTACGCGGCCAACGCGGACATGACCGACCGCTACTTCGTGAACGCGGACGGCGAACTGCTCTTCGTCCCCGAACTGGGCGCCCTCATCTTGCACACCGAGCTGGGGCCGCTCCGGGTCAGCCCCGGCGAGATCGCCGTGGTGCCGCGCGGCATCAGGTTCCGCGCGGAACTGCCGGACGGCTGCGCGCGCGGTTACCTGTGCGAGAACTTCGGCGCCGCCTTCACGCTCCCCGAGCGCGGCCCGATCGGCGCGAACGGCCTGGCGAACGAACGGGACTTCAAGGCGCCCCACGCCGCCTTCGAAGAGCGCAGCCACGCCGTCCAGGTCGTGCAGAAGTTCGGCGGCAGCCTCTGGGCGGCCGACTACGACCACTCGCCGCTGGACGTGGTCGCCTGGCACGGGAACTACACGCCGTACAAGTACGACACGGCCAACTTCATGGTGCTCGGCACGGTCAGCTTCGACCACCCCGACCCGTCGATCTACACGGTGCTCACGAGTCCCAGCGCGCTGCCGGGCCTGGCCAACGCGGACTTCGTGATCTTCGCGCCGCGCTGGCTGGTCGGCGAGGACACGTTCCGCCCCCCGTGGTTCCATCGCAACGTCATGTCCGAGTTCATGGGCCTGGTCCGCGGTGTCTATGACGCCAAGGCCGAGGGGTTCACGCCCGGCGGCGCGAGCCTGCACAACATGTTCTCCTCGCACGGCCCGGACGCGGAGACCTACGCGAAGGCGAGCACCGCCGAACTTAAGCCGCAAAAGCTCGACGACACGCTGGCGTTCATGTTCGAGAGCCGGTGGGTGATGGTGCCGACCCGCCAGGCGATGGAGGGCGGCCACCGGCAGCGGGACTACGACGCCGTGTGGTCCGGCCTGCGGAGGAATTTCCGGTAAGCCTAGAAATCCGCGGCGACGGGGATGATCTCGCTGCCGATGAATTCCAGCGGCCGCACGTCCCACACGTCGGCCACCGAGCCGATGGCGGCGTCGAAGCCGGCCTGGGCGAGCGCGCCGAGTTCGTCGATGATCCGCGCGGCGCCCTTGCGCGTGTCGAACGCGTAGTAGGCCGTCTTGTAGACCGTGTCGTAGTCGCGGCCGACCGCCTCGCAGTGCTGGCGCAGGACCTCCAGCTTGCGGGCCTGGTCACGGCCGGCGAACAGGTTGCACGCGTCGGCGTACTGCGCCACCAGCCGCAGCGTCTTCCTCTCCCCGCCGCCGCCGATCATGATGGGCGGGTGCGGCCTGCTCAGCGACTGCGGCGAGTTGAGCGGGCGGTCGAGGCGGTAGTGCTTGCCGTGGTACGGCGACTGGTCGCCGCGCCACATCCGCAGGCAGATCTGCAGGGTCTCCTCCAGGCGCTCGAAGCGCTCGGCGACCGGGGGGAACGGGATGCCGAGGCCGCGTGCCTCTTCCTCGTTCCACGCCGCGCCGATGCCCAGCCAGGCACGGCCGCCGGACAGCACGTCAAGCGTGGTGACGATCTTCGCCAGGATGCCCGGCTCCCGGTAGACCGCGCCGGTGACGAGCGTGACCAGCGTGGCGTGTGACGTGCAGGCGGCCAGGTACCCCAGCGTCGTGTAGCCCTCCAGCATCTCCTTCTCTGCCGGGCCGACGACGGGGATCTGGAAGAAGTGGTCCATGACGGCGATGTACTCGAACCCCGCCTCGTCGGCGACCCGGCCCACGGTGGCCAGTTCCGCGCCGAGCCGCTCCGGGCCGCGCGGCGTGCTGAAGTCAGGGATCTGCAAGCCGATCTTCATC
>DATGLH010000148.1:0-18582 GCA_035294225.1 Trebonia sp.
CCGCGGCGCCTCAGGCCGTGGGCGCCGACTCGGCGCTCTCGACGGCTTCGGCGATGAGCCGCCAGATGGCGCGGGCCAGCGCCTGGTCGAGTTCCGGATCGGTGCCCGTCGTGTCGTTGTCCATCTGCCCCATCCGAGCGATCCCGCCATGCGGTGTAACGGCGGGATAACGCTACCTGGCCGGCGGGCGCGGGCACGGCCGGACACGCCGGCTGAAAGAATTCGGTAGCACCCGCCGCCGGGCCCGGGGTGCCCGCCGCTAGGCCAGGCCCCAGCGGCGGCGGATGGCGCGGCTGGCGGCGCCGAACGCGGCGTCCGCGGCGATCCCGATGACCAGGATCACGATCATGATCGCGATCGTGCCCGGCATGTCGGCCTGGTCCTGGTAGCTGGACAGCAGCACGCCGATCGACGGCCGGTTCGCGATGATCACCAGCAGCTCGCCGGCCATCAGGGCATGCCAGGCGAACGCCCAGGCCTGCCTCAGCCCGGCCACGAACGCGGGCAGCGAGGCGGGCAGGATCAGGTGCCGGTGCAGCGACAGCCGGCGCAGGCCCATCATCGTGGCGGCCCTGACCATCAGCGGCGGCGTGTGGTCCACGCCGGCGATCAGCCCGCTGGCGACCGACGGCGCCGCGGCCATCACGATCACGAACAAGATCGCCTGGGTCGTGGTCCCGAACAAGATGATCGCGAACGGGAGCCAGGCGAGCGACGGCATCGTCAGCATGCTGGTGATCAGGGAGCCCACGGCCGCCCGCAGCGGCCGGATCCAGGACACCGCCAAGCCCGCCGCGACGCCGGTCAGCAGCGCCAGCGCGTAGCCGAGCACCGCCCGTTCCAGGGTGGTCCCGACCGCGTGCCACAGCAGGCCGGCATGCGCCTGCTGCCACAGGTTGCTCAGCGTGACCCCGGGGCCGGGCAGCACGTACTTCTTCCAGCCGCTGAGGTGGACCAGCTCCCAGGCGGCGCATGCGATGGCGAGGGCCGCCAGTTTCGGCCACAGCCAGCTCCAGGCCCGCCGGGCGGCCTCCCCGGCGCCGCGCGGCGCCGGGGCCCCGGCGCCGAGGGCATCGAGCCCGGGCAGCGTGTCATCTGCCATGCCCGCTGGCCTCTTCCCGCAGCCGGGCGGTGATCGCGCCGGCGAGCTCCGCGACCGGCGCGGACTCGATCCGCCGCGGCCGGCCGATGGGCACCGGGTACTCGCCGATGACCCGGCCCGGCCGACTGCCCAGCAAGATCACGCGGTCGCCGAGCCGGACCGCCTCGCGGACGTCGTGCGTCACGAAGAGCACGGCCAGGTCCCGCCCGGCGCAGATCCGGCCGAGCTCGTCGTGCAGCAGGTCCCGGGTGATCGCGTCGAGCGCGCCGAACGGCTCGTCCATGAGCAGCACGTCGGCGTCCTGGGCGAGCGCCCGGGCCAGCGCGACCCGCTGGCGCATGCCGCCGGACAGCTCGTGCGGCCGCTTCCTGCCGAACCCGCCGAGGCGGACCGCCTCGAGCAGCCCGGCCGCCTTCGCGCGGCGCTCGGCCTTGCCCGCACCGCGGGCGCGCAGCGCCAGTTCGACGTTGCCCGCCGCGGTGAGCCAGGGAAACAGCGCGGGCTCCTGGAACATCAGCGCCACCCGGCCGCCGACGGAGACCTGGCCGGCTGTCGGCGCCTCCAGCCCGGCCACCAGGGAGAGCAGCGTCGACTTGCCGCAGCCCGAGGCCCCGACCAGGCAGGTGAACTCTCCCGGCGCGGCGGTGAGGCTTACCTGGTCCAGGGCGCGGACGGCCGCGGTTCCCCGCCCGTACACCTTGGAGACGCCGGCCAGCGTAACGGCCGCCGGCGCCTCCGTCACCGCGGTGCTGCCCATCGCTACGAGCTCACCGCGGGCTGGCCGGCGGCGGTGAGCAGCCTGTTGAGCGGGCCCAGGTCGAAGATGCCGTCCAGGTTGACCGGCTTGAGCAGGCCGACGCTGACCGCGTCCTGGGCGTCGGCGGCCAGCGACGCCGCGTCCGGGTCGGCGGTGAACGTGATCTCCTTGAAAGCGGGGCCCAGCACCCCGGCCTTGAGCGGCCTGCCGGTGTAGGCGGCGAGCTGGGCGTTCGCGATCGCCTCTGCCCGGGCCGGGCTGGACTTGATGAGGCTGAGCGCCTGGAGGTTGGCCTTCAGCAGGTCATTGACGATGTCCGGGTGCGCGGAAAGGAACGGCTGGGTGACCACCAGCACCGTGGTGACGCCGGGCTCCGGCAGCAGCACCCTGCCGCCGGCCTGGACCATCTCGACGTCATAGGGCGACGGCTCGGACGCGCCTGCGATCTGCCCCGACTTGAACTCCAGGACGGCGGCCGAGTTCGGGGCCGTCGGCCTGACGGACACGTCGCCGCCGCCGGTGGCGCTGGCGGTCAGCCCCTGCCGCCTGAGCCAGTAGCGCAGCGCCACGTCCTGGGTGTTGCCAAGCGAGGGGGTGGCCAGCGACTGGCCCTTGAGCTGGGCGGCAGAGGTGATGGACGGCCTGACGACGACCGAGGCGCCGCCGGCCGCGGCGCCGGAGACGATCTTGATGGCGGTGCCGCCGGACTTCTGCCACGCGTTGATCGCCGGGTTCGGCCCGACGTAGGCGGCGTCAAGCTGGCCGGACAGGATCGCCGTGGTCTCCTGCGTGCCGCTGGTGAACACGGAGGCCCTGAGCGTCCCGGCGGAGCCGAGCGCCCGGGTGAAGTAGCCGTTCTTCACGGCGATCAGCGCGGGCGCGTGCGTGATGTTCGCCAGGTACCCGAGCCGCACGGTCACCGGCGCGGCGGCGCCGGCCGCGCCCGGGCTGCCCGGGGGCGACGATGAGCAGCCCGCCGCAAACAGCGTGCCGCCGACGGCCGCGGCGGCACCAGCCAGAATCCTGCGCATATGCTCCCATTCTCCATCGGTTAAGTCGGCTATTATGACTATACAGCCTATCGTCAAAGTAGGAAATACCCCGGCGGCGCCCGTAACGGCGCCGGGCGGTCCGGCCAGTGCGCCGGGCGGTCCGTCAGGAGCTGTCGGAGGAGTGCCGTCAGGAGCTGTCGGAGGAGTCCTGCAGGCTCATCCCCTGCACGGAGGGGAACTTGGACAGGCACTCCTGCAGCCGCGCCTTGTCGGCGTCCGAGGCGTCGTTTACCTGGTAGACAACTTCGGCGAGCGCCGACGACAGCGGCACTCCCCTGGGTATCGGCGCCGGGGAGACGTTCGGCAGCCTGCCGCACGCGGCGCGCACCTGCAACCGGACCGAGACCGGCGTGCCGTCCTTGAAGGAGACCAGCGCCTGCTGCTGGCCGAGCGCCTTGTCGAACTGCGAGCACCCGGTCACGCACAGCGAGCCGGCCAGGAACAGCGCGACGGCGGGAAACACGACACGGGGTAGTACTCGCACAGACGTAGCCTACGCGGCCGGTCCAGCGAGTACCGTACTGGGGAGACAGAAAGACCTATCCTTCATCATGCCGCCGCGCCACATCCTCATCGTCAACGCCCGCAAGGTCGCCCGGCCGGTCTTCGTGATCGGCGCTCCGCATTCCGGCGCGGAGGCGGTCGGCCGGGCGCTGAAGATCTCCCCGGGCTTCCACGTCACGATCGGTCAGCACAGCGTGCTGCAAGCGGTCTACGCGTTCGCCCGCCGCCCGTCGCTGTACAGCGGCCGCGGCGAGGCGGCCGCCGCGGTGATGCGCGACGCCTTCGCCCAGGGCTGGCAGGTACACCCGACGAGCTGCCTGGAGTGCACCGTGCAGTGCCGGTCGGCCGCCGGCCTGCGCGGCGGCGAGGTCGGGCCGTGCGTCGAGCAGCGGGGCCTTGAGCGGTACGGCGACGCCAGCCCGGACCTCACCTACTGCGCGGAGGCCCTGGTCGGCGCGTTCCCCGACGCGCTGATCGTGCAGGTGGTCAGGGACGGCAGGGACACGGTGGCGGCCATGCTGGGCGACCCGGTGGCGATGTCCTGGTTCCGGCCGAGCGTGGCGAACGTCGACAGCGAGTTCCCGAACCCGTTCTACGGCGTGGAGGACGAGCCGGACCGGCTCAGCTGGCCCGGCCTGTCCCCCGCGGGCAAGTGCGCGATGCGCTGGCGGGGGGCGATCCGGCTGGCGGCCCGGCTGCGCAGGAGCCTTCCCGGCGACCAGCTGAAAACCCTCCGCTACGAGGACATGGTCCGCAGCCCCGGTTCGGCGGCGGCCATGCTGACCAGCTTCATCGGCGCCACGATCGCCGCCCCGGTCCCCGGCGCGGGCGGGCGCAGGGCAAGGCCGGAAGCCAATGCCTGGCGCCGCTCGCTGAGCCTGGGACAGCTCGCCGACATCGAGAAGGTCGCGGGCGAGGAACTGCG
This sequence comes from Trebonia sp., assembly GCA_035294225.1. Taxonomy (GTDB): domain Bacteria; phylum Actinomycetota; class Actinomycetes; order Streptosporangiales; family Streptosporangiaceae; genus Trebonia. The sequence continues at coordinate 4,341 of DATGLH010000148.1, forward strand.
GCGCCTGGGGTACCTGTGAGGCCGCCGGTAACGCCTGCCGGGCGTGCGCGTGCTCCTGGCCGGCGAACTGGGTGAGGTACAGCTCCGCGTACAGGCCGCCGGCCCCGAGCAGTTCCTCGTGCGTGCCGCGCTCGGCGACCTGGCCGGCCTCGATGACCAGGATCTGGTCCGCGTCGCGGACGGTGGACAGCCGGTGCGCGATGACCAGCGAGGTGCGCCCGGCGAGCGCCGCCCTCAGCGCGCGCTGCACCGCGACCTCGGACTCGGAGTCCAGGTGCGCGGTGGCCTCGTCGAGCACGACGATGGACGGGGCCTTCAGCAGCAGGCGGGCCAGCGCGACCCGCTGCTTCTCGCCGCCCGAGAGCCGGTAGCCGCGGTCCCCGACGACCGTGTCGAGCCCGTCGGGCAGCACCGAGATCAGGTCCCAGATCTGCGCTGCCTCGCACGCCTCCACCAGCTCCTCCTCCGTGGCGGACGGGCGGGCGTAGAGCAGGTTGGCGCGGATCGTGTCGTGGAACAGGTGCGCGTCCTGCGTGACCACGCCCACCACCTCGTGGAGCGAGTCAAGCGTGACGTCGCGCAGGTCGTGGCCGCCGATGAGCACGGCGCCGTCGTTCGGGTCGTACATGCGGGAGACCAGCTGGGTGATCGTGGTCTTCCCGGCGCCGGAGGGGCCGACCAGCGCGGTCAGCCGGCCCGGCGGCGCCTCGAACGAGACGTCGTGCAGCACGCCGGCCGCCACGTCCGCCCGCTCCGGCGCCTTCAGCGCGATCGACTCAAGCGACGCCAGCGACACCTCGGCCGCGGTCGGGTAGCGGAACGAGACGTGGTCGAACCTGATGTCCGGCGCGGCGGCCCTGCCGCCGCGGTCCGCCACGCGCGGCAGCGCGACGGCGCCCGGCTTCTCCTTGATCAGCGGCTCCAGGTCCAGCACCTCGAACACCCGGTCGAAGCTGACCAGCGCGGTCATCACCTGCACCTGGACGTTGGACAGCGAGCCGATCGGCCCGTAGACCCGGCCGAGCAGCTGGGACAGCGCGACCAGCGTGCCGAGCTGGAGCGCGCCGCCGATCACCATGCTGCCGCCGACGCCGTAGACCACCGCGGTGATCAGCGAGGCCAGCAGGGTGATCGCGACGAAGAACACCTGCCCGTACATGGCGGTGACCACGCCGATGTCGCGGACCTTGGCGGCCTTGCCCGCGAACATCTCCGCCTCCTCGCGCGGGCGGCCGAACAGCTTGACCAGCATCGCGCCGGCCACGTTGAACCGCTCGTTCATCATCGAGCCCATCTCGGCGTCCAGCTGCATGGACTCCCTGGTCAGCCGCTGCATGCGCCGGCCGAGGCTGCGGGCGGGGAAGAGGAACAGCGGGATGAGCGCCAGCGCGATGACGCTGACCAGCCACGACAGGTAGAACAGCGTGATGCCGATGGCGATGAGCGCGATGACGTTGGACAGCACGGACGACAGCGTGGTGGTGATCGCCTGCTGCGCGCCGAGCACGTCCGCGTCGAGCCGGCTGACCAGCGAGCCGGTCTGCGCCCGGGTGAAGAACGCGATCGGCTGCCGCTGCACATGGCCGAAGACCTGGGTGCGCAGGTCGTAGATGACCCCTTCGCCGATCCGCGCGGAGAGCCAGCGGTTCATGAAGCCGAGCGCCGCGTCGGCCAGCGCCACCGCGGCGACCGCCGCCGCCGCGACGATCACGACGGTGCCGTTCCTGGCGAGGATGCCGTGGTCGATGATCTCCCGCAGCAGCAGCGGGTTGACCACGGTGATGAGGGCGTCCAGGGACGTCCCCGCGATGAACATGGCCAGGTGCAGGCGGTAGGGCCGCGCGTACGCGGCGATCCGCCGGACCGTGCCCGGCTTGAGCTTCTGCTTGGTTATCGACGGGTCCATGCGGAACCCGCGGGCCATCATGAATCCCGGGCCGTGGTGCGCCATAGTGCTTGTAACTTACTCCGGTCCGGGACCGTTCCCCCACCCGGTAAGCCGGGGGCGAAAACTACTGGCCGGCCATCGCCTTCCCGCGGGTGGCGCCCCCGCGTCCGCGCAGGCTCACGCCCGTCTCGGTCAGGATGCGGTGGATGAACCCGTACGAGCGCCCCGTCGCGTTCGCCAGCGCCCGGATGGACTCGCCGTCGCCGTAGCGCCTCGCCAGGTCGGTCGCGAGCCTTGTGCGGTCCGCTCCGGTCACCCGGGTCCCCTTCTTGAGGATCTCGGCCACATTTACCTCCCGTAGATATTGCGGTGTGCCCCCTATCCGCAATGATCACCTATCGGGGCGTGCCCGGCCACCGGATTGATCAGGCCAGGGCGACGAGATCGGCGAAATCCTCACTCCAGGTGTCTTCGGTTCCCTCGGGCATCACGATTACCCGTTCGGGGGAAAGCGCGTCAACCGCACCTTCATCATGGGTAACAAGGACAATCGCGCCCTGATATGCGGCGAGCGCGGCCAGGATCTCTTCCCTGCTGGCCGGGTCCAGGTTGTTTGTCGGCTCGTCGAGCAGCAGCACGTTGGCCCCGGACACGACCAGAAGCGCCAGCGCGAGCCTGGTCTTCTCGCCGCCGGAAAGGACCCCCACCGGTTTATCGACGTCATCACCGGAGAACAGGAATGAGCCGAGGACCTTCCGCTGCTCGGTATCGCTAAGGTCCGGGGCGGCGGTGCGCATGTTCTCGATAACGGTGCGACCCGTATCGAGAGTTTCATGTTCCTGCGCGTAATAGCCGATCCGCAGGCCGTGCCCGGGCGCGACCTTTCCGGTATCCGGCTTTTCCGCCCCGGCGAGCAGCCGCAGCAGCGTGGTCTTGCCCGCGCCGTTCAGGCCGAGGACCACGACCCGGCTCCCCCGGTCCACCGCCAGGCTGACGTCGGTGAACACCTCGAGGGAGCCGTAGGACTTGGACAGCCCCGTCGCGGTGAGCGGCGTCTTCCCGCACGGGGCGGGGGTGGGGAAGCGCAGCCGCGCCACCTTCTCGCCGGCCCGTTCCTCGGCGAGCCCGGCGAGCAGCCGCCCGGCGCGGCGCTGCATGTTCTGCGCGGCCTTGGCCTTGGTGGCCTTGGCCCGCATCTTGTCCGCCTGGGCCTGCAGGGCGGCCGCCTGCCGCTCGGCGCTGGCCCGCTCTCTCCTGCGGCGCCGCTCGTCGGCGTCGCGCTGGGCCAGGTAGGCCTTCCAGCCCATGTTGTAGATGTCCAGCGCGGCGCGGCTGGCGTCCAGGTAGAAGACCTTGTTCACGACCTGCTCGATCAGGGCGACGTCGTGGCTGATGACGATGAGGCCGCCGCGGTAGTTCCTGAGATGGTCCCGCAGCCAGGCGACCGAGTCGGCGTCGAGGTGGTTGGTCGGCTCGTCGAGCAGCAGCGTCTGGGAGTCGCCGAACAGGATCCTGGCCAGCTCGATGCGCCTTCGCTGCCCGCCGGACAGGGTGCCGAGCGGCTGGTGCAGCACCCGCTCGGGCAGCCCGAGGCTCGCCGCCAGGCTGGCCGCCTGCGCCTCGGCCGCGTAGCCGCCGAGCACCGCCAGCCGGTCGGACAGGTTCCCGTAGCGGCGGACCGCCTTCTCCGCCGTGGCCGGATCCGGGTCGGACATCTGCGCCTCGGCCCTGCGCATCTGCTCGCGCAGGTCGTCGAGGCCGCGGGCGGACAGCACCCGGTCGAGCGCGAGCACGCCCAGGTCCCCGGTACGCGGGTCCTGCGGCAGGTAGCCGACGGTGCCGCTGCGCCGGACGGTGCCGGCCGCCGGCTGCGCGTTGCCGGACAGCACCGTGGCGAGCGTGGTCTTGCCCGCGCCGTTCCGCCCCACGAGGCCGATCCGGTCCCCCGGGGCGACCTGGAAGGATGCGTCAGCCAGCAGCAGCCGCGCGCCGGCGCGCAACTCTATGCCACTGGCGACGATCACGGTGTCTCAGGGTACCCGATCAGGATGACGGCTCCGTAAGCCTTATCCTCACGGCGAGGAACAGCCGCGGCGCGTCCTCGAGCACGGCCCGGCCGGGGTCGGGGACCGTGAGGAACCGGTCGGTGGCCAGCGCCAGGTAGGGCGCGAGCCGCGGATCCGCGCGGATCGCGGCGACCGCCCGCTTGTCCCCGCCGAGCACGAGGGCGTCCAGCCCGGGTCCCCCCGGGCCCTCCGCGCGGGCCGGCACGCGCCCGCCTCTTGCCGTTATCCCCGGCTCCGGGCGCACGCGGCCGGCTCCCCATCCCCCGAATACCGCGGCCGCGGCGTCCGCGGCCGCCCGCAGCGCCTCCGACGCCTGCTTCTCCCGGCGCCTGGCGAAACGCTGCTGCGACCAGCCGCCGGCCGCGCTGCGGCCGTGCACGGGCCGCGAACCGGTCTTCGAGGCGGCCAGTTCCGGCGGCGACCCGGTGAACACGCCCGCCGCGTAGCCGCCGAGCCGCACCAGCAGCACGCCCGCCGTCCGCGGCCGCAGGGCGTGCGCGGCGATCGCCTCGGCGGCCGCGCCGGGATCGGCGGGCAGCCCTTCCGGCAGCGGCGGGAACGGCGGATGGCATTCGGCGACCGCGCCGTCCGGCGCGGCGAACGTTGCCGTGCCGCCGGCCAGGGCCACCGTGAGGGCGGCGCCGTGCCGCCGGGCGAACGCGGCGGTCCAGCCGGGGAACCGCTCCGGCGCCACGTCGAGCCACCGGGCGCCGGCGCGGCGGGCGGCGGGCGGTCTCACGTCGGCGGCCTGCCGGGGGCGCTAGATGTTGAAGCCGAGCGCGCGCAGCTGCTCGCGGCCGTCCTCGGTGATGTTCTCCGGGCCCCACGGGGGCATCCAGACCCAGTTGATCCGGAAGTCGGTCACCACGCCCTCCAGCGCCTCGCGGGCCTGGTCCTCGATCACGTCCGTGAGCGGGCACGCGGCGCTGGTCAGCGTCATGTCCAGGGTGGCCACCTTGTCGGCGTCCACGTCAACCCCGTAGACGAGGCCCAGGTCGACGACGTTGATGCCCAGCTCGGGATCGACCACGTCGCGCAGCGCCTCCAGGACGTCTTCGACCTCCCTGGAAACCGGCTCCCGGGAAACGGGTTCCCGGGCGGTGTTCTCAGTCATGCCTGTCCTCCGTCAGCTCCGGCGAGCGCCCGCGCCGTCGCGTCCTTCCACGCCATCCAGCTCAGCAGCGCGCACTTGATCCGGGCCGGGTACTTCGACACGCCGGCGAACGCCACCGCGTCCTCGAGCAGCTCCGCGTCCGGCTCGGCCTGGCCCTTGGACTGCATCAGCTCGAGGAAGGCGTCGCCGATCCTCATGGCCTCGCCGACCGGCTTGCCGATCACGAGGTCGGTCATCACCGAGGCGGCGGCCTGGCTGATCGAGCAGCCGAGCGAGTCGTAGGAGACGTCCGCGACCACCTGCTCGCCGCCGGCCTCCTTGAGGGTGACGCGCAGCGTCACCTCGTCGCCGCACGTCGGGTTGACGTGGTACACCTCGGCGTCGTACGGATCCCGCAGGCCCTTGTGGTGCGGGTTCCGGTAGTGGTCCAGGATGATCTCCTGGTACATGGACTCAAGCTGCATAACGCCCTCTGCAACGCCCTGCCGCCACGTGATGTTCCCCTCGCCTACACGCCGAAGAACTGCCTGGCGTGCCGCACCGCGGCCGCCAGTTCGTCGACCTCGGAGTGCGTGTTGTAAAGGTAGAAGCTGGCCCGGTTGGACGCCTGGCAGTTCAGCGCCCGGTGCAGCGGCCACGCGCAGTGGTGGCCGGTCCGGATCGCGATGCCGAGCTCGTCGAGTACCTGGCCGAGGTCGTGCGCGTGGACGCCTTCCACCTCGAACGCCACCGTGCCGCCGCGGTCCTTGGTCGTGTCCGGGCCGAGCAGCCGCACGCCGGGGATCTCCCCCAGCCTGCCGAGGGCGTACGCCGTCAGCGACTCCTCGTGCGCGGCGATGTTCTCCATGCCGGCCGCGGTGAGGTAGTCGATGGCGGCGCTGAGGCCGGCGGCCTGCGCGACCGGCGGCACGCCCGGCTCGAACCGGGCGGGCGGCGGCAGGAACGTGGTCTGCTCCATGCGGACGACCTCGATCATCGACCCGCCGGTGAGGAACGGCGGCAGCGACTCCAGCAGCTCGTACCTCCCGTAGAGCACGCCCAGGCCGAGCGGCCCGAGCATCTTGTGCCCGGAGAAGGCGAGGAAGTCGGCGCCGAGCGCTGCCACGTCGGTCGGGTGGTGCGGTACCGACTGCGCCCCGTCGACCAGGAACAGCGCGCCGGCCGAGTGGGCCAGCTCGCCGATCTCGGCCACCGGGGGGATCACCCCGGTCACGTTCGACTGCCCGGTCACGGCCACGATCTTCGTGCGCGGGCCGACCAGCGACGGGTCCACGTCGAGCCGGCCGTCGGGCAGCGACCTGAACCAGCGCAGCGTCGCCCCGGTCCGCGCGGCGAGCTGCTGCCACGGCACCAGGTTGGCGTGATGCTCGATCTGCGAGATCAGGATCTCGTCGCCGGGCCCGAGGGATGAGGTCAGCCCGAAGGCGACCAGGTTGATCGCCTCGGTCGCCGACTTGGTGAACACGATCTCCCGCGGGGAGGCGCCGAGGAACGCGGCGACCTTCGCCCGGGCGCCCTCGTAGATCTCGGTGGCCTCTTCGCCGAGCAGGTGCGCGCCGCGGTGCGCGGCGGCGTTGTGCTTCTCGTAGTACTCCCGCTCGGCGTCGAGCACCTGGACCGGGTGCTGCGAGGTCGCGCCGGAGTCCAGGTAGACCAGCGGCCTGCCGTTCCTGACGGCCCGGGACAGGATCGGGAAGTCCCGCCGGATCGCGTGGACGTCAAGCGGGGACCGCTCGCTCATGGCCTCGCCGCCGCCGTGAAGCGCTCGTAGCCCTCGTTCTCCAGCACCTCGGCCAGTTCGGGGCCGCCCTCTTCGACGACGCGGCCGGCGACGAAGACGTGCACGAAGTCCGGCCGCACGTACCGCAGGATGCGGGTGTAGTGGGTGATCAGCAGCACCCCGCGGCCCGGCTTGGCGCGGAACCGGTTGATGCCGTCGGCGACGATCTTCAGCGCGTCGATGTCCAGGCCGGAGTCGGTCTCGTCGAGCACCGCGACCTTCGGGTCGAGCAGCTCCAGCTGGAGGATCTCGTGGCGCTTCTTCTCCCCGCCGGAGAACCCCTCGTTGAGGCTGCGCTCGGCGAACTTGGCGTCGATGGCCAGGCTGCCCATCGCGCCGCGCATCTCCTTCATGAAGTCGCGCAGCTTCGGCGCCTGGCCGCGGACGGCCGTCACCGCGGTGCGCAGGAAGTTCGACACCGACACGCCCGGCACCTCGACCGGGTACTGCATCGCGAGGAACAGCCCGGCCCGGGCGCGGGCGTCCACGCTCATCGCGAGCACGTCCTCGCCGTCCAGGGTGAGGCTGCCCTGGGTGACCGTGTACTTCGGGTGCCCGGCGATCGCGTAGGCGAGGGTGGACTTGCCCGAGCCGTTCGGCCCCATGATGGCGTGGGTCTCGCCGTCCTTGACGGTGAGGTTCACGCCGCGCAGGATCTCGCGCAGGCCGCCGCCGGGCTCCTGCACGGACACGTGCAGGTCACGGATGTCGAGGGTGGACACTAGGACTCCTGATCTATCGCGACGAGGACGTCGCCGCCCTCGACCTTCACTGGGTAGACGGGCACCGGCTCGGTGGCGGGCATCGCGGTCGGCTTGCCGGTGCGCAGGTCGAACCGCGACCCGTGCAGCCAGCACTCGATCGTGCACCCGTCGACCTCTCCCTCGGACAGCGGGACCTCGGCGTGGGAGCACACGTCGCGGATCGCGAAGACCTCGCCCTGGGTGCGGACGATCGCGACCGGCTCGCCGCCCAGCTCCACGCCCAGGGCCTCGCCCTCCGCCACGTCGGCGAGCGCGCAGGCCCGTACGAACTCACTCATGACAGCTCCGCCTCGATCGCCTCGGTGATGCGCTCTTGCAGTTCCGGCACGCCGATCCGGGCCGTCAGCTCGCCGAAGAAGCCGCGGATCACCAGGCGGCGGGCCTCTTCCAGGGGGATGCCGCGGGCCTGGAGGTAGAACAGGTGCTCGTCCTCCAGCCGCCCGCTGGCGCTGGCGTGCCCGGCGCCGAGGACCTCGCCGGTGAGGATCTCCAGGTTCGGCACCGAGTCGGCGTGCGCCCCGTCGGTGAGCACCAGGTTCCTGTTGTACTCGTAGGTGTCGGTGCCGGCGGCCCCGGGCCTGATCAGCACGTCGCCGATCCACACGGTGTGCGCCCCGTCGCCGCGCAGCGCTCCCTTGTAGCGGACGCGGCTGCGGCAGTTCGGCATGTCGTGGTCGACGAACAGCCGGTGCTCCAGGTGCTGTCCGGCGTCGGCGAAGCAGATGCCGAGCAGTTCGGCGTCGCCGCCGGGGCCCGCGTACCTGACGGCCGGGGACAGCCGGACCAGCGAGCCGCCGAGCGTGACCGCGACGTGCCTGAGGCGGGCGTCCCGGCCGAGCGTCGCCTGGTGGTGGCTGACCTGCACGGTGCCGTCGTCCCATGCGGCGAGCGACGCGACGGTCAGGTCGCCGCCGTCGGCGACGCTGATCTGGACGTTGTCGGCGTAGGTGGCGCTCCCCCGCTGGTCGATGACCACGACGGCACGGCCGTAGGGCTGCACGTCGATCACCAGGCGGCCGGCCGTCGCGGCGGCGGCGCCGGTGCCGGTGACGCGGATGTACGTGGGGGCGGACGCCGTGGTGTCCTTGGGCACGGTGACGACCGTGGCCTGCCCGGCGGCGGCGAGCGCGCGGGCGCTCACCCGGTCCGCCGGGAGGAACGTGCCATCGTGAGGATGGCACGTGCGTTCCGAATAATCGATTTCAGGGGCGGCGTCGACGGCCACCGTCACGCCCGCGGACCCGAGGGGGGCGTCGGCGTGCAGCCCGCGCAGGCGGCGCAGCGGGGTGAACCGCCACTCCTCCTCGCGTCCGGTGGGCACCGGGAAGTCCGCGGGGTCCGCCGAGCCGCGGGAGTGCAGGGCGGAGACCGGGGCGGTCTCAACCGCCCCGCTGAGTGCGGACATCAGCCGACCGCCCCTTCCATCTGCAGCTCGATCAGCCGGTTCAGCTCCAGGGCGTACTCCATCGGGAGCTCGCGGGCGATCGGCTCCACGAAGCCGCGGACGATCATCGCCATGGCCTCGTCCTCGGTCATGCCGCGGCTCATCAGGTAGAAGAGCTGGTCCTCGGAGATCTTCGAGACCGTGGCCTCGTGCCCCATCTCCACGTCGTCCTCGCGGATGTCGTTGTAGGGGTAGGTGTCGGACCGGCTGATCGTGTCCACGAGCAGCGCGTCGCACTTGACCGTCGACCTGGAGTGCGCGGCGCCTTCCTGCACGTTGACCAGGCCCCGGTAGGAGGTCCGGCCGCCGCCGCGCGCGACGGACTTGGAGACGATGGTGGAGCTGGTGTGCGGCGCGCAGTGCACCATCTTCGCGCCCGCGTCCTGGTGCTGGCCCGCGCCGGCGAACGCCACGGAAAGCGTCTCGCCCCTGGCGTGGGCGCCCATCAGGTAGACCGCCGGGTACTTCATCGTCACCTTGGAGCCGATGTTGCCGTCGATCCATTCCATCGTGGCGCCCTGCTGGGCGACCGCGCGCTTGGTCACCAGGTTGTAGACGTTGTTCGACCAGTTCTGGATCGTCGTGTACCGGCAGCGGGCGTCCTTCTTCACGATGATCTCGACGACCGCGCTGTGCAGGCTGTCGCTCTTGTAGATCGGCGCGGTGCAGCCCTCGACGTAGTGCACGTACGCGCCCTCGTCGACGATGATCAGCGTCCGCTCGAACTGGCCCATGTTCTCGGTGTTGATCCGGAAGTAGGCCTGCAACGGGATCTGGACGTGCACGCCCTTCGGCACGTAGATGAACGAGCCGCCGGACCACACCGCGGTGTTGAGCGCGGCGAACTTGTTGTCCCCGGCCGGGATCACCGTGCCGAAGTACTCACGGAACAGGCCGGGGTGCTCCTTGAGCGCGGTGTCGGTGTCGAGGAAGATGACGCCCTTGTCCTGGAGGTCCTCGCGGATCTTGTGGTAGACGACCTCGGACTCGTACTGCGCGGCGACGCCGGCGATCAGGCGCTGCTTCTCCGCCTCGGGGATGCCCAGCTTGTCATAGGTGGACTTGATGTCGGCGGGCAGCTCGTCCCAGCTCGCTGCCTGCTTCTCGGTCGACCGGACGAAGTACTTGATGTTGCCGAAGTCGATCTCGGACAGGTCCGCGCCCCACGCCGGCAGCGGCTTGCGCTCGAAGTACCTCAGGCCCTTCAGGCGCATCTGGAGCATCCACTCGGGCTCGTTCTTGCGCGCCGAGATGTCGCGCACCACCTCCTCGGACAGCCCGCGGCGGGCCGACGCCCCGGCGATGTCGGGGTCGGCCCAGCCGAACTTGTACGTGCCCAGCCCTTCAAGCTGGTCATTCGCGGTGGTCGTCATATGTCAGAGCCCTCCGGACCCTCGGTGGTGTCGTTGCCTTTCCGGTCACGTGCCGCCGCGGGCGTCACGTGGGTCGTGCAGATCCCGTCGCCGTGCGCGATGGTCGCCAGCCGCTGGACGGGCGTGCCGAGCAGCCTGCCGAACGCCTCCGTCTCCGCCTCGCACAGCTGCGGGAACTCGGCCGCGACGTGCGCGACCGGGCAGTGGTGCTGGCAGATCTGCTCGCCGGCGGCCGGGCCGATCACCGGCGCCGGGCCGGCCGACGCGGCGTACCCGTCCGCCGACAGCGCCTCGGCCAGCGCCTGCACCCGCGTTGGCAGGGAGCCCTCCCTCGTCACCACGGGCGCGTAGCGGCGCTCGAGCTCGGAGACCTGCTGCCGTGCGAACTCGGCGACCGCCCGCTCCCCCATCCGCTCGGCGATAAACCGCAGCGCGCTGGCCGCCATGTCGTCGTAGGCGTGCTCGAAGGCGCTGCGGCCCGCGTCGGTGATGACGAAGAGCCTGGCCGGCCTGCCGCGGCCGCGGTTGCCGTAGGTGCGGGCCGTGCGCGTTTCCACCATGCCTTCGGCGATGAGGTTGTCCAGGTGCCGCCTTATGGCCGCGGGCGTGAGCCCCAGCCGCCCGCCCAGCGTGGCCGCCGTGGACGGGCCGAGCTCCAGGATCAGCCTGGCGACCTGCCCGCGCGTGCCGCGCTCGGTCAGCGTGCCTCCTACAGCGCTTCCGGGGGACGGGTGATTCCCGGCGCCGCCCGCGGCCGTGCCCGCCGCGGTGCCGGGCACCTCCGCCGTCCCGGTTTTTTTCACAACATCAGTGTGCCGTAAATAGGCCGGCCCGTGCAAGTTTTTGCTAACACCGGCGTGACGTAAATCACGCGGGATCACACCGCGCCCGCCACGCCGAGCGAGCCGTTGCCGATGAGGACGATCCCCCCGGCGAGCAGCGCCCAGGCGGCGGCCGTCCGGCCGTGCGCGCGCAGCCAGCCGTTGAACGTCCGCAGCAGCCGCACGGTCGCCTCCGGGACGGCGAGATAGGTCAGCAGGGGCAGCCAGGCGATCAGCGCGCTGATCACCACGACGGTGGCCAGCGCCAGCGCCGTGGCCGTGACGCTGGCGTTGGCCGTGGCGATCACCTGCACCGCGGCGACGAACGTCGCGGACGGCAGGAACAAGATGATCCCGGCCGCGAACGCCAGTCCCGGTCTGGGGCGGCCGGTGAGCCGGCCGATGAGGCCCTGCGGCTGCTGCCCGTCCGCTTCAGGCCGGCCGCCCCGGCCGCCGCGCCCGTCCCGGCCGTCCCGGCCGTCCCGGCGGCGGCGCAGCATGACGATGGCCGTGGCCAGCGCGACGACGCCCAGGCCGAGCCGCAGCCCGTAGCGGGGATCGCGCTGGCGCGGCTGGTTCAGGCCGATGCCCCGCAGGACCAGCAGCACCGTGACCGCCATGAGCACGGTCATGAGCATGGCCCCGGCCACGTATGCCAGCGCGGTCGCCCTGGGGTTGGCCGAGCCCAGGAACATCACCATCACCAGCAGCGCCGTCGGCGAGATGGCGGCGAGGATCGCGAACCCCGCGGCCTGAGCGATCACGTCTCACCCCCCGGGGAGGCGGCTAGCGGCGGGCCGCCGGCTCGGGGCCGCCCGCCCGGCCGCCGATCAGCTCGATGAGGGCGAGCGCCACGAGCAGCAGGACAGCCAGCCAGATCACGACGGCCACGGTCGGCTGCCCCCAGAAGATGAAGGTCAGGGCCGCGGCCGCGGCGGCTGTGACGCGCAGCAGCGGCTTGCGCCCGGCCGTCCACTCACCCACCGGGCCGGCACGCACTCCCGACCGGTCGATCCGGGCGCGCAGCGCGCCGATGCCGGACTTCGCCGTGTTCCTGCTGCGGACCGCGGCGGCCGACGGGCCGGCGAAGAAGGCCGCGGCCGCGATGACGAGGCCGGCGACGAGGAGCACCCGCAGCCCCTGCCTGATGAACCTGGTGAGCGTGTCATACAGCGCGGCGGCCGCGTCGGACGACACGGACTTCGGCAGGCTGTTCAGGTAGATGCCGCGGGCGGCCGTCAGCGCGATGCCGAGCACCAGCATCGACGCGGACAGCCCGAGCGCGGCGCCGGCGAGGGCGCGCCGGCGCCCGCGGGCGGCGTAGATCCCCAGGGCCATCAGCGCGAGCGCGAGGAAGGGCAGCACCCACCTCAGCGTGGTGATCAGCCGGTACCCTTGCTGCGCCCTGGCCAGGTTCGGCGCTTCGAACAGCGGGAAGGTCGCATCGAACACCGGGATGTTCGCCGCGGCCGCCAGGCCGTGCGCGACGAGGTAGTCCTTCACCTGGGCGATGACCGGGCCCAGGTGAAGGACCACCTCGTTGTTGACCACCTCGACCGCCCCCCCGCCCTGGCCGGAGAGCACTCTCACCACGCCCTGATGCGTGACCCTGAGCGACTGGGTCCACAGCGCCGCCATCGCGGGACTGGCCGCGAACCTGGACACGCCGGCGGCCACCGCGCTGTTCACGCCACTGGATATCTGCCCGGAGAAGGTCGTCAGCAGGCCGGAGAGGCGCGGCAGGCTGGCCGACCTGAGCTCGGCGGCCGCCTGCGCGGTGGCGGCCTCGACCCGGGGGTCGAGCCTTTTCTCGATCTCGGCCGTGATCCTGGCGCTCAGCGCGTGCTGGATCGGCGGCTCGCTGATCAGGGGCGCCATGTTCGCCACGTACCGGTCGGTGTCGGAGACCTGGCCGGCGGCCCACACGCCCAGGACGGCGACGGGGGCGACCGCGCAGCCGAGCGCTATCAGCACCGAGGCGAGCGGCGCGCGCCACCGGCCGCGGCGGGCGGGCGCCGGGGCCCGGCCCTCCTGGCCCGCGCCCTCTTGCCTGGCGCGAAGCTCGCGGACCTCGGCCCGCAGCCGCTCCAGTTCGGCGCGCTCGCTGCCGCCTTCGGCGCGCTCGCTGCCGCTGGCGCTCTCCGGGCTGCCGGGGATCCCCGGGCCGGCACCGCTCCCGGAGCCGGCCGGCGCCCCGGGCCCGCCGATATCCCTGGACACTGCTCGCTCCGTTTCGCGTCATTCCGGCGGACCCCGCGTTCGGGTGATAGCAACATGCGCCCCCGGCCGCCCGGCCCTCATCACCCGCGGCGGGTGATGAGGGCCGGGCGCGGGAGCCGGGCACGGCAAATCACCCATACGGGGTGATGGTCCCCGGGGCCGGCCTGCCTAGCGTCGGTTACGACAGGAAGCCCGCGCGGAGCCGGGCCGTGCACGCCGCGCCGTCTGGGGGGAGGGCCGCCTCGATGAGCACGCAAGACCCGATGGGCACGCAAGGCCAGCCGGCCCGCGGCACGGGGACGGGGACATCGCCGGGCGGAACCACGGGCCAGGGCGCGGAGTCCGTGCGCCAGTACGTTCCCCGGCCATCGCCGGGATACGACGACGCTCGCGCCGGGGACGCTCGCGCCGGGCCCGCCCCGGGCGGCCTGGCGAAGGGCCTCACCCTGCTCGCCGCTGTCACGCTGATGCTGTCCGGGACCTGGAACTTCCTCGAGGGGCTGGGCGCCATCGTCAAGGGCGGCTTCTACGTCGTGCTGCCCGGCTATGCCTTCAACGTCTCGGTCGCGACCTGGGGATGGTGGCACCTCATCATGGGTGCCGTCGTCTTCGCGGTCGGCGCGTGCCTGCTCATGGACATGCTCTGGGCCCGGGTCGCGGGGGTGGTCGTCGCCTCGCTGAGCGCGGTGGTCAACTTCCTCTACGTCCCGTACCAGCCGGTCTGGTCGGTCGCGGTGATCGCCATCGACGTGTTCGTGATGTGGGCGCTGCT
>DATGLH010000149.1:0-29226 GCA_035294225.1 Trebonia sp.
GCCGCCATGGCGAGCGGCTCGCTGTCCCGGCTGTCGCACGTGGTCAGCCGCATGGAGCGGCGCGGCTGGGTCCGCCGCGAGCCGTGCCCCGGCGACGGCAGGTTCATCAACGCGGTGCTCACCGCCGACGGCTGGGCCAAGCTGGCGGAGACCGCGCCCGGCCACGTCGCCGCCGTCCGCGGGCTCCTCGTCGACGTGCTCACCCCGGAGGAGCTCCGGTCGCTGGGCGCCATCAGCTCCCGCGTCCTTTCGGCACTGGACACCGGCAGTCCGAACGCAAGGCCGCGGCCGCCGGCGGACTAGCGCTCAGCCCCGGTCGCGGGCCGGCACCACGAGGCCCGGCCCGCAGGCGGCCACCACCGCCCGCGTGCGGCCGCGCAGCCCGAGCGCGGCGGGCACCCGGCTGGCGTCCCGGCCAGACTGCACGGGGTGCGAACCGGCGCGGTAACCCGTTACCGGACCGGGGCATTCTCCGGGCCGCCGGGGCAGGTGACCCAGCTGGCTTGCGCGGGCTCTGCGAGGGCTGCCGGGACTTCCGGCGGCGCGGGGGACAGGGCTTCCCGTCGCCGTGGAATACAGGGATGATCACGCCGGCGCATAGCCCGGCAGCGAGCACGGCGCCGCCGGTGATGCCGAGCGCCGGCCAGCCGCATGCGAACGCGGTGACTGCCACGGCCGCCGCAGTGGCCAGCTTGCGCCCGAACTGCCGGCGGCCGGGTGCATCGGTCACGTTCCGCTCCTTGCCGGGATGGGGATCGGGGCTCCTGGACACCTGGCCACGCCGCCGGGCCCGCCCGCACGGCCAGCGTCAGGCGGCGGGCCGGGCGAGGTCCGCGCGCAGTCGCCGGTGCTGCGCGGCCGCCGGGCTGAGCTGGTAGGCCGCGGCGAACGCGGCCATGCCGATGGTGCCGGCGGTCACGGCACGCAGCCGCTCGTCAGCGGCGCGCTGGCCGATCCGCCGCCAGCTGCGCGGGCCGAGCGCGGCCACGCCGGCGAGCAGGTTCAGCCCGGCCCAGGCGAGGTTGGCGGCCGGGGAGGAGTTCGGCCCGCCCCACGGTGTCATGCCCCGCTTCCCGGCCAGGCCCGTGATCGTGTGCGGGATCGCGTTGACCAGCAGGGCGCCGGCCGCGATGTCACGTGCGCGCATGGCCCTCCCATCTAAATGACTAGCGTACATTTAACCAGGAGGCAGCATATATGGACGATGTTCATTCAGCAAGGCGCCGCCGTGGCGCGCCGCCCGCGGGGCAGCGGCTGACCCGCGACGACGTGATCACCCGAGCGTCGCAGATGATCGCCACCGATGGCCTTGCGGCGTTCAGCCTGCGCGGCCTGGCCGACGCGCTCGGAGTCGCGCCTAACGCCCTGTACAACCACGTCCGCGACCGCGAGGACCTGCTCGGCGCGGTCACCGACCGGTTCGTGGCCGGCATCCGGCTCCCGGCCGGGCAGCAGCCCTGGCCGGACTGGCTTCGCGCGGCCGCCGTCAGCCTGCGGGCGCAGCTGACCGGCCGCCCCGGGCTCACCGAGCTGATCCTGGCCCGCGCCGGGGCGTCGGCGGCCGGGCCGGATGCACTTGCCCGGTTCCTTGACCGGCTGACATCGGCGGGCATCCACCGCGCTCTCGCCCACGTCGCCTGGCATGCCCTGCTCACCGTCACCGTCGGGTCCCTCGCCCAGGAACAAGCCCGTGGCAAAGACCAGGCAGCGACCTTCGAAGCCGTCCTCGACCTCACCATCACCGGGCTGCTCGCCGCCGCCCAGCAGCCGCCCACCCCCCAGGCGATGGCCCTCCTGAAGGAGCATGAGCTAGCCCGCTAGGCAGCGGGAACCGGCGCCCCGTGCCCGGGGACCGCCGCCACGCCTCCACGAGGCCCTAGCGCAGGACATCCCCCATCCGGCGGCGGTCCAGGCGGGATGATCACAAGCCCGCCGTCGGGCAATAAGGCGGTTCCCGACCTCGCTGTCAGCTCAGCCCTGACAGGCCGGATTGCGGCCTTCATCGTGCGCGGTACGCGCCGGCGCGGTGCGTGAGGAGGTGATGACGATCGTGACCTGCTCGTCCCCGATCAGGTACAGCACCCTACGAACGTCACGCGGAACTTCGGCGGCACCACCTCGAACGGCGGCGGGCCCACCCAGGCCACCGGTGCCTTCGATCACGTCAGCCGCCCGGGGCCGGCCGGGCCGTGGGCCGGCGGGTACACCGCCGGCATGATCCGCGTGACGCTGGCCGCGACACCGCGGCGCCTGGCGGCGGCAGGCCGCGCGGCGGGTGTGTTACCCGGCCGCGCGCAGGCGCGCCGCGAACGCGGCGGCCGCCGCGCCCGGGTCGGCGGCCTCGGTGATCGCGCGGACCACCACGACCCGCGTCGCCCCCGCCGCGAGCACGTCGTCCAGCCGCGGAAGGCTGATCCCGCCGATCGCGAACCACGGCCGGCCGGTCCGCAGCGACGCCACGTGCGACAGCAGGCCGAGCCCGGTGGACGGCCGCCCCGGCTTGGTCGGCGTGGTCCACACCGGCCCGGCGCAGAAGTAATCCACGCCCTCCTCGGCCGCCGCGGCCGACGACTGCGCCGGGCTGTGGCTGCTGCGCCCGATCAGCGGCCCCGGGCCGAGGATCCGCCGCGCCAGCGGCACCGGCAGGTCGCCCTGCCCCAGGTGCAGCACGTCCGCCCCCGCCGCCAGCGCGACGTCCGCCCGGTCGTTCACCGCCAGCAGCTTGCCGTGCCGCCGGCACGCGTCGGCGAACACCTCGAGCAAGGCGAGCTCCTCGCGCGCCTCCAGCCCCTTCTCCCGCAGCTGGACGATGTCCACCCCGCCCGCCAGCACCGCGTCGAGGAACCCGGCCAGGTCGCCGGACGCGCGCCGCCCGTCGGTGCACAGGTACAGCCGCGCGGCCGCCAGCCGCTCACGCAAGTCGGTCATGCCGCCATCATGCCGCACCGGATGCGCACCGGATGCGCACCGGCATCCCGCACCGGATGCGCACCGGATGAATGTGACATCCAGCCGGCGATAGGCGGATCGATGTCACATTCATCCGCCCAGCGGGCGCGAGTTACACTGAGGTGAACAACCACGGGAGCCCGCGCGGGCTGAGAGGGAGGCGGCGAGCCTCCGACCGTCGAACCTGATCCGGGTAATGCCGGCGAAGGGAGAGAGCGTGGACGCTGATGTCGTCATAGTCGGCGGCGGCGTTATCGGCACCGCGATCGCCTGGCGCGCCGCCCAGCAGGGCCGCAACGTGACGCTTGTCGACCCCGGCACCGACGACAAGGCGAGCCTCGTCGCGGCGGGCATGCTCGGCCCGGTGTCGGAGAGCGTGTTCGGCGAGCAGGACCTCCTTAACCTCAACCTGCTCGCGATCGAGCGGTTCCCCGCCTTCAGCAAGGAGCTTGAAGACGCCGCCGGGCTCAGCACCGGGCTGCGGACCGAGGGTACCCTCGTGGTCGCCTACGACAACGACGACCTGGCAGCGCTGGCCCGCCTCACCGCCTTCCGCCGTTCCATCGGCCTGGAGGCCGAGCAACTCGACGCGAAACAGTGCCGCAAGCTCGAGCCGTTCCTGGCGCCCGGCACCCGCGGCGGCGTCCTCGCCGCCGGCGACCTGTCCGTCGACAACCGCCGGTACCTGGCCGCCCTCAAGGAGGCCGCCCGGAGGGCGGGTGTCAGGGCTGTCGCGGACACGGTCACGGACGTGGCGGACGGCTCGGTCGCGCTCGCCAGCGGCGCCGCGATCACGGCGCCCGTCGTCGTGGTCGCGGCCGGCTGGGCCACCAGTCAGCTCAACGGCGTTCCCGGCGCGGTCCGCAAGGCGGTACGCCCGGTCAAGGGGCAGATCCTGCGCCTGCGCCACCCGGGCACCATGCCGCCCGTCGCCACCCATACGATCCGCGCGATGGTCCAGGGTCACGACGTCTACATCGTGCCCCGCGCGGACGGCGAGGTCGTGGTCGGCGCCACCCAGGAGGAGCGCGGCGACCTTGACGTGACCGCCGGCGCGGTGCACGACCTGCTGCGGGACGCGATGACCGCGCTCCCGGCGATCAGCGAGCTGGCCCTCGCCGAGGCGAGCGCCGGCCGCAGGCCCGGCACGACGGACAACGGCCCGATCGTCGGCTCCGTCACAGACGGCCTCATCGTCGCCACCGGCCACTTCCGCAACGGCATCCTGCTGTCCGCCGCGACCGCCGACGCCGTGGCCGCGCTCATCGCGCGCGAGGAGCCGCACCCGGCATGGGCGCCCTTCCGGCCCGGGAGGCTCCGATGACCGTCACGGTGAACGGCCGGCCCCGCGAGGTCCCGGACGGCACGACCGTCGAGCAGCTGGTCAGCATGCTCACCGACCAGCCCGCCGGCGTCGCCGCGGCCGTCAACGGCGAGGTGCTGCCCCGCCGCGCCTGGGCGGGGACGCCGCTGGCCGATCTGGACCAGATAGAAGTCGTGACCGCCGTGCAGGGAGGGTAGGGCATTGAGCATCCCGAACGCAGCCGTGGTTCCCCACGATGCCACATGGACGATCGCCGGCCGGACGCTGACCTCCCGGCTGATCGTCGGGACCGGCGGAGCGCAGAGCCTGGACGTGCTCGGCAAGGTGCTCACGGCCTCGGGAACCGAGCTCACCACGGTGGCGATGCGCCGCCTGCCGGCCTCGGGGGAGGGTTCCCTGCTGGACGTGATCCGGCAGGCCGGCATCGCCATCCTGCCGAACACGGCGGGCTGCCACACCGCCGCCGAGGCCCTGCTCGTCGCCCGGCTGGCCCGCGAGGCGCTCGGCACCGACTGGGTAAAGCTCGAAGTGGTCGCGGACGACATCACGCTGCTGCCGGACCCGGTGGAGCTGCTCGACGCGGCCCGGCTGATGGTCGCCGACGGGTTCACCGTGCTGCCGTACACCAACGACGACCCGGTGCTCGCGCTCCGCCTGGAGGAGGCCGGGTGCGCGGCGGTGATGCCGCTCGGCGCGCCGATCGGCTCGGGGCTGGGCATCAGGAACCCGCACAACATCGCGATGATCGCCGAACGGGCCAGCGTGCCCGTGATCCTGGACGCCGGGATCGGAACCGCCAGCGACGCGGCCCTGGCGATGGAACTCGGCTGCGACGGCGTGCTCGCCGCGTCGGCGATCACGCGGGCGGCCGACCCCGAGCGGATGGCCGTCGCGATCAAGCTCGCCGTCGAGGCGGGGCGGGCCGCCTGGCAGGCGGGCCGCATCCCGCGCCGCTGGCACGCGGTCGCCTCAAGTCCCGTGGTGGGCCAGGTGTTCGGATGAGCGTTCCCCGGGTGCTCACGATCGCCTCGTCGGACTCTGGCGGCGGCGCCGGGATCCAGGCCGACCTGAAGGCCTTCGCGCGCTGCGGCGCGCACGGCATGTCGGCGATCGTCGCGCTCACCGCGCAGAACACCCTCGGCGTAGCGGCCATCGCCGAGCAGTCACCCGGGTTCGTCCGGGAGCAGATAAGGGCCGTCCTCGACGACATCGGTGCTGACGCCGCGAAGACCGGCATGCTCTTTTCCGTCCCGCTGATCGAGGCGGTCGCGGACGAGCTGGCCGGGCGCGGGCTCCCGCTGGTCGTGGACCCGGTGATGGTGGCGAGCTCGGGGAGCCGGCTGCTGCTGCCCGATGCCGTGGGCGCGCTCGTGGAGCGGCTGTTCCCGCTGGCCACGGTCGTGACGCCCAACCTGCCCGAGGCGCAGGCGCTCACCGGCATGGACACCGAGGACCGCGCCGCGCTGGCGCGGCGGCTTGTCGCCATGGGCGCGGCCGCGGCCCTGGTCACCGGCGGGCACGGGGCCGAGCCGGCGGACCACCTGTTCGACGGGCGGTCGGACCTGCGGATCCCGGTGCCGCGCTACCCCATCGCGGCCACGCACGGCGCGGGCTGCACGCACTCGGCGGCGCTCGCGGCGGGCCTGGCGGCCGGGCTGTCCCTGGCCGACGCGGCCCGCCAGGCCGCCGCCGTGGCGGGTGACGCGGTCGCGCACGGCCTGGCGGACATAGGGGCGGGCGACGGGCCGGTGCACGCCCTGCACGGCCTGCGCCCCCCAGTCGGCTAATCCCCGTCGGTTGAATCCCCGCCTGAATGCTCCCCCCCGCCTGAATGCTCCCCCCCGCCTGAGGCCCCGCCCCGCCGATGCGCAGGAGCGCCTGAGGAGGCTTTCAGGGGACTTCCAGATCCGCTGCCTACTGTCGGTACCGAAGGCGACAGGAGATCGAGCGTGGAGGCTGGGGACCGTGCCTGAGAAGGTGACCATCTCGCACCGGGGGGCGAGGTACGAGATCGGACGGGGGAAACGGTACTACGGCATCTGGGTGATCGGCGCGCCCGAATCGGATCCGGTCGACCGGTGGCCGGAGACCCGCGACGGCTGGACGCAAGCCTGGATGCGCTTCGTGGCGATCGAGACGCCGGACACGATCGTGGCGGTCAGCCAGCCGGGCGCCGGGCTCAGGCTGCCGCGGCTGAAGCGCTCCCGCCCCGCCGGCGCCACGGTCACCGCCGCGGACGCGGGCCGCCGCGGCGGTGCGGGCCGGGCGCTGGCCGGCGCGGGACTGCTCGGCTTGGGCGTGCTGCTCGGGCTGATCGGGCTGTTCCCGGGCTACGTCGGGTCGCCGAGCCTCGCCTCGCAGGCCGACCAGCTCGTCCCGCACCTGCTCTACCTCGCGGCGTGGGCGGCGAGCGCCGCGCTCATCGTGGCCGGCCTCCCGGCGCGGTCCGGCATGACGCGGACCGGGGCGGTGGCGGGCATCGGGCTGAGCGCGGTGACGTTCGGGCTCTTCTTCACCGATCTCGGTCAGGTGATCTCGGGCGGGGCGGGCCTGCTCGGGGCGGGCCTGGTGCTGACCCTGCTCGGCTGGGCCGCCTGCGCCGCCGGGTCGGCGCTCGCGTTCACCGCGCGGCCGGGCGGGAACGGACCCCAGGCCGGCGGTCGCCCGGTCAGGCCCCGCGCGCACCACGCCGGGCCGGTCGCGCTGCTGCTGCTCGCGGCGGTCGGCACCGTGGTCACCTTCGTGCCCTCGTGGGACAGCTACACGCTGGCGCAGCCGTCGACCGGGGCCGCGCAGACCGTCACCGCAGGCAACGCGTTCGCGTACCCCGGTCCGATGATCGCCGGGAGCGTGCTCGTGATCGCCGCGGTCATCGCTGTCGCGGTGCTCGCCGCGCTGTGGCATCCGGCGCGGCAGGGCGCGGCGGTCCTGGCGGGCGCGGTCGTGGCGCTGGCCGGGCAGGCCATCTCCGCGCTCATCCAGGTGAGCGAGCCCGCGTCGCCCTCGCTGTTCGGCATCTCGCCGGCCCGGGCGGCGGCCGAAGGGCTGACGATCTCGGCTGGCCTCACGCCGGTATTCTGGGTCTACTGCGTGTTCGTCATATCGCTGCTCATATCGGGAGCGTGGCTGTTCGCCAAGCCGGAGTATCCGGCAATGCCGGCGCCGCCGGCGGCCCCGGATCCGGCTTCTGTCCGGGCGGCGCAAAGCACGCCGGGACAGACCGCCGATAGCGAAGACGGCGCCGAAGGCGACGAGGAATCCACATACGCCTGAGCGTTCCGCATGGGCCGCCGGCGGACGCGCCGGCGGCCCATGCGCCGTCTAACGCAATTGCGTGCGATGCGGGGCGCGGCTTTCCGCGGCAAACCCGCCGTGTTCGGCGGTTACCGCGGCGCCGGCGGTGCCGCGGACCCGGTGCGCGAAAACGCCCCCGGCGTGCCGCCGGGGGCGCCTGCCCGAATACGAACGCGGTCCGGTGCGGATCTAGCTATTTCCCGCCGTCCCGTTACTTACCGGTCGCCGCCTGGTACTTGGCAACCACGTCAGCGGGCACCCGGCCGCGGTCCTTAATGTCATATCCCTGCTGGCGCGCCCAGTTCCGGATCTCGGTGGTGTTCAGGGTGGAACCGGCCCCCCGGGCGCTCCTGCCTGCGGCGCGGCCCGCGCGGCGCCCGCTGCCCCCCACCTTGCGGGCGTGGCTGACGTACTTTCCGAGGGCCGCGCGCAGCTCCTCCGTGTGCTTCGCGTTCAGGTCGATCTCGTATTCCGTGCCATCCAGCGCAAAGCGCACGGTACCCTCTGCCGCTCCGCCGTCGATGTCGTCGATGAAGAGAGTCTGAATCTTCTGGGCCACTTGGACTTCCGCCTTTCGTTGTTACGACAATCATCATAATCGATGACTGAAGCGTTAGCGGCGCTGGACCCGCCCCGTCCGCGTGGCGGCGGTAATTGCCGGAGCCCTGCCCGGGCCGCCGAACCCTTTGTGCCGCCATAGCCGAGGCGATCTTATCCGACGCAGCCCTATGTATGCGACATTCACGACAATCGGGGCGGGTGCGAGCCGCCGCGACCGCTATGGGGCAGCGGACCGCAGATCACAACGCTCTAACGAGAACAACGTCCGGGCGGCGATACCCGTTACCGCAAACGCTTAGACCGGCCAGGTTTCCCTGCGGTACCCCATGTCCCAGAACATCCACTCGTAGCGGCTCGTGGTGCGGAAGTGCCGCCGAACCAGCGCGCGCTCGCTTTCGGAAAGGAGCGCTCCGGCCGTGTCGGCTTCGGCGATCACGTCCCGCACCACCATGCCGAACTCCTCGCCGCCGTATGTGTCGATCCACCGCTGGTACCTGGGATCGGGCGAGCCCAGCCGCAGGAGATGGCTGCCCACCTCCCAGTAGATCCAGTAGCACGGCAGCACCGCGCCGACCCCCTCGGCGTAGGTGCCGCCGTGGACGGTGGCGAGCAGATAGCTGGTATAGGCGAGGTTCGTGGGGGCGGGCTCGGCGGCGGCCGCTTCCGCGGCGGAAATGCCGAGCGCGGGCAGCAACTCGGCGTGCAGTTCCTGCTCCACCGCCACCGCGTCCGCCGCGTGCCGCGCGAACATCGCGGCGGCCGCCGGGCGTGGCGCGCGGCTCGCGACGGCGGCCAGGGCGCGCGCGTACTGCTTCAGGTAGAGCCCGTCCTGGACGACGAAGAACGCGAACGATTCCGCGGGAAGCGTGCCGTCGGTCAGCCCCCTGATGAACGGGTGCGCCAGGATGGCGCTGTAGATGTCGGCGATACCGTCCCAGAGTTCGCCGGTGAAGGAGTCGGTCATCGCGACACCATAGTACGGTTATGACGGCGTTTGCCGTGACCTGCGGGCCTGAAGCCCCCGCCGGGCCGGCTAGTAGTAGACGGGGCCGATCGCGCCGCCGCCGACGGCGATCGCGTCACCGTTGATCGCGACGCTGCGCGGCGAGGCGAGGAACGCCACCACGGCGGCGACCTCGTCGGCGGTGACGAGCCGCCCGATGCCGACCCGGGCGCTGAGCCGCCGCTCGACCTCGGGTACTGAGACCCCCGCGCGTTCGGCCCGGACGGCGAGGATCTCCGGGGTCTTCTCGGTCACGGTGACGCCGGGGTGGACGACGGTGACGTTGATCCCGTCGCGGCCGAGTTCGTCGGCGAGGTTCTTGGTCAGCGCGGCGACGGCGACGTTGCGCACGGTACCGGTGATTGCCCCGGTGGACCGGGCGGCCAGCCCGCTGACGTTCACGATCCGGCCCCAGCCGCCGCTGCGCATGTGCGGCACAACCTCGCGGATGCAGCGCAGGTAGCCGAGCACCTTCACGTTGACCTGCTCGGCGAAATCGGCGGCGTCGAACTCGTCGATGCCGCCCACCGCCCCGGTGTTGGGCCGTGCCGCGGCGTTGACCAGGATGTCGACGCCGCCGAAGGCGGCGGCGACCGCCGCGACCATGTCCCGGACCGAGCGGTCGTCGCCGGTGTCGGCGCTGATCGCGAGCACCGTCCGCCCCGGCGCGGCGACCGCCTCGCGCGCTGCCTCCAGCGCGGCCTTGTCCCGCGCCACGAGCGCCACGTCGCATCCTTCGGCGGCGAGCGCCCTGGCCACCGCCAGCCCGATCCCGCGGCTGCCTCCGGTCACGATCGCGCGCTTTCCCGTCAGTTGCAGATCCATGCCGCGATCCTCCCACGCACCCCGCGATCCTCCCGCGCACCCCGCGATCCTCCCGCAGACCGCCGGTCACCGGGCCGCGATCCCCCGGCAGATCCCGGATCCCGGATCACGCGGCGCCGTCGTGTCCGGCTGGCCGAAAAATTGCGAATTTTATCCTGATTGCCGGAATCACTCGTTGAGGGTTTGGCGCTGCCGTTCATGATCCGGAAAGGTTTGTACGGTTATTCCGTGCAAATCATTCATCATGGAAGGTTTCCAGGTTCGCAGGGCGGGCTGCCGGGTCGGGGTGGTGCTGACGTGACCCTTGAGGCATGCGTGGCCCCGGGGAACTGGGACCGGGGCAACCCGGCCGGGAACGCCTCGTTCCGCGCCCGTGCGGCGCCCTTCTTCCAGCGCACGGCGCCGAAAGCCTGGCGGGGCGACGCTATCGACGCGGGGCGCGGCCTGAGCTTACGCTCATTCGTATGCTGCACGCGGTGCCCGGCGCTCGATGATCACACCGGAAGACGCCACGGCGTCCGGGCGTGGCGGACCGCGTGCCCTTGCGGTCGTGCGCCGGCATCCGGAGGTATGGCCGGCGCTCGGAGTCGCCGCGGCGTGGCTCGCTCTGCTGCTCGCCCGCCAGGGCGCGGGCGCGGGCATGGCGGGCGGGATGGACATGGGCGGCCGCGCGGCCGCGGCCGGCGCGGGATACCGGGCGGGGCCCGGCGTGTGGCGTCAGGCCGCGGCGGGCTTGCCGTCCTGGTTGCTGATGACGGTCGCGATGATGGGGCCGGCGGCGCTCCCCAGGATCGGGCACGTGGGCCGCGCGAGCGCCCGCCGGCTGCCGGCCATGGCCGGTTTCGCGGCCGTCTATCTCGCGGTGTGGGCGGCCTTCGGCCTCGGTGTCCTGGCGGCCGCCGCGGCGATTCCCGGCGTCCCGGGCCCGCGAGCGCTCGCGGTCACGCTGGCCGCCGCGGTGGCCTGGCAGCTCAGCCCGTTCAAGCGGGCCCTGCTGCGTGCCTGCCACCGGGCGCCCGAGATCCGGGCGGCGCCGCGCCACGGGCTGCGCTACGGCCTGTGCTGCCTCGGCGCGTGCTGGTGCCTGATGCTCGTGATGGTCGCCGCGCCCGGCGGGCAACTGTACTGGCTCGCCGGCCTCGCCGTCCTCATCACCGTTGAACGCGCCGCGGACGACGCCCGCGGCGTCGCCCGCAACGGTGCCGCGGCGCTGGGCGTGGCGGCCGTCGCCACGCTCGCCGTCGGCGGCCTGCTGTAAGAGCCGAATGCGATCTCGGGAACCGCGCGTACGTTCGGGGAAATCAAGAAGGGCGCCACGGGACCTCGGGCGGGTGCGCGGGGGCCGTACGCCGCGCCAGCGCGGCGGGGACGCACCGCCCGGAGTCCCGGTGCGGCGCCTTCAGCCGCGCGCTCTCCCGGACGGCGCTGACCCGGGCGGCATCCTCACCGTCACCATCAGCATCAAGGAGAACAAGTCCGGCCGGGTAGACGATCGGGATCAAAACGGCGAAATAAAATGACCGGTTTTTCTCTGCTATTCGCTATGACCGGCTTATTCCGCGTCTGTTACTGTTCGCTCCGAGTCGCGGCCGGCAAAGGGCCGCTGTTCCGGGGCGAGGAGAACATGGGCAGACGCAGGATCATATCCGCCCTCACCGTGGCGGCCGCGGTGTCCGTCCTGGTAGGCGGGCAGTCCGCGGCGGCCGACGCGTCCGTGGCCGGCCCTGCGCGCCAGGCGGGCGGCTCGGCTGCGGGGTCGCTGACGCAGGCGCAGGCCGCCGCGCTGTCGCAGAACGTGAACCAGCCGGTGATAGTAATCCTGAAAAACCAGCCCAGCCCGGCGGCGGCCGCCAGCCTGCGCAAGGCCGCGGTCGCCGCGAGCCAGGCGCCGCTGCTCAGCGAGCTGAGCCAGACCCACGCCGCCCACGTCAAGCGGTTCCAGCTCGTGGACTCGCTGGCGGCGACGGTCTCGGCGGGGGAGAGGCAGCGCCTCGCGGCCAGCCCCCTCGTCGCCGCGGTCGTCCCGGACGTGACGATCCAGGCCGGCCCCGCCGACCTCGCGGGGACCGCCGCGCCCGCGGGGACCGCCGCGCCCGCGGGGAGCGCCGGGACCGCGGGGAGCGCCGCGGCGCCCCGCACGACCACGCTGAAAGCCCACGTGATCCCCGGCGCCTGCGCGCCCAGGGGCCGTGCGCAGCTCGCCCCGGAAGGGCTGTCCCTGACCAGCACCGCCTCGGCCAACCCGGGGCAGGCCACCGCGCGCTCCCTGGGCATCACCGGCGCCGGCGTCAAGGTGGCCTACATCGCGGACGGCCTTGACACGGGCAACGTGAACTTCATCAGGAAGAACGGCATGTCGGTGTTCGCCAGGCAGGCCGGCGGCGACTACCAGGACTTCACCGGCAACGGGCCCGGCGCGCCGACCTCGGGCGACGAGGCGTTCCTCGACGCCAACACGATCGCCGGGCAGGGCATCCACGTATACAACGTCAACGGCTTCGCCGCGCAGTCCTATCCGGCGCCCTGCGACATCAAGATCGAGGGCGTCGCGCCCGGCGCCAGCCTGGTCGGCCTCGACGTGTTCGCCGAGGACGCGAACGACCAGCTCGACACCACCACGTCCAATTTCCTGCAGGCGATCAACTACGCGGTCGAGACCGATCACGTCAACGTGATCAACGAGTCGTTCGGCGGGAACCCGCTCCCGGACACCGCCCTGGACGCGATCAAGCAGTTCAACGACGCGGCCGTGCGGGCGGGCGTGGTGGTCAGCGTCTCGAGCGGCGACGCGGGCACCACGAACACGATCGGCTCCCCGGCCACCGACCCGAACGTCATCTCGGTCGGGGCGAGCACGCAGTTCCAGGCGTACGCGCAGACCAACTACGCGGCGGCACGGTACTTCGCGACCAGCGGCTGGCTGAGCGATAACATCAGCTCGCTGAGCTCGGCCGGGTTCGAGCAGTCCGGCGGCACCGTCGACCTGGTCGCCCCCGGCGACATCAGCTTCTCCTCGTGCAGCACCAACCTGGCGCGCTACACCGGCTGCACGGACTTCGCGGGCAAGGCGGACGGCCTGGAGGAGGCCGGCGGGACCAGCGAGTCCTCCCCGTTCGTCGCCGGCGCGGCCGCGCTGGTGATCCAGGCGTACCGGAAGGCGCACCACGGCGCCACCCCGGCCCCAGCGCTGGTCAAGCAGATCCTGCTGAGCACCGCGACCGACCTGGGCGCGCCCGCCGAAGAGCAGGGGGCGGGCCTGCTGAACAGCTACAAGGCGGTCGAGCTCGCCGAGTCGGTCGGCAACGCGGCGCACGTCGGCGCCACGCTGCTGGCCTCGGCCGGCCAGCTCACCGCGGCCGGCGCGCCCGGCTCGGCCGAAAGCTGGGACGTCACGATCACCAACACCGGTTCGCGCAGCCAGGCCGTCAGGCTCGGCGGCCGCGCCCTTGGCCCC
Organism: Trebonia sp.; assembly: GCA_035294225.1. Lineage (GTDB taxonomy): Bacteria > Actinomycetota > Actinomycetes > Streptosporangiales > Streptosporangiaceae > Trebonia. Next base: position 13,411 of record DATGLH010000149.1, read on the forward strand.
GACCGCGACGTCCAGGCCGGCAGCGTCACGCTGAACGACAAGACCAGCAGCCAGTTCGTGAACTTCAGCGGCGTGCCGAACAACTACGCCGTCTTCCGCTTCACCGTCCCGCCGGCCCAGTCCCGGCTGGACGCATCGATCGCCTACCCGGCGAGCGCCGGGGCGTTCACGAGCAGCGACCTGAACGCCCGCGTGCGGCTGATCCTCATCGACCCGAGGGGCAGGCTCGCGGCGCACTCGCTGCCACAGGGGGTGGGCAACTACGGCAACGTCGATGTCAGGGCTCCCGTCGCCGGCCGGTGGACCGGGGTCGTCTTCGGCGTCGTGGCCAGGGACGGCGGCACCAACGGGAGGATCCCGTGGCGGGTGGCGACGCAGCGGTTCACACCCTTCGCCTCGGTCTCGCCGTCCGGATTCACCCTGGCGCCCGGCGAGAGCAGGACGGTCACGGTCAGCGCCCGCACCCCGGGCGCGCCCGGGGACGAAGCCGGCTCCATCGTGGTGAGCTCCAGCCCGGGCGGCACGACGAGCATCCCGGTGACGCTGCGCAGCGAGGTCGAGGTCGCCGACGGCGGCGCCTTCAGCGGCGTCCTGACCGGCGGCAACGGCCGGCCCCCCTACGAGGGCCAGGTCGAGTACTACCAGTTCTCCGTCCCCGGCGGCACGGCGGGCATCGCGGCCAGCCTGTCCCTGGCCAACGACCCGGCCGACCCCGTGGGCGCCTATCTCGTCGCCCCGGACGGCGAGACCCTCGGCTACGGGCAGAACGCCACGGCGTCCGGCGCGGTGAGCACCAGGCTGACCGCTTACACCCACGACCCGGTGGCCGGCACCTGGACGCTGATCGTGGACTTCGCCGAGCCGGTCGCGGGGAACGAGGTGTCCGACCCGTTCACCGGGCACATCCAGTTCACGTCCGGGGTGACCGCCGTCGCCACCGGCACCGGCGCCGGCAGCCTGCCGGACAGCGCCAGCGCGACGCTGACCCAGGGCACGGCGTACACCATCCCGGTGAAGGTCACGAACAACGGGATCGCCACGGAGGACGTCTTCGTCGACGCCCGCCTCAACCAGGTGACGACGCTGACGCTGGCGCCGGTCCTGGGAACCTCGGACACCGTGCCGCTGCCGATGACCGGCAACCCGCCGTTCTGGGTGGTGCCGACGCAGACCTCGGGCGTCTCGGTCACCCAGACGTCGACCGTGCCCGCCATGTTCGACATCTCGCCGTACGCGGGTGACCCGGACATCCCGAGCGTGAGCAGCGGCCCGGGAGCGCTCTGCGCCACCTCCGAGCAGGCAGCGGACAACCCCGCGGGCGGCGTGGTGACCCAGGGCATCTGGCTCGGCTGGCCGGCGGAGTGCGGCCCGTACCCGGCCACGGGCGCGCCGAAGGGGACGGCCACGATCTCGATGACCGCGCAGACCAAGGCGTTCGACCCGGCGGTCACGGCGCCGACGGGCGACCTGTGGCTGGCGGCCACGAACCCGGCCGTGCTGCCCAGCGCGACCAGCCCGGGAACGTTCGCCCCGGTCGCCGTCGCCCCGGGCAAGTCCGCGGTGGTCGACGTGTCGATCACGCCGTCGGCCAGCCCCGGCACGGTGGTCACGGGCACCCTGTACGTCGACGACTACACCGGCAATGTGCCGTCGTCCGGGCAGCTTTCCGGCGACGAACTGGCGGCACTGCCGTACGAGTACACCGTCGGCGCCGCGTAGCCGCGCCAGGCCCGCCCGCGACCGCGGAACCGCCCGCCCGCGACCGCGCGGGCGGGCGCCTTTCCACGGCGATCACGCCGAGTGCGGCCAGGCGCAGCGAGCCGTTCGCCGGGCAGAGCCTAGCCGGCGTTCGCGTTCCCGGGCGGCGCCGTCTGCAGCGGCGCCCTGGCCGTGTCGGGCGGCAGCGTCGCCGGGTTGACGAACGTGCTGCCGTCCGGCCCGGCGACCACGGCCTCATGCAGCGCGCTGCCCTTCAGGTACTGCGGCCAGCTCAGGAACCACATGGTCCAGCCGTTGTCCCAGGTGCCTTTTTGCGGGCTGCCCGTGATCGTGATCGGGTCGCCGGGCACCGCCATGTTGTAATAGATCTCCGCGTGGGCGGGGGACAGGTTCACGCAGCCGTGGCTCACGTTCTCGAAGCCCTGCTCGCCGACCGACCAGTAGGCGTCGTGGTAGTAGTCGCCGCTCCAGGTGAAGCGCACCGAGTACGGGACCATCAGGTCGTAGCCGGGGCCTTTCATCTCCACCGGGTTGGCTTTCTCGATCGTCAGGTAGCTGCCGTTCGGCGTGTCGTCGCCCGGCCGGCCCGTGCTGATCGGCCAGTCGTAGGTGAGCTTGCCGTTCACGTAGATCTGCGTGGAGTGGGTCCGCGTGCTGCCGATCGCGATCACCGACCGGCCGATGGTGAACTCTTGCGTCAGCGTGTGGGTCCCGTACACGCCGGGCGCGCCCTCGACGCCGTCGAGGTGCCCGGTGAAGCTCACCGTCGTGCCCGCCGGCCAGTAGTCGCGCGGCCGGAAGTAGGCGCAGGTGGGGGCCATGCCGCAGGAGTCGTCCCAGTACCACGCGCCGATCACCGGCTTGGACGTCGTGACCTGCAGCGCCCGTTCGACCGCGGCCCGGTTCGTGATCCGGTGGCTGAAGTACAAGATGATCGGCATGCCGACGCCGTACGTCTGCTGGTACCCCTCGATGATCTCGGTCCTGAACGTCGAGGACGGCGTGAGCGTGCGGAACGTGCTCGTCTTGGTGGTCGCGGCGCCGCCGCCCGCGACCGCGGTCGCGGTCACCGTGTACGACGTCGACACGTTGAGCGCCCAGGTGCTGTGCCAGGCGGTGCGGTCTGCCGAGTAGCTGCCCGCGACCGGCTCCCCTGAGGCGCGCACCGTGACGTCTGTCAGCTTGCCGCCGGACGCGGTGACCGTGATGCCCTTCGACGGGTCGGCGTTGCCCGCGCCGTTCGCCGGCGTGATCGTCACCGCGGGCCCGGCCGCGCCCGCCGGGGCCGAGGCGCCGCCCGCCGCTGCCCCGCCCGCCGCTGCCCCGACCGCCGCGGACGTGCCGTTTCCCGCGGGCTTGACCGTGGTCGTCCCGCTGCCCGTGCATCCCGCCACCGCCAGCCCGAGGGCAGCGACAGCGGCGATTCCCGTCAGCCTGATGCCCCTCATGCCAGAACCATTCCCTGCATCGCGCGTCTCGCAACGCCGCCGTGGCGGCGGACATTCCGCGCTCAACCCGTCGGTGTCCGCCGGTGTCACAGTGGCCCGCCGCGGTCCGTCAAGGGTATGACGGACTCGACAGGGACGGCGGCGATGAACGACGACTGGCTGGCGGGGCGGTTCGAGGCGAACCGCGGGCGGCTGCGGGCGATGGCCTACCGGATGCTCGGCTCGGCGGGCGACGCGGAGGACGCGGTCCAGGAGGCGTGGATCCGCGTCGCCGGGGCGGGCGCGGACGGCGTGGCGAACCTCGACGGATGGTTCACCACGATCGCGGCCCGGGTGTGCCTGGACATGCTGCGGTCGCGTAAGTCGCGGCGCGAGGAGCCCGCCGGGGCGGACTTCGCCGCGGACCGCGGCACCGCCGGGGGCAGCGGCACCGCCGGGGGCAGCGGCAGCGCGCCGGAGGGGCCGGAGCAGGAGGCGCTGCTCGCGGACTCGGTCGGGCTCGCGCTGTTGGTGGTGCTCGACACGCTGACGCCGGCCGAACGGGTGGCGTTCGTGCTGCACGACATGTTCGGCGTGCCGTTCACCGAGATCGCGGAGGTCACCGGGCGCTCCGCGGACGCGGCCAGGCAGCTCGCCAGCCGTGCCCGCCGGCGGGTGCACGGCGGTGACGGCGGGCGCGGGATGCCGGGCGGCAGCACGGTTTCCGGCCAGCGGCTGAGCAGGCAGCGGCTGAGCAGGCAGCGGCTGAGCAGGCAGCGGGCGCTGGCCGAGGCGTTCCTCGCCGCCTCCCGGGCCGGCGACCTGCAGGGGCTGCTCGCGGTGCTCGACCCCGACGTGGTGCTGCGCGCGGACGGGGCTACGGTGCCGTCCGGCGTTCCCGCGACGCTGCGCGGCGCAGCCGCGGTCGCCCGCGGGGCGCGGGCCGCCGCCGGACGGTCCCGCCAGTCCGCCGTGGCGCTGGTCAACGGGGTGCCGGGGATCGTGTACGGGCCGCACGGCCGGCTGGCCGTCGTGCTGGCCTTCACGTTCGGGGAGGACAAGATCACGAGCATCGAGGTGATCGGGGAACCGGCCCGGCTGGCCGTGCTGGACCTGGCCGTTCCCGCCTAGGTCCGCCCACAGGGCTGCCGGGGTCCGCTCGGAGGCCGCGCGGTTTTGCCCCGGGTCCGCGCGGGCCCAGGGCCTCAGCAGGCGGCGCAGCAGCTCCTCCACCGCTGCGCGGCCCTCCGCCATGGCCGCTTCCAGGTCCCCGGCGCGGGCGCTTCCGGGTCCCCGGCGCGGCCGCTTCCGGGTCCCCGGCGCGGGCGATGACCACGGCCATCTCGTCCAGCGCGCCGAGGATCCTGGCGCGAACGCGTCGACCGGCCCGGGCGCGAGGCGCCCGGAGCCCGAGAGCGCCTGCAGCAGCGCGCGGGCCGCCTTCGGCCCGGCCGACCTGTCGGCGGCCGGGCCTGGGCTGCGCGCCCTTTCCGTACCGACGCTGTTCGTCCGGGGACGGGGACGCGGCGTTCGGCGTCAAGTGGGCATACCGGCTACGCCACATGGTTCCCGGCGCGCGTGACGTCTCGAGATCCCCGGCGCGCGTGACGTGATCGAGGTCGGGGGAGCCAGGGCGTTCTTCCCCGAAGAGCGGCCCGGCGGCCTCGTCCCGCACCTGCGCGGCCACTGGGCCGGTGAACGGGGCGGTGAGCGCCGCTGCCGCTCAGTCCCCGAAGACCTCCTCCTGGAACCACTTCCAGGTCCGGGGAATCCCGACTTCGCGGGTGACTGTGGGCGCGTAGCCGAGCATTTCCTTCGCCAGCTCGTAGGAAGCGAAGTTGCGGCCCACCTCGCCGGCCCGCTTGGGCCGGTACTCGATCGGGTGGTCAGGCGCGCCCGCCGCCCTCCGGCACAGGTCAGCCAGCTCGGCGACGGTCGTCTCCACGCCCGACGCGGCGTGCAGCACCGTGCCGCCCGGGACGTCCTTCTCCAGCGCGAGTTGGAGGGCGCTGGCGATGTCGTCCACGTGTACGTAGTCGCGGGACGCCGACCCGTCACCGTAGATGACCATCGGCGCGCCGGAGTGGATCGAGCTGAAGAAGGCGTTGATGACGCCGCGCTTGCGCGAACTCCACGGACCGTACACGTTGCCGAACCTGATGGCCACGGTACGGATGCCGTAGGTCTTGGCGAAGGCGTGCGCGTATCCCTCGCCGGCCAGCTTGCTCGCCCCGTACGGGGAGATGGGCTTGGGCAGCGACTGCTCGTTGACGGGCGGCGTGGCGTCACCGATGAGCGCGCCTCCGGTGGAGGCCTGCACGACGCGCTCGATACCCGCCCGCCGCGCGGCGTCCAGCACGCGGAACGTGCCGAGCGCGTTCACCTCGAAGTTCGTGACGGGATCCTGCACCGAACCGATCACCGACCCCGCGGCGGCCAGGTGGATGACCGCCCGCATGCCCTCCAGCGCGTCGTCCAGCGCGCCGGCGTCGCGGATGTCGCCCTTGACCAGTTCGGCGTCCACGCCTGCCAGGTGCGCGGCGTCCCCTGTGGTGAGGTTGTCGAGCACGCGGACCCGGTACCCGCTCGCTACCAGGCGCCGGACCAACGTCGCGCCCACGAAACCGGCGCCGCCGGTGACCAGGATTCCTTCGGAAGCACTCACAGAAGGGGGAGTGTACCCGGTAGACAACTGCCACACTCCGTGAACGGCCAGGACCGCGCGCTCCGCCCTGCGCGCTCCGCCCTGCGCGCTCCGCGCCCGCGCGCGCCCCGCGCGCCCCGCCTGGCACGCCCCGCCTGGCACGCCAGTCACTCACGCTGACTGATTTTTCACTTCGCACACCTGGCGACCACTTTGTTGCCCGAAATATCCCATTTGTCGGTGCGGAAAGTGTGCGAAGTGGGATTGAGAACGGTCCTGAGGCGCGCGGTGCCATGCCGGGGTGGGCGCGCGGTGCCATGCCGGGGTGGGCGGGTGCGCGGCGGCCCGGCGCCCGCGGCCGCCCGGTGACGCTAACGGTTCGCCGGGGAGCCGACGGAGCCGACGCCGAGCACGCCGGCACCTGATTGCCCGACGCATTTCCGGGATAGCCGGAATGCTTTGCGAGTGTGCAATGAGAAACACGCGCGCATTCTCCCGTGTTCATGGAGTAACGCGGCGTGCGTGCTCTCTCGTTGCCGGAGACCCGCACAGCGTTCGTCACACGTGTATCACGCGTATCGTCGTCAACGCCAATCACAGTACGATAACGACGTTATGCGCGCTTTTCGGTATAACGGCTAAACACGCTGCGTAGCGGGTTGCTGTGACGTTTCCCACACGTGTCCAGCGGGTGTCCGGGTCCGCCGTTGCCCGGCTGCGACATCGTTGACATGCCCTCTGAACTGCGAAGTTGCCACTATTGACACAAAGCGCAAAGCGCAAAAGACAGGTGCGGAATGCCAGTTATCCACCCGTGATCTGCGGTGCAAGGCAAAGCCGGGAATGGCTGCCTGCGAGACAGGGGTGGTCGCGGGATGGTACGCAAGTACAGCGGCGAGTTGAGGGAAAGCCGTACGCAAGACAATGAGGGAAAGGGAAAGAATGATGGCGATCAAGCTTCCGGGACGGGAGTCGTGTACCTATGGCCGGGCCCATGCCTGGCGAGCCGGAGGCGCCTAAGGATGCGGCACAAATGGCTGGCTCAGGCGGCGCTAACGGCGATAGCGGTCAGCGTTCCCATGGCGGGCGTCGCGCAGGCGGCGCCGCTGTCCGGCAGCCAGCAGAAGGCAGTCGCCGGCAAGGCCCAGAAGGCCCGGGAGAAGGCGGCGGGCAACCGCCGCTATGAGTCCTTCGATCAGCGAGCGGCGACGTACGTGAAGAGCCTGGAAGGCATACCGTACGTCTACGGGGGGACATCGACGTCCGGCTTCGACTGCTCAGGGCTCACCCAGTACGTCTACCGCCACTTCGGCAAGCGCATCCAGCGGACGGCCGAAGAACAGTTCCGCCAGTTCCGGCGCATAAGCAAGGCCCGCGCCTGGGGCGGTGACCTGGTGTTCTTCCACGTATCGAGCGACCCCAACAGCTACGTGTACCACGTGGGCGTCTATGAGGGCGGCAACGACATGGTTGCCGCGACCACATACGGCGGCGGGGTGGAGTGGCAGTCGTTCTCCTGGGCCGGTGACACCGTCACCTTCGGCACCATCACTCACTGATAACAGCAAGAGGCGGCCGGCAACAGCCGGCAACGACCTACAGCGGCAGGCGGCCGCCGGACGGCCGTCAGCGAGTGGCACAAGAACCCCATCCCGGACGGGCGGCGGGCCGCGGGCGCCGCGCGGGCGCCGCCGCCCGTCCGGGATGAACTCGTCCGGCATGAAGGAGCGAAGTATGCTACTTATTCATGTCGCAGGAGAAGCGCTAAGTGGAGCCAGTGTCCCCGACGCTGTCCCGGCGCCACGCGGCCGGCGCGCCGAGCGCGCGCGGCATGCTGCTCACCCTACTCGGCGAGTTCGTGCTTCCCGCAGACGGCATGGCCTGGACGAGCGCCGTGCTCGCCGCCTTCGAGCGGCTCGGAGTGGCGGAGAAGGCCGCCAGGCAGGCGCTGATGCGCACCGCCAACGCCGGCTGGCTGCGGCCGGAGAAGATCGGCCGGCGCACCCGGTGGCAGCTCACGCCCGCCGCCCGCCAGCTGCTCACCGACGGCGCCGAACGCATCTACTCCTTCGGGCCCGTCCAGGACTGGGATGGCCAGTGGGTGCTCGTCGCGGTGCGCGTCCCCGAAAGCGACCGGCGCGCCCGCCACGTGGTGCGGACCCGCCTGGCATGGGCGGGGTTCGGCTCGCTCGGCCCCGGCCTGTGGATCAGCCCGCACACCGAACGCCAGCAGGAGGCGATCCGCGTGCTGCGGGAGGCGGGGGCGGGGGACGACGCGAACGTGTTCGTGGCCCGCCGTACGGGGCTATCCGACACAAGGGCGATGGTGGCGGCGGCCTGGGACCTGCCGGCGATCGAAGCGGAGTACGAGCGGTTCGTCGCGGAGTTCGGGGGCAGGACGCCGGGCGACGTGCTCGCCAGGCAGCTTGAGCTGGTGCACGCCTGGCGCCGGTTCCCCTCACTCGACCCGGCGCTGCCGCGTGAGCTGCTGCCCGCCCGCTGGACCGGCACGAGGGCGGCGGAGCTGTTCGCCGAACGCCACGAGCAGTGGCTGCCGGACTCCCGCCGCGAGTGGAAGCGCCTGAACGGCGCCGCCTGAACGGCGCCGGCCGCGCGGGCGCGGCAACCCGGTGAAAACTCTACGGAGTATTGACGATCCTTCGATATTCCGTAGAGCATAGAGCCATGGCACACGTGGACTTCCGTACCGAGCCGGCGCGGTACAGGCACTGGCGGCTGTCGGCACGCGGCCCGGTGGCCACGCTCACCATGGACGTCGCCGAAGACGGCGGGCTGATGCCCGGCTACGAGCTCAAGCTGAACTCCTACGACCTGGGCGTGGACATCGAGCTGTACGATGCGGTCCAGCGGCTGCGGTTCGAGCATCCGGAGGTCCGCGCGGTCGTCCTCACCAGCGGCAAGGAGAAGATCTTCTGCGCGGGGGCGAACATCCGGATGCTGGCGGCGGCCTCGCATCCGTGGAAGGTGAACTTCTGCAAGTTCACCAACGAGACCCGCAACGGGATCGAGGACGCCACCGAGAACTCGGGCCAGACCTGGATCGCGGCGCTGAACGGCACCGCGTCCGGCGGCGGGTACGAGCTGGCGCTCGCCTGCGAGCACATCATGCTCGTCGACGACCGGTCGTCGGTGGTGTCGCTGCCCGAACTGCCGCTGCTCGGAGTGCTGCCCGGCACCGGCGGGCTGACCCGGGTGACCGACAAGCGGCACGTGCGCCGCGACCTCGCCGACTATTTCGCGACTAAGGCCGAGGGGATCGGCGGCAGGAAGGCGGTGGCGTGGCGCCTGGTCGATGAGGTCGTTCCCCGGGCGCAGTGGCAGCAGAAAGTTTCCGAACGGGCGGTGGCGGCTGCCCATGCGTCCGCCCGTCCGGCCGGCGGCGGACCGGGCATCGAGCTGACCCCGCTGGCCAAGGCGCGGACGGACGACGCGGTCACCTACACCCACGTGTCGGCGGCCCTGAATCGCGGCAGCGGGGTCGCCGAGATCACCGTCCGCGGGCCGGGCGCGGACGCGCCTTCGCCCGCGGACATGCACGCCCTCGGCGACAAGTTCTGGACGCTGGCGGTGACCCGGGAGCTGGATGACCTGATCCTGGACCTGCGCACCAACGAGACGGAGATCGGCACCTGGGTGCTGCGCACCCGCGGCGACGCCGGGCGCGTGCTCGCCCACGATGAGCTGCTGCTGGCCAGCACCGGCGGCGACTGGCTGGCCAACGAGATCGTGCTGTACCTCAAGCGCACGCTCAAGCGGCTGGACGTGACCAGCCGGTCGCTGATCGCGCTGATCGAGCCGGGGTCGTGCTTCGCCGGGTCGCTGCTGGAGCTGGCGCTGGCCGCCGACCGCTCGTACATGCTGTCCGGCGTGTTCGAGGACGCCGGCCCGGACGACGCGCCGGCCACGGTCACCGTCGGCGGCATGAACCTGGGCCCGCTGCCGACGGGCAACGGGCTGACCCGGCTGGCGACCCGGTTCTACGGCGACCCGGACGGGCTCGCGGCCGTCGAGAAACGAGCAGGGGAGCCGCTGGAGGCCGAGGACGCCGGGCAGCTCGGCCTGGTCACCTTCGCCCCCGACGACATCGACTGGGACGAAGAGGTGCGGATCGCGATCGAGGAACGCTCGGCGTTCAGCCCCGACGCGCTGACGGGCCTGGAGGCGAACTACCGGTTCGCCGGGCCGGAGACGATCGAGACCAAGATCTTCGGGCGGCTGTCCGCCTGGCAGAACTGGATTTTCTACCGCCCGAACGCATCGGGCCCGGACGGCGCGCTGCGCAGGTACGGGACCGGGCAGCGGGCGGACTTCGACCGGAAGCGAGTGTTATCCGATGGCGACGCCCGACTACGCCGAGAAGATACCCAACAACGTCGGCCTGGCCGGGGACCGGCGGCTCCAGCGGGCCCTGGAGTCCTGGCAGCCCGACTTCCTGTCCTGGTGGCAGGCCATGGGGCCGGCCCTGCCGACCCGGGACGTGTACCTGCGCACCGCGGTCAACGTGGGCCGCGAGGGCTGGGCGCACTTCGCCTTCGTGCCGATGAGCTCCTACCGGTGGGGTATTTTCCTGGCGGAACGGGATCCGGACCGGCGGATCGCGTTCGGCGCGCACAAGGGCGAGCCGGCCTGGCAGAAGGTGCCCGGCGAATACCGCTCCGAACTGCGGCGGCTGATCGTCATCCAGGGCGACACCGAGCCGGCCAGCGTGGAGCAGCAGCGCAACCTCGGCGCGACCGCGCCGTCGCTGTATGACCTGCGCAACCTGTTCCAGGTCAACGTGGAAGAGGGCCGCCACCTGTGGGCGATGGTGTACCTGCTGCACGCCTACTTCGGCCGGGAGGGCCGCGAGGAGGCCGCCGAGCTGCTGCACCGCAACTCCGGCAGCACCGACGCGCCGCGGATCCTGGGGGCGTTCAACGAGGAGACCCCGGACTGGCTGTCGTTCTTCATGTTCACCTACTTCACCGACCGGGACGGCAAGTACCAGCTCGGCACCCTCAAGGAAAGCGCCTTCGATCCGCTGAGCAGGACGTGCGAGTTCATGCTCAAGGAAGAGGCCCACCACATGTTCGTCGGCACCACCGGCGTCGACCGGGTGGTGGAGCGCACCGCGCAGGTCATGGTGGAAAACGACACCGACGACGTGGCCGGCTACGGGGTGATCCCGCTGCCCATCATCCAGAAGTACCTCAACTTCCACTACAGCGTCTCCCTCGACCTGTTCGGGGGGGAGACCTCCACGAACGTCGCCAACTACTACACCGCCGGGCTGAAAGGCCGCTGGATGGAGGAACGGCGCAAGGACGACCACGTCCTGGCCGACGACTCGATCATGGTGGACGCGCTGGTCGACGGCCAGATCGGGCAGACCGAGGTGCCGGCCCTGACCGGGCTGAACACCGACCTGCGCCGGCAGTACATCGCCGACTGCGAGGGCGGTGTGAAGCGGTGGAACCGCATCCTCGCCGACGCCGGCCTGCCGCAGCGCCTGACGCTGCCGCACGTGGCGTTCAACCGGAAGGTCGGCGCGTTCGCCGGCATCGAGGCGTCGCCCGCCGGGGAGAAGCTGCCGGCGCAGGAGTGGGAGGCCCGCAAGGGGCAGTGGCTGCCGACCGAGGTCGACAAGACGTTCGTCCGCTCGCTCATGCAGCCGGTCTACGAGCGCGGCAAGATCGCCGCCTGGCTCGCCCCGCCGCGCAACGGCATCAACGGCAAGCCGTTCGATTACGAGTACGTTCACCTTTCGTAGCTTCCCCGAAGGCGGCGGCAATGGCGCTGTTCAACGCATGTGAGTACCTGCTCGACCGGCGGCTGGCCGCCGGGGACGGGCAGCGCACCGCGCTCACCGGGCCGGCGGGCGAGGTGACCTACGCCGAGCTGCACGACCGCGTCCGGCGCACCGCGGCCGGGCTCCGCGAGATCGGCCTGCAACCGGAGCAGCGGATGCTCATGGTGATGGCCGACTCGCCGGACTTCGTCGTGATGTACCTGGCGGCGATGCGGATGGGCGCGATCCCGGTGCCGGTGTCGACGATGCTGCACGCCGACGGCATCGCGCAACTGCTCCACGACAGCCGTGCGCGTTTCCTCGCGGTCAGCCACGAATTCGCCGCCGCGGCGGGGCAGGCCGCCGCGGCGGCACCCGAGCTCACCGGGATCCTCGCCGACACCGCGATCGACGCGCGCGTGCCTGTATACCAGTTCGACGCCCTCGGCGGCGGCGACGAGTCGGTATACGGAACGTCGCCGGACTCCCCGGCGTTCTGGCTGTACACCTCGGGCACCACGGGGACCCCGAAGGGCGCCATGCACCGGCACGCGTCGGTCCAGGTGGTCTGCGAGACCTACGGCTCACAGGTGCTCGGCATCGGCCCTGACGACCGGTGCCTGTCGGCGGCCAAGGCCTTCTTCGCCTACGGGCTCGGCAACTCGGTGCTGTTCCCGATGTCGGCCGGCGCGGCGGCCGTGCTGGTGCCGTCCCCGGCGAAGCCGGATCTCATCGCCGAGGCCGCGGCCAAGTACGGGGCGACCCTGTTCTTCGCGGGGCCCACGTTCTTCGCGAACATGCTGCGCGCTGGGCTGCCGCCGGACGCGCTGGCCGGCGTCCGGCTGGCCGCCTCGGCCGGCGAGGCGCTCCCGGCGTCGCTGCAAGAGCGGTGGACATCGCACTTCGGGGTGGACATCCTCGACGGCATCGGGATGACCGAGACGCTGCACATCTTCCTGTCCAACCGGCCCGGCGAGGTGCGGCCGGGGACCACGGGCGTCGCCGTGCCGGGCTACCACCTGAAGCTGGTCGACGAGGACAGCGGCGCCGAGATCACCGGCGCCGGCGTCCCGGGCACCCTGTTCGTGCGCGGCGAGTCGGCGGCGACCGGCTACTGGGCCCGGTATGAGGCGTCCCGGCTGGTGTTTCAGGGGGAGTGGCTGCGCACGGGCGATACCTACGTCCGGGACGCCGACGGGTACTACGCTTGCCTGGGCCGCACCGGTGACATGATCAAGGCCGGCGGCATCTGGGTGTCCCCGATGGAGGTGGAGGCAAGGCTGCTGGCGCATCCGTCGGTTGCCCAGGCGGCCGTGGTCGCGGCGCGCGACGCGGACGGGCTGGAGAAGCCGGTCGCCTACGTGATCCTGGCGCCCGGCCAGGCGGCGACCGAGGCGGAGCTGATCGAGTTCTGCCGCGCGGGGCTGCCGTCTTACCAGCGCCCGCGCGCCGTGGTGTTCACCGACAGCTTCCCCACCACCGCGACCGGCAAGGTGCGGCGGGTCGAGCTGCGCAAGATGGCCGCCTCGGTGCTCATCTAGGGCGCCCGGCTGAGACAGGGCTCGGATAGGAGGGCTGATGCTGGACGGGTTCCCGCTCGTCGACGTGCACCTGCACGCCGCCCGGCTGCCGACCCTGAAACAGGCGTGGCGGGACTGGGCGCGGGACTTCGGCGACCCGGCGGTCCTGGACCAGGTCTACGACGAGGCGGGCACCATCGACCCGCGGGCGTTCGACGCCTACCTCGCCGGGGAGGGCGTCGACGTCGCGCTGCTGTTCTCCGAGTACAGCCCCAAGGTGACCGGCATCCAGCCGATCGAGGACGTCCTGCCCGTCAGCGCGGTCAACCCGGACCGGATCAAGGTCGTCGGAAGCGTCAACCCGCACCTGCACTACCCGGTCGACGAGGAGGTCCGCCGCCAGCTCGACCTGGGCGCGGTCGCGCTGAAGATCCACCCGGTGCACGCGGGGTTCGCCGCCAGCGACCGCGCGATGTACCCGGCCTACGAGGTCTGCCAGGCGGCCGGCGTCCCGCTCGTCGTGCACTGCGGGACGTCCACCTTCCCGGGCTCGTCCAACAAGTTCGCGGACCCGGTGTACCTTGACGACGTGCTGCGCGACTTCCGGCGGCTGAACGTGGTGCTGGCGCACGGCGGCCGCGGCTGGTGGTATGACGCGGCGGCGTTCATGGCCCTGTCCAGCGACAGGGTCTGGATTGAGCTGTCCGGGCTGCCGCCGTCCCGGCTGCGCGAGTACTACGCCAGGCACAACTGGGCCAGGCTCACCCGGCGGATGATCTTCGCGACCGACTGGCCTGGTGTCCCGGGCATCGCGGCGAACGCCAGGGCGGTGCGGGCGCTGTGCCCGGACGAGGCCACCGCGGGGCTGGTCCTCGCGGGCAACGCGATGCGCGTCTACAACCTGAAGGCCTCGTGATAGGCACCGACACCGTGACGCGGCCGGGTGCCGGCTACCCGGCCCGCTGGAGCGGGCACGTCGGCGGGGCGCGGCCGCGGACCTGGCGTGAGCCGGGCCGCCGGCTCGGACCGTGGCCGGAACGGGCGCGGCAGGACGGAGGGAGAGGCCCGTGCCGGACTGGGAATATCTGACGATCGCCCCTCGTGAGCCGGCCGGCCCGTCAGAGGCGCAGCTCGCCGCGTTCCTCTTGGACCTGCACCGCTACGCGGTCATCGGCGAACGGTACACGCTGATCAGCAGCCCCGTCGCTGAGATAAGCCGGTCCGGCCGGTACCTGCGGTTCCCCTGGCCGCCCGACGAGCTGGATCCGCCCGGGTATGCGAGTCACCTGGTAAGCGGGCCTGAGCTGACGGCGGGCACCGTCGTGGGCGGCTGGCTGACTGTCGTGGACCAGCTACGCGATGATCTGGTGCGGCGCCCGGCGACCGTGCATTATGACGGCCCCGACCTCGATGGGGTGCTGCGGGCGCTGCCGGGCGCGGCCGTCGGCACCGCCGACGTATTCGTCCTGGCCTGGCCCGGCCCGTCGGTCGACCACCGGGCAGCGGTCCGCATCGCCGACGCCGTTGGCGTGGCTGTTCTCGCGGCACCGGTGGACTACCGGGTGTTCAATGGCGGATGGTCCGCGTACCGGGAAAGGCCGCCTTCCGGCTGGGAAGAAGAACCGGGAACCGGGGCTGGCGATGACACGGACCCTGACCTGGAGCATGCCGTCCAGTGGTCGTTCGATGCCTGGTCCGGGGTGGGCGGCCGTGGCGCTGTTTGCTACGCCGCCCCCCTGTGCGAGGTGCTGCACCGCCATCTCGGCCCCGACCTGATCTACGCGTCCGACTTCGTCTGAGCGTTGGATGAATGGGCTCACGGGCGCGGCACTGCTCAGCGACCCGGACGCGGCGGACCGGCACGGCGGACGCCGCCTGGATAACCACGGGATCGCCGGGTTGGCGATCTGTTCCCGGCTACGTTGCTTGTGCCTGGCCGCCTGGCTCGGCGCCAGGGCGGATCGCTCGACAGGGGTGCAGGGCTTCCAGGGCTGGCGGCCGGCCGGCGCCGGGACGCGCTGGCCGGGTGCCGTCGCGGCTGGCGGCTGGTTCCGCTGAGGAGCCTGTGCGGCGGGCGATGGGGCGGCCGTGGGGACCGCGGAGAACCTTCCCGGCGAGGAGATGACGTCGCTGCTGCCCGCGGGGCCGTCCAGGCGGCGCGCGTCCGCCAGGCGGCGCGGCCAGCTGCCGGTGACCTTGTCCAGGACGTCCGCATCGACGGCGCGCACCAGGGTCCGGATCCGGGTCCCGCTCGGCGCGATGATCTTCCGGCGCAGCGGATGGCGCCTCCCGCTGACCGGCAATCCCTGGCTGCCGCCCCCGGCGCCGATGGCGGGCCGGGAAGTGGGCCGGACAGGCGATGGCCCGGCTGGCCGGCGAGCCGGGCTTCGCCGGACCGAACTTCGGGAAGCTGGCCGGGTTGCCGGCCCGCGCGAGCCCGGCTGCCGACCGGGCCGCCGTGAAGGCGGCTGTGATGACCGCGCAGGACGCGAAGGCCGGCGGGTGCGCGCACACCCAGGGAGCGGCCGTCACCTGGACCACGCCGGCCGGGCTCACCTACCACAAGGAACCGCGCTGCTATCCAGTCTGATCGGAGATCGGGCGCGGCCGTGACATAACCGCTCAGCTCCCGGTGGCGCCCTCCCCGGCGACGGTCTGCCGTATCCGCTCCACGATCTGGTTAGCCTCGTCCTCGCTGATCTCGTAGAGCTGGTTGTC
>DATGLH010000150.1:0-29517 GCA_035294225.1 Trebonia sp.
CCAGCCGTCCCCCCGCCTTTCCGTCGTCTCCGGGAGGCAATCATGACCTGGCTTGTCTGGCGCCAGCACCGGCTGGAGGCCCTCGCCGCCGTGACCGCCGTCGCCGTCCTCGCCATCGCGGCGGCGCCGACCGCGCTGCACCTGTACCAGGTGACCGCCCTGCTCCGGCACGACGGCTGCCTCGGCGGCAGCCCGGACCCGAGCTGCGGCACCGCCACGGACGCGTTCAACGCGACGTCGCGCACGCTGCAGGGCATCGTCCCGCTGCTCAACATCCTGCCCGCGCTGGCCGGGGCGTTCATCGGGGCGCCGCTGCTCGCGCGGGAGTACGAGGACGGCACGTGGCGGCTGGCCTGGTCGCAGGGCGTCACCAGAATGGCCTGGCTGCGCCGCCAGCTGCTGGGCACGCTGGCCGTCACCGCGCTCAGCGCGGCGCTGTTCACCGCGGTGCTCACCTGGTGGCTGTCACCCGTCAACGACGTGAACGGACGGTTCACCAACAACGGGTTCGACTTCACCGGGGTCGTGCCGGCCGCCTGGGCGCTGCTGGCCTTCGCGATCGGGGTGCTCGCCGGGACCGTGCTGCGCCGGGTCATCCCGGCGATGGCCGTCACGCTGGCCGGGTATGCGGCGATCCGGTTCCCGGTCGAGTTCCTGCTGCGGCCCCGGTACCTGCCGCCCGCCAAGAGGTGGGGCCTGCCGTTCGCGCAGGGTACCGGCCTCGCGCAGAACGACTGGGAGCTCGGCCTCGACCCGGTCGCGCCCGGCGGCCGCACGGTGCTGACCGGCGCGCAGTTCGACCAGGTACAGCACACCGCGCAAGCGTCGATGAACCGGGCCGCCACATCGCCGGCGACCTACCCCGCCCAGCTCGATCACTGGCTGACCGCGCACGGGTACACGCAGGTGGCCACCTACCAGCCGGCCGGGAGGTTCTGGATATTCCAGGGCATCGAGGCAGGCATCTGCCTGCTGCTAGCCGCCGCCGCGATCGCCGCCGCCTGCCGGCTGGTGTCCCGCCGCCCGTCCTGAGCGCCTCCAGCGCCGCCTGAACACCAGCGGCCCGGGCCACACGCGCGCCCGCGCAGCGACCCCTGGCCCGCACAGCGCCCCTCGCCTAATGCGCCACAGCGCACCGCCGGCCCGCCGCCTCATCACAGGACCCAGGAAACGAGGCCCGCCGGGGACATGCGGGGGTCCCCTTGCCCGCAGAGGCCGCCCGTCCATGCCGCCGGCTGAAGAGCTGCCCGTCCACGACTACGTGCTGATCCATGACCTGATCCTGTCCGGGGCGGTCAAGATCCCGCCCCGGACAGGGCCGTGCCCGGCCTGCACCGATGCCGGACTGCCGGCGATCGCGCAGGCCCGGCACCTGCTGGGCCGGCGCAGCCAGTCCGCGTTCCTGGCCGAGGCCGCTCGCGGCACCGCCGTCCTCGTCCCGCCGGGCAGGAAACAGCGCGCCGCCACGGCCCTGCCCTGCTCAAGGTCATCGCCGAATGGCGCAACCGCATCGAGACCACCTTCAGCGAGACCACCTTCAGCGAGACCACCGGCCACATGGAACTGGCCAGGCACGGCGCGCACACCTTCTGGGGCCTGCCCGCCAGGATCGCAGCAACCATCGCAGCCCGCACCCTGCAACTCGCCTGCCTTACCCAGGACTAACCGAACCCCCATGACCCGCCTAAGGACATGCCAAGGCGCCGGGCAGTCCGGCGCCGCGTCCGGGCTCCGGAATCCCCCTCCCTCCAGGCTCCCGGAGCCTCCGTGTCCTTGCCCTGGCTGCCGGGATCCCGCGGCGGGAAGGCGGGAGGCGGGCCGGAACCGGCGGAAGCGGCGGGAAGCAGCCGGAGCGGCGGGAAGGCGGGAGGCGGGCCGGAACCGTCAGGAAGGCGACGCGGTCCCGGCGTTGTCGCCGACCTTGCCGGCGCCGTGCTCGCGCGGCCCCTCCCGGTCGCCCGCGATCTCGCGGCCGCGCGGGGCCTCGTGCCCCTGGCGCGGCACCGTGCGCGCTTCCCGGGCGACCGCGCCGCCGGGCGCGGCGCGCACCGCGGCAGCCCCGCCGCCGGAAGCCGCCTCTCCCGCGTCGGCCGCGTCGGACCTGATATCGATCCGCCAGCCGGTGAGCCGGGCGGCCAGGCGCGCGTTCTGCCCCTCCTTGCCGATGGCGAGCGACAGCTGGTAGTCGGGGACGACAACCCGTGCCTCCATCGCGACGGGGTCGACGACGTCGACGCGGGTCACCCGGGCCGGGGAAAGCGCGTTCGCCACGAACTCGGCCGGGTCCTCGGAGTAGTCCACGATGTCGATCTTCTCGCCGTGCAGCTCCGCCATGACGTTCCTGACCCGGCTGCCCATCGGACCGATGCACGCGCCCTTGGCGTTCACGCCCGGCTGATGGGACTGCACCGCGATCTTGGTGCGGTGCCCGGCCTCGCGGGCGATCTTGACGATCTCCACCTGGCCGCCCGCGATCTCGGGGACCTCCAGCGCGAACAGCTTCCTGACGAGGTCGGGATGCGTCCTCGACAGGGTGACGGAGGGGCCGCGGTGCCCCTTGCGCACCCGCCACACATAGCAGCGGATCCGCTCGCCGTGCACGTAGCGCTCGCCGGGGACCTGCTCGGCGGGCGGCAGCACGGCCTCGATCTTGCCGAGGTCGACGAGGACCGTGCGCGGGTCCTTGCCCTGCTGGATCACCCCGGCCACGATGTCGCCCTCGTGCCCGGCGTACTCGCCGAACGTTATCTCGTCCTCGACGTCGCGCAACCGCTGCAAGATCACCTGGCGGGCGGTCGTCGCCGCGATCCGGCCGAAACCCGCGGGGGTGTCGTCGTACTCCCGCGCGGCCACGCCTTCCGGGCCGGCCTCCCTCGCCCAGACGGTGACGTGGCCGGTCTTCCTGTCCACCTCCACGCGGGCCGCGGGGCTCGCCCCCTCGGTCTTGTGGTAGGCCATCAGCAGCGCGTCCTCGATCGCCTTGATGACCGTGTCGAACGAGATGTCCTTCTCGCTCTCGAGGCTGCGCAGCACGCTCAGGTCAATGTCCATCGCCGCCAGCTCCAAGGTCCGCTTCGCAGGGAAGCTCTGTATCGGAAAGCCCGCCACCACGTTCGCCGCCGGAAAGCCCGCCGTCCTCGCCGCCGGAAAGCCCGCCGTCCTCGTCGCCGGGGAACCCGCCGTCACCGGAAAGTTCCTGTAGCTCACCGGAAAGGTCCTGTAGCTCGGCGTCGGCCACGCGCCCGAACTCCACCTGGACGGCGCCAGGCCCCAGGTCGCCGTACGAGAACCTGCGCCTGACGCCGCTGACGTCCATTGTGATGCCCTCGGCATCGGCCGCGAGCACCCGTCCCTGGACGGTTCCGTCCGCCCCCGCCCTGACCCGGACCAGACGGCCCGCGGCACGCCGCCAGTGCCTCGGCTCGGTCAGCGGGCGGTCCACGCCAGGCGAGGAGACCTCAAGGGTGTACGGAACATCGCCCATCGCGTCGGCCGCGTCGAGCGCGGCGGACACCTCGCGGCTGACGAAGGCCGCGTCGTCGAGGCTTACCCCGTGGTCGCTGTCGACGACCACCCGCAGCAGCCGGCGCCGCCCGGCGACGGTGACCCGCACCGATTCCAGGTCCATCCCGGCGGCGGCCACCACGGGCCGGATGAGGCCAGCCAGGCGCCGGTCGTCGACCGGGCTGGCGGCGGGGCGGGAGCCACCAGGCATCACGACCTCCTCGTCTACGAGCCGGCTACTACCGAGGCTTTGTATTCGCAGGTCCAGCCTATAGGCCGCGCGGACCGCACGCCGCCGCCGACGCCAGGCGGCGGCAAGGCCGCCGCACGGGGCAGCATCCGTGGCCACGTGGCATGCTTAGAGCCTATGCTGCGAAGGCGCCAGTTGCTCGCCGCGTCGGCCACGGCGCTGCCTTTGTTTCCCTTGCTTCCCGCGCTGAGCGCCTGCGCCGGCCCGGACCCGCTGGCGGGGCCGGCGCCGCTTTCGGCCGACGTGCGGTCGCTGCTGCGGGCAGTGGCCGCCGAGCAGAACCTGATCTCCTTGTACGTGCGGACCATGGCTGTTTATTCCGCCCTGGCGCCGGCGCTCGCCCCGCTGCTTGCCGAGCATCGGGCACATCTGGCGCGGCTGCGCGCCCAGATCGTCGAGCCCCCCGGCAAGGCCGTGCCGGGCGAGGTCACGTCCAGGCCCGCCATCCCGGGCAGCCGGGAGGGCGCCCTCGCCCGGCTGCGCGCCGCCGAACGGGCCGCGAGCGCCGCTCAGCTCCGCCGCCTGGCCGGCGTGTCACCGTCGCTGGCCCAGCTCTATGCCAGCATCGCCGCCTCCGAGGCCACGCACGTCACGGCCCTGAGCGACCGGGGCCTGAGCGACCGGAGCCCGCGCTGATGTCCGCCATGGCCGCGTCGGCGGCTGCCGGACTCCAGGCGCTACAGGCGGCGCTGGCCGCGGAGCACGCGGCCGTGTACGGCTACGGCGTCGCGGGCGCCATGCTGAGCGGCGCCGAGCAGTCCATGGCGCTGAACGACTGGAAAGCCCATCAGGAGGCCAGGGACACCCTTGAGGCGATGATCGTCAAGCTGGGCGCGACCCCGGTGGCCGCGGCCGCTGCCTACGAGCTTCCCTTCGCCGTGCGTGACGCGCGGTCGGCCCGGCTGCTCGCCACGGCGCTGGAAGAGGGGGTGGCCCGGGCCTACCTTGGCCTGGTGGCCGTCACGGATCAGAGGCTGCGCGCCTTCGGCGCGCTTGCCATGCTGCCGCCCGCGAACCGGGCGGCCGCCTGGCGCGGTTCAACCGTCGCCTTCCCCGGCATGCCGTCCGGCCAGCACGCGACGGGCTAGGACGGCGGCCGCGGCTCAGCCCCCGCCCCCCCGCCGCGGCTCGGTCGCCGCGTCGCTGCCGCGGCTCAGTCCCTGCCGCGCGGCAGGGAGAGCACCCGCGTGATCGCGGTGGCGGCCGCGTCGAGGTCATCGGCGATCGAGATCCGCTCCGCCCACGACCACCAGAACCACCACAGGCCGTCCCTGCCGCGGGCCGCGTACACGTTCTCTTCCAGGGCCCGCGCGGCGGGATTCACGACGTACACGCTGGGGACGCGGCCCGGCGGCGCCATGAGCCAGGCCTCGAGTCCCCGGTGCGTTAGCTCCTCGGCCAGCTTGTCGAGGTAGACAGACTGCGCGTGATTCCCCTTGGCTTCCACCGCTATCACCGTCGTCACTAATCGTAGTTTTCCCAGAACGAAGCGCACGAGATCGTCCCAGAATGCCGCCCCCGGAATGGCCCCGCAACGCGCATCGGGAAATTGCCTCAACGGACCGAAATCAACCGGTCCCCTCTATGGTACGGAACGGAGCTCGGCGGGGAGCGGTTCAGCGTGCAAAACGGTGAGCCGGGACACGGCACGGGTCAGCGCCACGTACAGTCGCCGCAGGCCGTGGGCCTCGCCCGCGGCGATACGGCCGGGCTCGGCGAGCACCACGTGATCGAACTCAAGCCCCTTGGCCATCGTGACCGGCACGACCACCAGGCGCGACTCCCCCGCCGCCGGCTCCGCGCCCAGCACGCGGAACGGCAGTCCCGCCGCGGCCAGCGCCGCGCCGACCTCGCTCACCTGCGCGTCCGCGCAGATGACGGCCACCGACCCGGGCAGCTCCAGCGCGCGGGAGCAGGCGGACGCCACCCGGCCGCCGAGCGCCGCGGCCGGCACGGACTCAACGGCGAGCGACCCGGCGTCCTCCCGCAGCGAGGCGGCCGGGCGCAGCCCGGGCGCGATCGCCGGGAGCAGCCGGGACGCGTAGCCGAGGATCTGCCGCGGCACCCGGTAGCCCACGTCCAGCTCCCGCACCGGCGCGTCCGGCTTGCCGAGATGCGCCAGCAGGGGCGGCCACGACGTGGCCGCCCACGGGGTCGTGCCCTGGGCGATGTCGCCGAGCACGGTCGCCGACCCCGTGGCGCACCGCCGCCCGATCGCGCGGCACTGCATCGGGGACAGGTCCTGCGCCTCGTCCACCACCACGTGGGCCAGGCTCGGCGTGCGCTCGATGAGGTCGGCCGCCTCGTCGATAAGCACCAGGTCGGCGGGGCTCCAGCGCGCCGAGCCGGGACCGCGGGGCGCCGGCGACCACACGATCGCCTTCTGCTCAGCCTCGGTGAGGATCCCCGAGGCGTGCCGCGCCAGCTCCTCCGCCGACGAAAGCAGCCGGAACACCAGCCGGCTCGCCTCCATCTTGGGCCACACTTCGCCGACGCACGCGCGCACCGGCGCCGAACGCCGCACCGCGTCGTGCGTCCGGTCGTCACAGGTCTCCCCCGCCGCTTCCATCTGGGTGAGGATCACGTGGGCGATCCGGTGCCCGAGCAGTTCCCGCCCGGTCCCGTACCTGACGCCGCGCTCGCGCAGTTCCGCCGTCAGCGCCTCGATCTCGTGGGCGGCCACTCGCCACCGCCGCGACCCGCGCGCCACGACGAGCGGCCCGGCCGGCGGCCTGACCGACGCCCACAGCGCGCGCCGCAGCACCTCCGCCATCCGCGCGTCGCCCTTCACCAGGGCCGCCTCGTCGTCGTCGGCGCCGCGCACCGGCACCGACGCCACCAGGTCGGTGATCGTGGTCTGCGTGACGTCCAGTTCGCCGAGCGCGGGAAGCACGTTCCTGATGTAGGAGAGGAACGCGAGGTTTGGCCCGACGACGATGACGCCGCGCCGGGTGACCTGCTCCTTGTGCGCGTACAGCAGGTAGGCGACGCGGTGCAGCCCGACCGCCGTCTTTCCCGTCCCGGGCGCGCCCTGCACGCACACCGTCTGGCTGGCGTCCGCGCGCACGATGTCGTCCTGGTCGGGCTGGATCGTGGCGACGATGTCCCGCATCGGGCCGGATCTCGGCCGCTCGATTTCCTCGATCAGGAGCTTGCTCGCCTTCATTCCTTCCGAACGGAAGGTGGCGTCTCCCCCTGCTCCCCTGCTCGGGAACCGCTCGTCTTCGTACGCGGTGAGCTCTCCGCCGGAGAACCCGAACCGCCGCCGCAGCGCCAGGCCCAGCGGATCCGCCTGGCTGGCCCGGTAGAAGGGCCGCGACACGGGAGCCCGCCAGTCGATGACCACCGGAGTGCCGTCCTGGTCATGCACATGCCGCCGCCCTATATGAAGGCTGGAGCCGGCGATCCCGGCGCCACCGGGGCCGGCAGGGTCGTAATCCAGGCGGCCGAAGAACAGCGGCGCGTCCGGGAGGTCCCGCAGCGATTCGGCACGGCGGTGCAGGTCGGCCTTGAGGTACTCCTGGGACACCGGGTCCCCGGCCATGGGGTTGATGGCGAGCACGTCCTCCCGCATCAGGCGCAGGCACTCGCGCGACATGGCCAGGTGGGCGCGTTCGGCGCGGATGATGCGATCCTCGCCGTCCCCGGCGTCGGCGGGCATGACCGGGCCTCCTTTGCTCTGTGCTCGGGCGCGAAGCTCAGAACTGTAGCGCCGCAGAGCCGTGAAGTCACCTGATTTCTGGCCGCACACTGGGACCATGGGAGAACTGACCGTGCACACGGGAACCTGGACGCCCGAAGACCGGTTCGCCTCGCCGTGGCATTACCTCCCGGTCGAGGTAGCTCCCGGGACGGCCGCGCTGCGCGTGGAACTGGAATACGAGCGGGCGGGGGCAGTGCTTGACCTCGGCTGCCTCGGGCCATCGGGGTTCCGCGGCTGGTCGGGGGGTGCCCGGCAGTCGTTCGTGATCGCCGCCGGGGCGGCGACGCCCGGGTACCTGCCCGGCGAGATCGAACCCGGGCTGTGGCAGGTGATGATCGGCCTGCACATGGTGCCGCCGGAGGGTGTGCGGTACCGCGTCACGGCGGAGCCGTCCAGCGGGCCGACCGCCGGCCATTCGGTGGCGCCCGCGCCCCCGGCGCCCGCGGCCAGGCCCGCGCGCCGGGAACTGCCAGCGGCGGCCGGGCGCCGCTGGCTGGCCGGCGACCTGCACGCGCACACCGTGCACTCGGACGGCGCGATGACCGTGCCGGAGCTGGCGTGCTTCGCGATCGGCCGGGGCCTGGACTTCATCGCGGTCACCGACCACAACACGGTCAGCCACCATGCCGAACTTCCGGCCGCGGCACGCCGGTACGGGATCACGCTGATCCCGGGCCAGGAGGTGACGACCGCGCGCGGCCACGCGGGGGTCCTCGGCGACACCGGCTGGGTCGACTTCCGCCGTGCCCCCGACGACTGGCTCGCGGCGGCCGAGCGCGGCGGCGGCCTGATGTCGGTCAACCACCCGATCGCGGGCCCCGTGAGCTGGCTGCATCAGATGCGCCGCCGCCCGCCGCTCGTCGAGGTCTGGCACTGGAGCTGGCTGGACCTGAGCTGGACCACGCCGCTGGCCTGGTGGCAGGCCTGGGATCCGGCGGCTATCCCGGTCGGCGGCAGCGACTGGCACAGGCACGGGTCAGACGCGCCGCCCGGCACGCCTACTACCTGGGTGGAAAGCGCCGCGGCCGAACCGGAGGCCATCCTCGGCGGCCTGCGGGCCGGACGGGTGGCCGTCAGCGCCGGACGCGACGGCCCGGTCCTGATCCGGCACGACGGCGACCTCGTGGCCGCGGGCGCGGACGGGCTCGTGCTCGCCGGCCCGGACGGGCCCCGCCGCCGGGTGCGCGGCGACCTGGCCAGGCTTCCCGGGGCGCCCGGCTACCACCGGCTGCTCAGCCCGGCGGGCGCGACCCTCGCGCTCACGCCGTAGCCCGCGCGCTAACCCGCGGCGAGGAAACGCAGCCTGGCGTGCAGCAAGGCGCGGTGGGCGGCGAGGTCGTCGGCCTCGTCTGGCTTCTCGGGGCACTCGCCCGCGCTGACCGCCCGCTCCAGCCGCTCGCGGGCGTCCGCGGCCCCGATGGTCTCGAAGACGATCAGCGGGTCGTCCTCCGCGGCCAGCCACGTCCTGTCGAGCAGCCCGGCGGCGTCGCCCACCCACACGTCCCTGATCCGGCCGCCCCTCCCGTGGTCGATCAGCACCGACAGGGCGTGCTCGGAGCCGCCGTAGGCGAAGCTCATCGTCACTGACTCCTGCCTGCCCCCGACATCGCCATAGTGCCAGCACTTCCCGACCGCGGGCGAGCCGATCACCGCCGCCCAGTCCGGGTCGGCCACGCCGAGCGCGGCCACCCGGTCCGCTGCCGCGGCGGCCGCGTCCCGCAGCTCCGGCGATCCGATCGCCCCGAAGATCCGCAGCAGCGCCAGCGCCTCCGGCGTGGCGGTCCGCTCCGCGGCCGGCACCAGCGAGGTGGTGAGCGCGGTCATGACACCCGGCATGCCGGCCGCCCCGCCGGACAGCGCGCCGATCATGTCCGAGCCCCACAATTCGGCGTCGACCGGCTCACGGATGTGGGAGAGCACTTGCTGGGCCTCGCTCAGCACGACGCCGAACGCCTGCGACGGCTCAATCGGTGCGAAAAGCCGCTCAATGTCGGGCTCGTCGTGCTCCATCCGGGTATTCTCGCACGCCACCGCCGGGCCCGCCGGCACAACCGGCCGGCTGTCCGGGGCGAGCACGCCCGCCCCGGCGCCCTCGAAACCGGAATCGGCCCGGAAGGGCGTTATGCTTCACCGTGGAGGGTGAGCCTGTGCCGGATTCACGCGGGGAACTCATCGTGCTGGTGGCTCGCGTGCTCCTGGCCACCGTGCTGGGCGGGCCGGCAAGCGCCGGGCAGATCGCGGGCGAGGCCGCGATCGAACGTGTCGCGGCGCGGCTCTCCGGACCGGGCAAGGACGCCCATCAGACAGCGCTGGACCAGGTGACGAGGGGATTGCGCGGATGGGCGGCGGCGGAGGCCATCCCGGCGGCGGTCCTGGAGACCGGGCTATCGGCGGCGGCAGCGGTGCTGGCGGCGAACGGCCCCGGCGCCGGGCGCATCGTCGAGTTGAACATGGACCCCGGCCGGGTGTCGGCGGCGGTATTGAACCGGAGCGCTGGCTACCTGCGTGACCTGAGCGAGGCCGAGGAGCAGGTCTGCCGCCGCGCGGTCAGCGAGTCCTACCGGGTGCTGCTGAGCGACCGCGGACTCCTGCCCGAACTTGACCGGGCCTTCCAGCAGGCGGTCTTGCGGCGGCTGGATCAGGCAGCGGCAGGCTCCGAGCCGGAGCGGATCGAGCCGGACGCCCAGGCACTGTTCGTCCCGTCCTACCAACTGCCCGGCCGCGCGCCGCCGAGCTTCCTGTTGCGCAGCGGCTTCGAGGTCGTTCCGTTCCAGGGCAGAGATGACGAAACGGCGGGCTTCATCGCCTGGGCACGTGCTGCCGACACGGTGAGCGTCCGGCTGTGCTCCGGTCCCGGCGGGCAGGGCAAGACCCGGTTCGCGCAGCACCTGGTGACCCTGCTGGCGCGAGAGGGCTGGGTAGCGGGCCGGCTCCGTCCGCGCTACCAGGACGAATCGCTGACGCGCCTGCTCCAGCGTCCGGTCGACACGTTCCTCGCGCTGGACTACGCCGAGACACAGCCGGAACGGCTGCGGACCATCATGGACCTGCTCGCGCAGCCACGGCCCCGAGGTTCCAGGCTCCGGCTGCTGCTGATGGCCCGCGGTGCCGGCCAGTGGTGGGACGAGCTGCTCAGACGGGCGCCGGAGCCGGTGGCGGCGGCGATGGATGGCGCGGTTCATGAGCTCGCACCGCTGTACGGCGAACCGGGCGACCGGGCGGCGGCGTTCCGTGCGGCAATCGAGGCGTTCTGCGCGGCAGGGAACTACGACGGCACCGGGATCGTCCCGCCGGCGGACCTGGATCATGACCGGTACGCTCGTGCGCTCACCCTGCACATGACCGCGCTGGCCACGCTGCTGGACCGCCAGCAGGGGTGGCCGGCGGGCAAGGACGCCGCCCGGCTGGATCCGGCGTCCCGCGTGCTCGCGCACGAACGCAACTACTGGGAAGACGCCGCCACCGCGCACAGGCTCCCGTACACCGGTCAGCGGCTGCTGGACGCCGTCATGACCGCGGCGACCTGCTGCGGCGCGGCCAGCAGGGACGAGGGGATCGAGCTGCTCGGCGGGCTGCCCGACCTGTCCGGCGAGCACCGCCGGGTACTCGGCCAGTACGCGGACTGGGCGAACCAGCTCCATCCAGGAGACGGGTGGCTGAACCCGCTGGAGCCCGACCTGCTCGGCGAGTACTTCATCGCGCAGACGCTGCGCAGCCAGGACGGCCTCGCCGCCGCCCTGGCACGCTCAGCGGCATCTGAGGAGCAGATGTGGCAGCTCCTGAGCGTTACCGCCGGGGCGGCAGGCCGGTACGCCGGCATGCCGGACACGGTCACCGGCATCCTCGCCGAGGGCAGTGACAAGCTCTGGCTGACAGGGGCGATGGGCGCGGCCTACCTGCCGGATCCGCACGTCCTCACCCGTCCGCTGCTCGCCACGATCGACACCGTGACCGATTGGAGTTTCCTGTGGGCGGCCGCCAGGGAGGTGCCGTCCTCGCACCGCGTCAGCGAACTCAAGATCGGCGCGGCGCGAGCGGCCCTGGACCGCTACCGCCAGGAGCCGCAACGCCAGCCCGAGGTCGAGGCAGAGCTGAAAATGCTCCTCAGCGCCGGCCTGTTCTACGACGGCCAGCACGACAAGGTTGCCGAAGTGCAGCGCGAGCTCATCAAGGAGTACTCCAGGCTGGCCACGCGGGATCCGCACCGCTACACCGGCGCCCTGGGTTTCGCCATGCTCAACTACGGCGCGCAGCGCCTCGCGCCGCCGGAGGCTCGTCAGACCTATCGCGATACCACCCGGGTGATCGCCATGGCCGCCTTCGTCCCGGAGGCCGAGGAGCGGCACAGGCTCCTCGGCAACGCCTACAGCCTTCGGTCGATGGCGCTGAAGAGCCTTGGCCGGCCCAAGGAGGCCGTCAGGGCCGCCGAGCGGGCTGTGCGGGAAGCCCGCGCCCTGGCCCGGTCAGGAAGCGACATCGGCATAGCGTGGCTGCCGATGGAGATCATGAACGCGGCGAACCGGTACGCCGAACTCGGCGCGTACGAGCGGGCCCTGGAGACCATCCAGGAATCGGTTGACCTCATGCGCGAGGCCGAGAGCCAAACCCCGGACTCGCTGTCGCCGAACATGGCGGATGTGCTGACCAACTACGCGCAATGCCTGAACGACTGCGGCAACGTCACCGCGGCGCGCGAGGCGATAGCCGAAGCATCGGCCAGGTATCTGCGGCTCGTGCGCAGCCATGGCAAGTTCCGGCCCAAGGCCGAGGCAGCGACGAGGCTGTGGTGGTCATACCTGGAGGCATCCGACATCCGCGATGAGCTCGTGCGTGCCGACTACGAGCGGCTTATCGGCATCCTCGCCGAACTGGCCGGCATCTGCCCGGAGCTGGGAATCGCGCAGGCCCGGGTCACGTCCGGCTACGCGGCCCGGCTAAGGCAGGCCGGGGACGGCGAGCGCGCTCAGCGGTACGCCCCGCGCCCCCGTCACGATCCCGGCCGGCGCGGGTAAGGCGGCACGGGCGAAGCAGCCGGCCAGGTGATCGCTCACCAGGCCGCAGGCTTGCATCGTTGCGTACGCGGTGACCGGGCCGGTGAAGGCGAAGCCGTGCCGCCGCAGCTCGGCGGCCAGGCGCTTCGACGCGGGGGTCTGCGCGGGGACGTCGGCCAGCGTGCGGGGCGGCGGAGGCGGCGGCCCGGCCGCGGCGTAACTCCAGACCAGGTCGCTGAGGCCGGCCGGCAGCCGCAGGGCGGCGCGGGCGTTGGCGATCACGGCGCTGATCTTCGCCCGGTTCCGGACGATGCCCGGATCGGACAGCAGGCGCTGCACGTCGTCCGGGCCGAACGCCGCGACCGCGGGGATGTCGAACCCGGCGAACGCCTTCCGGAAGTTCTCGCGCTTGCGCAGGATCGTCAGCCAGGACAGCCCCGACTGGAACGCCTCCAGGCTCAGCCGCTCGAAGATCGCCTGATCGCCGCGCACCGGACGGCCCCATTCGGTGTCGTGGTAGGCGATGTACTCCGGGGCGCTCAGGCTCCACGGGCAGCGCGGCCTGCCGTCGGGCCCGGGGACCGCCCCGCCCGTCGGCTCAGCCATGCGACCGCTCCGGCGGCGCGGCGGGGCCCCCGCCGCCCGGCGGCAGGGGCCGCTGGTGGCGCGCTTGCGGGTAAGGGGCGCCGAGCGGCGGCGCGGGATCTTTGCTCAGGTCGGTGACCAGCTGCTCGAGCGCCACGATCCGCACGTCCCGTTCCCTGAGCGCCCCGGCGATCCGCTCCATCGCCTCGTCGGTGGCCTGGGCGCTGTACCCCCACAGCGCCGTCGGGAGCCGGAGCAGCGCGATGTCCGTGGCGGACACGGGCCCTAGCTCAAGCGGGGCGTAATCGAGCCGCTCCGCCGACAGCTCGCCGCCGCGGCCGGCGGCGAGCAGGACCACGGCGGCCAGGATGGCCACCGCGGCGATCAGCAATACGACAGGCACATAAGGAATCGTGCCACGCCGCGGCAGTGAAATCGCACCCGCGGCGGGAACCGGCGGTCAGAAGGACAGGTCGCCGTGGGCTTCCTTGATGATCTTGACGACCTCTTCGGCTTCGTCGGCCACCCGGAGCAGCGCCAGCTCGTCGGCGCCGATGTTCCCCCTGCCGAGCATCGTCTCCTTCAGCCAGCTCAGCAGGCCCGACCAGTAACCGCTGCCGACCAGGACGATCGGGAACTTGGTGATCTTCCCGGTGGCGACCAGGGTCAGCGCCTCGAACAGCTCGTCCATCGTGCCGAATCCGCCGGGCAGCACGACGAAGGCCTGCGAGTACTTGACGAAGACGGTCTTCCTGACGAAGAAGTAGCGGAACTCGATGCCCATGTTGACGTATTCGTTGAGCCCGGTCTCCAGCGGCAGCTCGATGCCGAGGCCGACCGAGACGCCGCCCGCCTCGGCGGCGCCCTTGTTCGCCGCCTCCATGATCCCGGGGCCGCCCCCGGTGATCACCGCGTAGCCGGCGTGGCACAGCGCCGCCGCTATCTCCTCCGCCAGCTCGTACTCCGGGGCGCCCCGCGGCGTCCGCGCCGAGCCGAAGACCGAAACCGCCACCCCCAGTTCGGCAAGCAGGCCGAAACCCTCGACGAACTCGGCCTGTATGCGCATCACCCGCCACGGGTCGGTGTGCACCCAGTCCGAGGGCCCGCGCCGGTCCAGCAGGCGCTGGTCGGTCGTGGTCGACGGTATCTGCTTATCGCGTAGCGTCACGGGTCCCTGCCGGCGGACCCGGGGTGTGTTGTTTCGGCTCATGGTCCTATCCACGGTAGCGCGGTCAGGCGTCTACCCCGTGGTCACGCAAGATCGCGTTGAGTTCCGTCTTGTCGTGGCGGCTGCCTTCCGGCAGCCGCCGGAGCACCAGCACGCAGGGCATGCCGAACTCGCCTCCGGCGAACTGCCGCGGCCGCGTGCCGCCCACGCAGACCGACCACGGCGGCACCTCGCCCCGCGGCAGCTCCGCGCCGGTCTCCACGTCGATCACGTGCGTGGTCTTCGTCAGGATCGAGCCCGCGCCGAGCACGGCGCCCTCGCGTACCCGCGCGCCGCCGACGACCATGCAGCGGGACCCGATCATGCACTCGTCCTCGACGACCACCGGCACGGCCTCTGGCGGTTCGAGCACGCCGCCGATCCCGGCGCCGCCCGACAGGTGCACGTTCTTCCCGATCTGCGCCCCCGATCCGACGGTCGCCCAGGTGTCCACCATCGTCCCGGTGTCCACGTACGCCCCGATGTTGACGAACGACGGCATCAGCACGGTGCCCGGGGCGATATACGAGCCCCACCGCGCGATCGCGCCCGGCACCACGCGCACTCCCGCAAGCCGCGTCTTCAGCGGCACCCGGTCGCGGTACCGGAAGTCGCCGGCCTGCGACTCGGCCATCGGCAGCAGCCGGAACGCCAGCAGGATCGCGCGCTTGGCGCGCTCGTCGACCACCACCTCGCCGGTCACCGGGTCCACGGCCGCCACCCGGGCGCCGCCCGCGTCGATCTGGTCCACGGCCGCCACGACCTCCTGCCGCGCGGCGGAATCTTCCGGGCTCAGCCCGGAACGCTGCTCCCATAGGTCATCGATGACCGGCGACAGCGGCGACTTCAGCGATTCGCTCATGGCCAGCGAGCCTACCGAACAGCGGACCGCCCCGGACGGCCCATCCCCGCGAGCCGGAGGGCGGACCGAGGAGCGGGGAGCGCGGCGGCGAGCGGCGGGGGCGCGCGGAAGCGGCCCGGGGCAAGCCGGGGAAGCGGCCCGGGGCAAGCCGGGGAAACGGCCCGGGGCAAGCCGGGGAAACGGAACGGGTATGACACGAAGCGTGACTCGGCCAGCTTGGCAGCGAACCGCCCGGCACGCGGGTACCGTCAGTAGTTGTGCCGACGAGGACCCCGAGGCGCGCTGTGCCGGCCAGTTACAAACGCCCCTCGTGGCGCCGTCCGCTGATCGTGCTCACCGTGATCGTGGCGCTGCTCGCCGCCGGCGGGTACGCGGCCTACACGGCGTACCAGCGGTACGTCCTCAGGCTGATCACCGTGCCCGGCTGCCAGGCCGGCACCGGCCAGAACGCGCTACCGCTCGATTTCGGGCAGGCCGCGGACGCCGCCGTCATCGCCGGCGTGGCCGTCCGGGAGCATCTGCCGCATCAGGCGCTGACCATCGCCTACGCCACGGCGATGCAGGAGTCCAAGCTGGAGAACCTGGACTACGGAGACCAGGACTCGGTCGGCGTCTTCCAGCAGCGGCCCTCGGAAGGCTGGGGCACGGCCGCCCAGCTCGAAGACCCCGCCTACGCCGCGGCGGCGTTCTTCGGCGCGCTGGTCAAGGTTCCCCGCTATGCCAGCCTGCCGGTCTACCAGGCCGCGCAGGATGTCCAGCGCAGCGCCGACGGCTATGCCTACCAGCAGTACGCGACGGCCGGGAGCTTGCTGGCGACCGACTTCACCACCGCGCCGCACGCGGTCACCTGCTGGTATGACCCGGCCACCCAGGCGGCCGACAACGGCGTCAGCACGCGGCTGAACCTCAAGGGCGCGATCCGCGCGCTGGAGGAGGCGTTCGGCCAGCCGGGGGAGGGCAGCGCGGTGCGGGCAGTCACCACCGCCCGTTCGGGCGGATCGGGGACGTTCGACGTGACGGCGGCCGCCGGGTGGGCGGTGGCCGACTGGCTCGTCACCAACGCCAGTTCCTACGGGATCACCCGTGTCCGCTACGCCGGGTACCAGTGGACCGCCGGACTGACGGAGACCGCATGGCAGGCCGGCCCCGGCGGGAGAGCCGGGAGTATTGTCGCCAGCTGACACGGCAAGCCCCATACTGTGGGGTAGCAGGTTTAAGAATGCTGAAGAGGAGCTCACGTGACCTACGTCATCGCGCAGCCGTGCGTCGACGTGCTTGACAAGGCATGCATCGAAGAGTGCCCCGTGGACTGCATCTACGAAGGCGACCGGATGCTTTACATCCACCCGGACGAGTGCGTGGACTGCGGGGCCTGCGAGCCCGTCTGCCCGGTTGAGGCCATCTACTACGAGGACGACGTGCCCGAGCAGTGGAAGGACTTCTACAAGGTCAACACCGATTTCTTCGAGGAACTGGGCTCCCCGGGCGGCGCATCCAAGGTGGGCAGGATCGGCAAGGACCACCCGCTGGTCGCGGCGCTGCCGCCACAGGCCGAGAACGAGTGACGCTCGCCGCAAGGCTTCCCGGGTATCCCTGGGACGAGCTGGCGCCGCTCCGGGAGAAAGCCCGCGCGTTCCCGGGGGGCGCCGTTGACCTCTCGGTGGGCACGCCGGTCGACCCGGTGCCCGCGGTCATCCAGGAGGCGCTCACGGCGGCCGCCGCCGCGCCCGGCTACCCGCTGACCGCGGGGACCGCCGAGCTGCGCGCCGCGGCCGCCGGGTGGCTGGCACGCTCCCTGGACGTGGCCGTGGATCCGGATTCGGTGCTCCCGGTGATCGGGACCAAGGAGTTCATCGCGTGGCTTCCGGTCATGCTGGGGCTCGGTCCCGCCGATACGGTCCGCTATCCGGCGCTGGCCTACCCCACGTACGACATCGGGGCGCGGCTCGCGGGGGCCACCGCGGTGGCGGCCGACTCCCTCGCGGACGGACCGGACCCGGCACGGCTGCTGTGGGTCAACTCGCCGTCCAACCCGACCGGCCGGGTGCTGTCAGCGGCCCAGCTGCGGGACGCCGTGGCGTGGGCGCGGTCGCGCGGGTGCGTGCTGGCCTCCGACGAGTGCTACATCGAGCTCGGCTGGTCGGCCACGCCCGTCTCGGTGCTGCACCCGTCGGTCCGCGGCGACAGCCTCGACGGCCTGCTCGCCGTGTTCTCCCTGTCCAAGCGGTCCAACCTGGCGGGATACCGGGCCGGGTTCGTGACCGGGGACCCGGGGCTGATCGCCCAGCTGCTGCTGATAAGGCGGCAGGCCGGGATGATCGTGCCCGGTCCCGTGCAGGCGGCGATGGTCGCCGCGCTGTCCGACGATTCGCACGCCGCCGCACAGCGGGCGCGGTACGGCGCGCGGCGGCAGGTCCTGGCCGAGGGGCTGGCCGCCGCCGGGTTCCGCATCGACCACTCCGAGGCCGGCCTGTACCTGTGGGCCACCCGGCCCGGTCTCGACTGCTGGTCCGCCTGCGAACTGCTCGCCGCCGAGTGCGGGATCCTCGTCGGGCCCGGCGCCATGTACGGGCCAGGCGGCGCCGAGCACATCCGGGTCGCGTTCACCGCGACAGACGAGCGGGTCGCGGCGGCCGGCGAGCGGCTCCGGGCGCTAGCCGGCTAGCCCGGCCGCCGCCGGCCGGGTTCCCGTGAGGGCGGTGGCCCACCGCCCCGGAAAGGGCGGGGCGGTGGCCCACAGCCCCGGAAAGAATGGGGCGGTGGGCCACCGCCCCCGAACCTGCCGGCGCCGGCCCGGTCCATGCCGGGGCCACCGGCTAACGTGGCAGCGTGCTGAGGCTTAACCGCACCGACGTGCGCCCCGCGCACCGGGGGGAATTCCGGGTGCTGGTCGCGGCGCGCCGCCCGGGACTGGGGCAGGTGCGCGGTTACCTGGTCGCCGACCTGCTGAGAAGATGGTCCGAACGCGCCGGCCTGGCTCCCACGGTCATCGACCTGCTCCCCGAGCGGGAAGACGACCTGCGCGCCGTCTGCGCGGAGCTGAACATCCATCCGCCGCGGCACACGCTGACCACACCGGTCACGGAAGACCAGCTAGCGGGGCAGTTCGCGGACGGCCTGCGGGAGCCGCTGTTCGACGTGGGGGTGCGCGCCGCCGGCGATCCGGCAGAGCCGGCCGCCGGGGCGCTGGCCGGCCTGTGGATCGGGGTGGCGGGCGCCGGAGGCGGCACGGCCGGCGGGACAGCGAGCACGGCGGGGAGACTGGCGGCGCTTGGCGAGGAGCCACTGTCCGTTCGGATGACACTGATGCGGCACGGGTACGGCGAGGAGCTGACCGGCGACCTCAGCCCGCGCGGCGGGCAGCCCGGGGCGGCGGCGAAGGAGCTTGCCCGGTGGCGTGGGCTGGTGGCGCGGTGGGCCCGGTCGCCGAGCGGCCCGATGTCCCGGCAGCACGCGGAGGCGATCGCCGCGGCGTTCGAGGACGACCTGGACGCGGCGGCCGGGCTGCGGGCGCTGGCCGCGCTCGCGGACGACCCCGGCGTCCCCGACGGGGTGAAGTTCGAGACGTTCGCGGCGGCGGACCGGCTGTTCGGCCTGGACCTGGCACGGGACATCGGCCGCTGACACCGTCGCGCAATGATCTGCTCGCGAACGGCGAAAATTTGCAACGGACCGACGCTCAGACGCATGATCACGTTCTGTTTCCCGCGCGGCGGCGCTCCCTACCCTGGGAATATGAGGAACGACGAACCGCGCCGGGTCGCGACGCCCCGGAGCTACCTGATGTGCCCGCCGACGCACTTCGCCGTGACGTACGCGATCAACCCGTGGATGAAGCCGGGGGAGCCCGCCGACGCGGGGCTGGCGATGCGACAGTGGGAGCGGCTCCGGCAGGTCTATCTCGGCCTGGGGCACGAGGTACACGTGATCGACCCGGTGCCCGGGCTGCCGGACATGGTCTTCGCCGCCAACGGGGCGACCGTGATCGACGGGACGGTGCTCGGTGTCCGCTTCCGGCACCCGGAGCGGGCCGCCGAGGCCGGGGCGTACCTCGACTGGTTCCGCGCCCGCGGCTGGGCCCGGGTACACGTGCCCGAGCACTACAACGAGGGCGAGGGCGACATCCTGCTCGCCGGCGATACCGTGCTCGCCGGGTACGGGTTCCGCAGCGACAAGGCGGCGGCCGGGGAGCTGGCCGCGGTGTTCGGCAGGCCGGTGGTGAGCCTGCGGCTCGTGGATCCGCGGTTCTACCACCTGGACACCGCGCTGTGCGTGCTCGACCCGGTGACCGCGATGTACTACCCGGCCGCGTTCGACGACGCGGGGCGGGCGGCGCTCGGCTCGCTGTTCGGCGAGCTGATCGAGGCCAAGGACGAGGACGCCGAGGTGCTCGGGCTCAACGCGGTCAGCGACGGGTACCACGTGGTGCTCGCCGCGCAGGCCACCGGGCTGGCCGGGCAGCTTGCCGCGCGCGGCTTCCGCCCGGTTCCCGTGGACATGTCCGAGCTGCGCAAGGCGGGCGGCGGCGTCAAGTGCTGCACGCTCGAACTCCGTTTTCCTGACGGCGCAGACCTTTCCCGAGGGGGCGGCCATGACGGACACGATGCCTGACCTCGCGGACCTGGCACGGGAGTACAGCGCGCACAACTACGCGCCCCTGCCCGTCGTCGCCGCCTCAGCGTCGGGCGTGTGGGTGACCGACGTCGGCGGCCGGCGGTACCTCGACATGCTGGCCGGGTATTCGGCGCTCAACTTCGGGCACCGGCACCCGCGGCTGGTCGCCGCCGCCCGGCGGCAACTCGACCGGGTGACGCTGGTCAGCCGGGCGTTCGACCACGACCAGTTCGGGCCCTTCTGCGCCGAGCTCGCCGGCCTGGCAGGCATGGAGATGGTGCTGCCGATGAACACCGGCGCGGAGGCGGTCGAGACGGCGATCAAGGTCGCGCGGAAGTGGGGCTACGTTTCACGCGGGGTGCCGCGCGACGAGGCGGTCATCGTGGTGTTCGACGGGAACTTCCACGGGCGGACGACCACGATCGTGTCGTTCTCCTCCGACCCGGACGCGCGCGACGGCTTCGGGCCTTACACGCCGGGGTTCGTCTCGGTCCCGTACGGGGACCTGGCGGCGCTGCGTTCCGTGTTCGGGCGGTTCGGGCCGCGTATCGTGGCGGTGCTGATCGAGCCGATCCAGGGCGAGGCCGGCGTCATCGTGCCGCCGCCCGGTTTCCTCGCCGGGGTGCGGGAGCTGTGCACGTCGGCGGGCGCGCTGATGATCGCGGACGAGATCCAGTCCGGGCTCGGCCGGGCCGGGGCCACGTTCGCGTGCTCGCTTGAGGGGGTCGTCCCGGACGCCTACCTGCTGGGCAAGGCGCTCGGCGGCGGGATCGTGCCGGTCTCCGCGATGGTCTCCTCGCGGGCCGTGCTCGGGGTGCTGCGGCCGGGGCAGCACGGGTCGACGTTCGGCGGTAACCCGCTGGCATGCGCGGTGGCGCGCGAGGTGATCGCCATGCTGCGGACCGGGGAGTACCAGGCGCGGTCGGCTGCCCTGGGGGCCGTCCTGCACGCGCGGCTGGCCGCGCTGCCCTCGTCGGCCGTGTCGTCCGTGCGGGGCCGCGGCCTGTGGGCCGGGGTCTCGTTCGCGTCCCTGTCCGGGCGCGCGGTCTGCGAGCGGCTCATGTCCGCCGGCGTGCTGGCCAAGGAGACGCACGGGAACACGATCCGGCTGGCGCCGCCGCTGGTGATCACCGAGG
The DNA here is from genome assembly GCA_035294225.1 of Trebonia sp. GTDB lineage: Bacteria > Actinomycetota > Actinomycetes > Streptosporangiales > Streptosporangiaceae > Trebonia. Next base: position 20,853 of record DATGLH010000150.1, read on the forward strand.
ACGAGCTGAACTGGGCGCTGGACCGCTTCACCGAGGCGGTGCTGGCCAGCTAGCCGACGCCGCCCCGCCCGCGGCCGGACGCCGGCCCGCCCGGGACCCGCCCCCGGACGCGAGCGCCGCCCCGCCCGGGACCCGCCCCCGGACGCGAGCGCCGCCCCGCCCGCGGGGCGGGCCCCTCGCGCCGCACACTCCGCATGCGTACAACTTCGCGCACTCTGCGACCACTTTTCTGCCCGAAATGTCCGATATATGGCGCCAGAGAGTGTGCTAAGTCGCGTTCGCGGGCCGGCGGAGGCGTTACCGGGGCTGGCGCGGCCGCGGCCGCGGGGAACGGGACTGGCCGCGGGCCCAGGCGACGAACGCGGCCGTGGCGCCGGCCACGGCCGCGACCGCGCCGCCGTACAGGTACCACTTGCCAGCGGTGGTGTTGGTGATGATCACGCTGCCGTGGGAGCTCGGCATCGACAGGACGAACGAGGCGATGATCCAGCCCACGGCGGGGACCAGGCCGCCGGCGAACGACCGCATCCCCCAGCCGCACAGCACGCACGTGGCGAAGATCGCGACGTCGAGGAGGATCGCCACCAGCGGCACCGGGCTCTGGCTGTACTGGAAGCTGCCGATCATCCCCTGCATCAGCCCGAGCAGGAGCAGCACCAGGTAGGACACGGCCATAAGCGCGCGCTGCCCTCTTCCCGGCAGCCCCTGCGGGGTCTCCATGAAGCAGCAGGCTACCGAGTACCGGGATGTCAGGGGGCGAAGAGGTCGCGCTCGTACGGCTCGCCGGGGCCGCGCGGCCCCGCGAGCAGCGTGTAGTACTCGGTGCCGAGGACCCGCTGCCCGAGTCCGTTGGAGAGGGCGAAGAACTCGCCGTCCACGGTGATCTGCGTCTCGTGCGCGCGCATGGCGGCCAGCTTCGCGTTCAGGTACCCGGTCGCGTCGATCGCCGTCGTCACCTGGTCGTCGGGAACGCCGGCGGACAGGTCGGCGGCGCGGGCGAACCGCGAGCCGGCCGGGAGCCTGACCGCCCGGGCGAGCACCGACCGCGGCACCGCGGTCGCGTAGAACTTCACCTCCCGCCCTGCCAGCTCGGCCGCGCGCCACGCCACCCGGTGCGCCTGGATATGGTCCGGGTGCCCGTAGAACCCGTTGGCGTCGTAGGTCACGATCACCCCGGCCGCGACCTCGCGGATGATGGCCGCCAGCTCGGACGCGGCCTCGTCCACGTCGGCCTGCCAGAAGCAGCGGGGGTCGTCGTTGTCCGGCAGTCCCATCATCCCGGAGTCGCGCCACCGGCCGGCCCCGCCGAGGAACCGGTGGTCGGTCACGCCGAGCGCCTCGCACGCGCGGTCCAGCTCGCCGATCCGGTACTGCCCCAGCTCGTCCGGGGACAGGTGCCGCAGCGCCGGCGGGATGATCTCGCCAAGCTCGCCGAGCGTGCAGGTGACGAGGGTGACCCGGGCGCCTTCGGCCGCGTACCTGGCCATCGTCGCCCCGGTGCCGATCGACTCGTCGTCCGGGTGCGCGTGCACCAGCAGCAGGCTCCGCGCGGTCATCGCCATCCTCGCATGGCGCGATTATCGCCGATCGCCCGCCGGCCGACGGCGCGCGAGGGGCAGTCGGGCACTGGGATGCGCGGCCGGCCGCGGAGGCTGGCAAGATCGCAGGTATGACGGACAGCTTCCCTAGGCAGCAAGCCCGTACCCGGCGCTTCACGCTCGGCGTGCCGCGGGCGTTCCACATCTCCCCGGACGGCGCCAGGGTCGCGTTCCTGCGCACGAAGGGCGGCGGCGACCCGGTGACCTGCCTGTGGGAAGCCGACACCGCCACCGGCGCCGAACGCCTGGTCGCCGACCCCCGGGCGCTCGGCGCCGACGACGAGAACCTGCCGCCTGCCGAGCGCGCGCGCCGGGAACGGGTGCGGGAGACCGCCGCCGGCATCGTGTCGTTCGCGACCGACGCGGCGGGCAGCCTCGCGGTCTTCGCGCTGTCCGGTCAGGTGTACGCGGTCAGGCTCGGCGACCCGTCGGCGGCGCCGAGGCCCATCGCCACCAGGACCCCGGCGCTCGACCCGCGGCCGGACCCGGCCGGCCGCAAGGTCGCCTACGTGCATGACGGCGCGCTGCGCGTCGCCGACCTGGACACGGGCGACGACACGGTGCTCGCCGCCGGGGAAGGCGTCACCTACGGCCTGGCGGAGTTCGTCGCCGCCGAGGAGATGGGCCGTTCCCGCGGCTACTGGTGGTCCCCCGGCGGCACGAGGATCTGCGTGGCGCGAGTCGACGAAAGCGGCGTCAGGCGCTGGCACATCGCCGACCCGGCCAACCCGGAGCAGGCGCCGGCCGAGGTCCGCTACCCCGCGGCCGGCACCCCGAACGCCGACGTGTCGCTGTTCATCGCCTCCCTGGCCGACGGCACCCTCGCGCCCGTCGGATGGGACCGGGGCGCCTTCCCGTACCTGGTGACCGTGGCCTGGGACGAGGACCTGCTGGTCGTCACGCAATCCCGCGACCAGAAGACGATGCGCCTGTGCGACGGCGCCACCGGCGAGGTCATCGTCGAAGACCGGGACCCGCACTGGACGGACATCGTCCCGGGCACGCCCGCCCAGCTCGGCGACGGCAGGATCGTGTGGACACGGGTCAGCGAGGACACCCGGCGGCTGGTCATCGCCCCGGCGGACGGGCTGGCGGCCGCGCCGCCGCTCACCCCGCCCGGCCTGCAGGTCCGGGAGATCCTCGGCACCGACGGGGACTGCGTCCTGTTCAGCGGCTGGACCGAGCCCACCGAGCTGGGCGTGTGGCGGTACGGGCCGGACGGGCTCGCCGAGATCGCCACCGAGCCTGGCGTGCACGCCGCGCTGGCGGCGGGCGGGACCACCGTCGTGAGCAGCAGGACCCTGGAGGAGAACCACGGCCGCGTTCTGATAACTAAAAACGGCAAGCCCGCCGGGGAGATCGCCTCGCTCGCCGAGGAGCCGAACCTGCCGCGCCCCCGGCCGCGGTTCCTGAACGCCGGGGAGTCCGGGATCCGCACCGCCGTGCTGTTCCCGTCCTGGCACGAGCCGGGCAGCAGGCTGCCGGTGCTGATGGACCCGTACGGCGGCCCGCACTCACAGCGGGTGCTGAAATCCGCCGCCGCCTTCCTGACCTCGCAGTGGTTCGCCGAACAGGGTTTCGCGGTCGTCGTCGCGGACGGCCGCGGCACGCCGGGCCGCGGGCCGGCCTGGGACCGGATGGTGGCCGGCGACCTCGCCGCCGGCGTGCTGGAGGATCAGGTCACCGCGCTGCACGCGGCCGCGGAGGCGTTCGGGGACCTGGACGTGAGCCGGGTGGGGATCCGCGGCTGGTCGTTCGGCGGGTACCTGGCCGCGCTCGCCGTGCTGCGCCGTCCCGACGTCTTCCACGCGGCGATCGCGGGCGCGCCGGTCACCGACTGGCGGCTCTACGACACGCACTACACCGAGCGGTATCTCGGCGACCCCGGCCGCAATCCGGCTGCCTATGAGGCAAGCTCGATAATCAACGATCCGGAACGGGCGGTGGCGTCTGTCATCCGCCCGCTGCTCATCATCCACGGGCTGGCCGACGACAACGTGTTCGTCGCGCACTCGCTGCGCCTTTCCGCGGCGCTGCTGGCCGCCGGGTACCCGCATTCGGTGCTGCCGCTTTCCGGTGTGACGCACATGACCCCGCAGGAAGTCGTCGCCGAGAACCTGCTGCTCCTTCAGGTCGCGTTCCTGCGCTCGGCGCTGTCCGGCTCCGGCGGCTGACCGCCGCGGCGCTCAGTGTAGCCAGTCTCACATGCTGAGCGGGCGCCCTGATGCGGCATCCTGAGACTAACTGGAATAAGTTCGTGGGCATCGCACGCGCGCTGCCCCCGGTGAACGAGGGTTGCCTGGCCGCGCGTCGGGTTACGATCACGGACAAGGCAGCGAGGACGCTGAAGAGATGACTCAAGCACCGGAAGCGCCTGCCAGAACGCGGGCGCAGCTCTCCGCGCGGACGCTACGCACGGACAACTGGAAAAAGGCACCGATCGTCATCGTGACGCTGCTCACCCTGTGGGTGCTTTACGCAACGGTCCGCGTTTTCATGGGGCACTGGTACTGGGTGCCCCGGTACCACTACCTCACGCCGTTCTACTCGCCCTGCGTCAACGGCGAGTGCACGCCCGATGCCGCGGCCCTGGGCAGGTGGATCCCGGCGGTGCCGCCGATCATCCCGTACGCGTTCGTGTCGCTGCCTTTCGTGCTCGGCTTCCGGCTGAGCTGCTACTACTACCGCCGCGCCTACTACCGGTCGTACTGGCAGTCCCCGCCGTCGTGCGCGGTGCGCGAGCCGCACGCCACGTACACCGGCGAGACCAGGTTCCCGCTGATCATGCAGAACCTGCACCGCTACTTCTTCTACATGGCCGCGCTGATCGCGATCCTGCTCACCTACGACGTGGCGCAGGCGTTCCGCGGGCCGGACGGGAACTTCGGGTTCGGGCTCGGCTCGCTGATCATGCTGATCAACGTGGTGCTGGTGTGGGGGTACACGCTGGGGTGCCACTCGTGCCGGCACATCACCGGCGGCCGCCTCAAGCACTTCTCCAGGCACCCGGTCCGGTACTGGATCTGGACGAAGGTCTCGTGGCTGAACGCGCGGCACATGCAGTTCGCCTGGGCCTCGCTGGGCACGCTGATGCTCAGCGACCTGTACATCATGCTGGTCGCCAGCGGCGTCTTCAGCGACCCCCGATTCTTCAACTGAGCCGAACGGGCGAGTGGATATGTCTACCAGCGACAGCGAAATCGAGCGGCATTCCTACGACGTGGTAGTGATAGGCGCGGGCGGCTCCGGGCTGCGCGCCGCGATCGAGGCCCGCGCACGCGGCAAGAAGACGGCGGTCATCTCCAAGTCCCTATTCGGCAAGGCCCACACGGTGATGGCCGAAGGCGGCGCCGCCGCCGCCATGGGCAACGTGAACCCGAACGACAACTGGCAGGTCCATTTCCGCGACACGATGCGCGGCGGCAAGTTCCTGAACAACCCGCGGATGGCCGAGCTGCACGCCAAGGAGGCGCCGGCCCGCGTGTGGGAGCTCGAGGCGTGGGGCGCCCTGTTCGACCGGACGAAGGACGGCAAGATCAGCCAGCGGAACTTCGGCGGGCACGAGTACCCGCGGCTGGCGCACGTGGGCGACCGGACCGGCCTGGAGATGATCCGGACCTTGCAGCAGCGGGTCGTGGCCCTGCAACAGGCCGACTCCTACGAATACGGCGACCCCGAGGCGATGATCCGGGTGTTCGCGGAGACCACGATCACCCGGCTGATCAAGGACGGGGCGGGCCGGATCGCGGGAGCCTTCGGGTACGTCCGGGACACCGGGCGCTTCGTCTTGTTCGAGGCGCCCGCGGTGGTGCTCGCCACCGGCGGCATCGGCCGGACGTTCAAGGTCACCTCGAACTCCTGGGAGTACAGCGGCGACGGGCACGCGCTGGCGCTGCTGGCCGGCGCGAACCTGATGAACATGGAGTTCGTCCAGTTCCACCCGACCGGCATGGTCTGGCCGCCGTCGGTGCGCGGCATCCTGGTCACCGAGTCGGTGCGCGGCGACGGCGGCGTGCTGCGCAACTCCGAGGGCAAGCGGTTCATGTTCGACTACGTGCCCGACGTGTTCCGCGCGCAGTACGCGGAGACCGAGGAGGAGGCCGACCGCTGGTACACCGACCCGGACCACAACCGCCGCCCGCCGGAGCTGCTGCCGCGCGACGAGGTCGCACGGGCGATCAACGCCGAGATCAAGGCCGGGCGCGGGACGCCGCACGGCGGCGTGTACCTCGATATCGCCTCGCGGCGGCCCGCTGAGTACATCCTCAAGCGGCTGCCGTCCATGCACCACCAGTTCATGCAGCTGGCGGACGTGGACATCACGAAGGAGCCGATGGAGATCGGGCCGACCTGCCACTACGTGATGGGCGGCGTCGAGGTGGACCCGGACACCGCGGCCGCCTCGGTGCCCGGCCTGTTCGCGGCCGGCGAGGTGTCCGGCGGCATGCACGGGTCCAACAGGCTCGGCGGGAACTCGCTGTCCGACCTGCTGGTGTTCGGCAAGCGGGCCGGGGACGGCGCGGCGGACTACGTCGAATCGCTGTCCGGCGCGCGGCCCGCGGCGCCCGCCGCGGAGCTGGAGGCCGCCGTTGCCGAGGCGCTCGCGCCGCTGTCCCGGACCGACGGCGAGAACCCGTACGCGGTGCACGCCGAATTGCAGCAGACGATGAACGACCTGGTCGGCCTGATCCGCCGCGAGCACGAGGTCAAGCAGGCGCTGACCGAGCTCGGCAAGTTCCGCGAGCGGGCGGCGCGCGTGTCCGCGGAGGGCGGCCGGGCCTACAACCCCGGCTGGCACGTGGCGCTGGACCTGCGGAACATGCTGCTGGTCGCCGAATGCGTGGCGCTGGCCGCGCTGGAGCGGCAGGAATCCCGCGGCGGCCACACCCGCGAGGACTACCCGGAGATGTCCGCCGAATGGCGCAAGGTCAACCTCATCTGCACGCTGGCCGGCGACAGGGTGGAGCTGACCCACAAGCCGCTGCCGGCGATGCGCCCGGACCTGCTCGCGCTGTTCGAGCTGGCCGAGCTCAAGAAGTACATGACCGAGGAAGAACTGGCCGGGCTGCCTTCGTCGCCGGCGCCGGCGTCGGAGGAGGGGCACTGATGGGCTACAAGGCATCGTTGAAGGTCTGGCGCGGCGACGCCGGGGCCGGCTCGCTCGTCGACTACCAGGTCGAGGTCAACGAGGGCGAGGTCGTCCTCGACGTGCTGCACCGGCTCCAGGCCACCCAGGCCAGCGACCTGGCGATCAGGTGGAACTGCAAGGCCGGCAAGTGCGGCTCCTGCTCGATGGAGATCAACGGGCGGCCGCGGCTCGGCTGCATGACGCGGATGTCGGTGTTCTCCCCGGACGAGGTTCTGACGATCACGCCGGTGCGCACGTTCCCGGTCATCAGGGACCTGGTCACCGACGTCTCCTTCAACTACGAGAAGGCGCGCGCGATCCCGTCGTTCACCCCGGACCCGTCGATCAAGCCGGGCGAGTTCCGGATGCAGCAGGAGGACGTGAACCGGTCGCAGGAGTTCCGCAAGTGCATTGAGTGCTTCCTGTGCCAGAACGTCTGCCACGTCATCCGCGATCACCCGGAGAACGAAAGGGCGTTCGCCGGGCCGCGGTTCCTGATGCGGGTCGCCGAGCTTGAGATGCACCCCGCCGACCAGGCGGACCGGCGGGACATCGCGCAGGACGACTTCGGCCTCGGCTACTGCAACATCACCAAGTGCTGCACCGAGGTCTGCCCCGAGCACATCAAGATCACCGACAATGCGCTGATCCCGCTGAAGGAGCGGGTGGCGGGCCGTAAGTACGACCCGCTGGTCTGGCTCGGCTCCAAGATCGGCCGCCGCCAGTCCAAGGACACGCCCAAGGTCCCGGGCAGGAAGTAAGGTCCCGGCTCACCCGTCGTTTCCGGCCGCGCCGTCCGCTGTCGCCGATCTTCCCGGCGGACGGCGCGGCCGGTGGCGTACCCGCCCGGTTCCGGTGGGAATGCCGCTCTTGAACGAGGTACGGCGGACCCGCCGGCCTGCGATAATCTGAGGGCTCCACGGCACGGGGGATGCCGCCATAGTCGCGAGGACCCGTGCGGCGCTGGACGCACCGCCAATCCACGTTCGCTGGGGCCCGCCTTTCTATCGCGCTGAGGGGACCACGTGTCGCACCTGACCTTCGTCGAGGCTTCCGTCGTGGGGTTTCTCCAGGGGGTAACCGAGCTCTTCCCCATCTCCAGCCTCGGGCACAGCGTGCTGGTCCCGGCGGTCATCGGCGGCAGCTGGGCCCGGGACCTGAACTTCTCCGGGAAAGACTCCCCCTACCTGGCCTTCATCGTGGGTATGCACGTGTGCACCGCCATCGCGATGATCATCTACTTCTGGCGGGACTGGGTCCGGATCATCCGCGGCTTCTTCAGTTCGCTGCGGGACCGGGCGGCCCAGACGACCGAGCAGCGCCTGGCCTGGATGATCATCATCGGCACGATCCCGGTGGGCGTCGTGGGTGCGCTGGCGCAGCACGCCTTCGAGGACATCTTCAGCAAGGCGGTCCTGGCGGCCTATTTCCTGATGGCGAACGGGGTGATCCTGTTCGCCGCCGAGAAGTGGCGCCCCCAGGCTTCCCGGGACGCCGACCGGCGGGTGGCCGCGGAGCGGCAGCAGGAAGACGCGGGCCAGGCCGCCCCGTCGCGCCGGGAAATGGCCGCTGACCGGCGGCGGCGTGCCAGCGACTGGCAGAGCGAGGATTGGCAGTCCGCTCCGTCGCGGCGGGAGATGGCCATGGCGCCGGCCGGGCAGCGGATCGCCGGGCGGCACGCTTCGGGCCACGTCGCGGTCCGCCAGCAGGAGCTGAGCGACGCGCTGCGGGCCGATGAGCGGCTGGCCCGGGTCGGCTATCTGCAGGCGCTGATCATCGGCGGGGCTCAGGTCCTGGCGCTGTTCGCCGGCATCAGCCGGGACGGCATCGTGATGGTCGGCGGCATGTTCCGCGGCCTGGCCCGGGAGGACGCGGCGCGGTTCTCGTTCCTGCTGTCCACCCCGGTCATCCTGGCCGCCGGCGTGCTCAAGCTGCCGGA
>DATGLH010000151.1:0-37356 GCA_035294225.1 Trebonia sp.
CCTCATACGCCCCAGGCGCGTCCCGAGGTGAGCCGGAAGTGCTCGCCGGCGAGCCGCCCCGCTCGTTCGGGGTCGCCGGCGAGCACGGCTTCCACGAGGGCCTGGTGCTGCCGGCGCGCGATCGCCCGCAGCTGCTCGGAATACGGTTCCGACGGAAAGCCGAGATTCACCCTGCTGGCGAGGTCACGGCCGAGCTTGGCGAGGTGCTTGTTGCCCGCCGCAGCGGCGATCGCGTCGTGCAGCGCGCGGTCTGCGAGCCGTGAGGCCGCGGCGCCGTCGGCCTCGGTGTAGGCGGCAAGCGCCTGCCTGATCGCCGCGTCGTGCGCGGCGTTGTGCCTGACCGCTGCGGTGCGCGCAATCAGCTCCTGTATGAGCGCGCGGTAGTCGTGCAGCGACTGGATCTCCCGCCGGATCGGCTCGAGTATCCGCTGGGTGGTGCCTGCGTCGACCGCGCTCCGGTCCGCCACGAACGTGCCGCCCGCCCGCCCGCGCCGCGACTCGATGACGCCGAGCGCGGCGAGCCGCGCGAGGGCCTGGCGGATCGTGGTGCGGCTGACCTGCAACATCTCGGCCAGCTCCCGTTCGGCGGGCAGCTGCTCGCCCGGCTGGAGCACGCCCACCGCGACAGCCGCCAGTACGCGCTCGGAGATGGCCTCGGCCGCGGTCGGCTGCCCGGCCCGCGGGTCGGCCCACGCCGCCGCGCCCCCCGCGAGCGCGGGGATCCCGGCCGGCCCCGGGGCGCCATGCTCGGTCATCGTCGTTTCGGTCATTGTCCGTCCGGCCGTAGGTGTCCGATGCCGATCGTAGCCGCGCCGAGCCGGGGCAGCGCACCGAAGGCCGTAATGGTTCTTTCCGTCCTAAAGGTCTATCCATAATACCAATACGCTGCTACGCTCCGGTCAAAAGGGTCAGAACGTGCTGGAGATGCCCAATGATTACTCATCAGCCGACGGGCGAGCGACGGTCGCTGCATGGCGGCGCGCTGCGTCCGGTCAACGTCCTAGCCATCGCCGTCGCGGCGATATCACCGACGACGTCGGTCTTCCTCGTCTACGGCGCGGGCCTGGCCTCCGCGGGCACCGGCGTGATCTGGGCCTTCGTCATCGGCGCGGCGATCGCCCTCGCGATGGCGTTCTGCTACGCAGAGGTCGGTTCGGTTTTCCCGTCGGCGGGCGGTGCCTACACGATCGTGCGCCGGGCGCTAGGGCCGGTCTTCGGCGGCGTCAGCACCATCTTGTTCCTGGTGCTCGGCATCGTCGTCACCGCCTCGATCCTGGTCGCCGCCGCGACCTACCTGGGCCAGCTCGCCGGCGCGGACATCCCGGTGAACTGGGTGGCGTTCGGCATGATGGTGCTGGTCACGGTCTTGTCGCTGGAGAGGATCTCCCCGACGAGCTGGGTCACTGGCCTGATGCTGGTGCTCGAGCTGACCGTGATCCTGGTCTTTACCGCCTTCTGTCTCGGGCACGTCTCGCTCGGGTCCGACCCGTTCACTCACCCGTCGCTGCCAGCGTCCCACGGCACCGGGCTGATCGCCGTCGGGGCATCGGGGATGATCGCGGCGATCGTGCCCGCGCTGTTCGCGTTCAACGGGTACGACTGGCCGCTGTACTTTGCCGAGGAATCCCGCGGGTCGCGGCGCACGCTGCCCCGCGCGGTCATGCTCGCCGCCGCGATCTCCGTGGTGGTCGAGGTCCTCGCGGTGATCGCCGCCACATACGCCATCAAGGACCTGTCCGGCACCACGGCGAGCGCCGCCCCGCTGTCGGACATCGCGTCCCGGGTGATGGGCTCGACGGGCGCGAAGGTGCTGCTGGCCGGCGTGGTGATCGCGATGTTCGACACCGGCCTGGCGGGCAACCTCGCCTACGCCCGCATCTATTACGCCGCGGCCAGGGACAGCATGTGGCCCAGGCCGCTGAACCCGTTCTTCGGCCATCTGACCAGGCGAACCCAGGTACCCGTCTGGGGGTTCGCCGTTCTCTTCGCCGGTAACGCGGTGCTGTGCATCTTCACCTCGCTGAACAACCTCATCACCTTCACCGGCGTGGTGATCGTCACCATCTACCTGCTGGTCGCGGTGTCGGCCCTGGTGTGCCGGGTGCGTGACCGCGGGCAGGCGCGCGCGTTCCGCATGCCGCTGTGGCCGGTGCCCCCGCTGGTCGCCATCGCCGGGGTGATCGTCGCCCTCACCCAGCAATCCGCCAGGGACCTGTGGATCGCCTTCGGCATCGCGATCGCGTCGTTCGCCGGGTACTTCGCCGCGCGGCGGCGGCTGGAGGAAGCGTGAAGTACGTCGTCGCCGGGGCGGGCCTGGTCGGCCTGTCCACCGCGTGGTTCCTGCAAGAGCACGGCGGGCAGGTCACGGTCGTGGACCGGTCCGGCGTGGCGGCCGGGGCGTCCTGGGGCAACGCGGGATGGCTGTCACCGGGGCTGGCGACTCCGCTGCCGGAGCCCGCTGTGCTGCGCTACGGGCTGAAAGCGCTGCTCGACCCGGCCGCCGCGCTGTCGGTTCCCGCGAGGCTGGATCCGTCGCTGTGGGCGTTCCTGCTGCGGTTCGCGCGGCACTGCACGCCCGCGCGGTGGCGCCGCGCGGTGGACGCGCTCGCCGCGGTGAACGGCGCGGCGCTCGACGCCTACGATGAGCTGGGCCGCGCGGGCGTGACCGCGCCGGTCACCGGCGCCCCGATCATGGCCGCCTTCACTCACCGTGACGCCGCCCGCCCGCTCCTGCGCGAACTCGCCGTCACGGGCGCTCCCCACGTCGTCCGCAACGGCGCGCCCCGTCCCGGCCTCACTGCCCGCGTCGGCTGCGTGGTGGAGATCACCGGACAGCGCTACATCGACCCCGGCGCGTACACGGGCGCGCTCGCCGAGGCGGTGACCGCCCGGGGCGGGATCATCCGCCACGGGTTCACGGTGGCGCGGCTGCGGCACGCGGCGGACCGCATCATGGTGGAGCCGGCCGCGGGAGAGCCCGAGCCGGCCGACGCGGTGGTGCTGGCGACCGGCGCGTGGCTGGACGAACTGGCGCGCCCCTACGGCGTGCGGCAGCGGGTCCGCGCCGGGCGCGGGTACTCCTTCGACGTGGCGACCGCCGAGCCCGTCACGACTCCCGTGTACTTCCCGGCCCAGCGGGTGGCCTGCACCCCGTACCAGGGACGGCTGCGGGTGGCCGGGACCATGGAGTTCCGCGGGCCGGACGAGCCGCCGGCGCGGGCACGGTTCGCCGCGATCGAAACGTCGGTGCGGGATCTGCTGTCCGGGGTGGACTGGGGGTCCGCGGCCCGGCACTGGGCGGGCCCGCGCCCGGTCACCGCGGACGGGCTGCCGCTGATCGGCGCCACGTCACACCCGCGGGTGTTCGTGGCCGGCGGGCACGGCATGTGGGGTATCACCCTCGGCCCGGTCACCGGGATGCTGCTCGCCGAGCGGATCGTTACCGGCAAGGATCCGAAGGCGATCGGCCCGTTCAACCCGTTGCGCTGAGGAAGGACGCGTCTATGCGAGCCCTGATATCCGCCGACATGGAGGGCGCGACCGGGGTCACCTGCCCGGACGACTGCCGGCCAGGCTCCCCGCAGTGGGACCGGTTCCGCAAGCTCCTGACCGCCGATGTGGCGGCCGTCGCCGCGGGGCTGTGCGACGCCGGGGCGGAGGACATCGTGGTCAACGAGGCCCACTCGACCATGCGGAACCTGCTGATCGAGGACCTGGACCCGCCTGTCAGGCTGCTCACCGGCAACCACAAGCCGTACGGGATGATGGAGGGCATCGCCGCGCGCCCGGAGGTCGTGGCGTTCGTCGGGTACCACGCCGGCCCCGGCGAGGAGGGGGTGCTGTCGCACACCTTCGTCGGCTATGAGATCTTCTCGGTGACGCTGAACGGCCGGCCGATGAGCGAGGGCTACCTGAACGCGCTGCTCGCCGCCGAATACGGCGCGCGGGTCGTCCTGGTCTCCGGTGACGACGTGACGTGCCGGGACGCCGCGCAGTACGCGCCGGGCGCCTCGCTCGTCGCGGTCAAGGAGGCGGTCGACCGGTACACGGCGCTCTGCCTGCCGCCGTCCCGTACCGGCCCCATGCTCCGCGAGGCGGCGCGGAAGGGAGTGTCGACGGCCGGCGAAGTGCCGCTGCCCGGGGCGCCGTACGTGTGTGAGGTGGAGTTCGTCGGCACCAGCTCCGCCGCGCTCGCCGCCCTGGTCCCCACCGTCCGCCGCGCCGGCCCCCGCGCCGTCGCCTTCGAGACCGCCACCGTTGACGCCCTGTACCGCTGCTTCCGGGTGATCTCCAAGCTTGGCGCCTCCGCCACCGAACCCCGCTACGGCTGACGGGTTCCGGCCGGGAGGCGCGGAGCACGGCGGCCGGCGCGCCTGGCCGCCCCGCGGCCGGCCGCCCGTGCCAGGTCGATGATCTCCGAGCCGGCGGCAAGCCGGTCCCCGGCCCCGCGCTGGTCCCGCGGCGCGTGCCGCCGCGCGTCCGGCGCGTCGGCCAGCGTCCCGGGGTCGCCGGCGCGGCGCGCGAGCCGCAGCGCCTCGTCCGCCGGCGCCCGCAGCCCGGCGGCAAGCACGCCTCCGGTATGCCGGGCTGAGCGTCCCGGCGTGCGATGCGTTCTGCGCAAACTCGATCGATTACGTTCACTATCGGTTCATATGTGACCAATGTGACGGCTACTTCGCTTGGCGAGAGTTACCGGATGAGACGTTCCAAGCTCCTGGCGGCCGGGCTCGTGCCCGTCGTAGCCGCCGTGACGGCAGTGACATCGGCGGCCGCGGCAACCGCAGGACAGGCCCGCGAGGCGGCGCCCGTGCCCGCGGGGATCGCGGGCTCGCCGGTCAGGCACGTCATCGAGATCATGATCGAGAACCACACATTCGACAACCTGTTCGGCAGCTTCCCCGGTGCCGACGGAATCCCGTCGGGCGCGTCGTTCCTCAACCCCGGCGCGTACTACGACTCGGCGCCGGACGTGTCACCGGTGTGGGCGACGCCCAACGAGGGCGACGTCCAAGGGGCGATCAACAACTCCGCGGTGGCCGAGCAGATGGCCATGGACTACGCGCCGGGCAAGGGCTACCAGATGGACCACTACACCGTATTTCCCCAGGACGGGATGTCGGCCATCACCGAGTTCGGCCCCTCGTTCGATCCCGACGAGCAGTACCTCGCCTCGCATTTCGAGCTTGCCGACCACAACTTCCAGCCGGTCATCGCGCCTACCCAGCCCAACGTCATGACCGCGCTCAACGGCACCGACCACGGCTGGGTGTACAACAACCTGGAGCCCGGCCCGGCACAGCCGTGGAATTCCGTCTTCGACGAGCTGAGCAAGGACAGCCGCACGTGGAAGATCTACTACGCGCTGCCCACATCCATCCTGAACGGCACGATCTGGGACCAGATCATCCCGCCCGGGGACACCGCCGGCCTGACGGATGGCGGCCAGTTCCTCACTGACCTCGCGGACGGCGACCTGCCTGACTTCTCCTTCATCCGCCCGGGCGTCGGCTACAGCACCGAGCCGCCCGAGGACATCGGCGAGGGCGACGCCTGGATCGGCCAGCTCGTGAACGCGGTAGCGCGCAGCAGGTACTGGGACTCCACCGCGATCTTCGTCACCTATGACGAGGGCGGCGGCTTCTGGGACCATGTGGCGCCGCCGGCCGCGAGCGGCTACGGCACCAGGACACCGATGATCATCATCAGCCCGTATGCCAGGAAGGGCGTGTTCCACAGCCAGACCACGAACGTGTCCATCCTGTCGTTTATGCAGAAGCTGTGGGGGCTGCCCCCGCTGACCGCGCTGAACGCACGGCAGAACGATCTGATGGCCGCGTTCGACTTCCGCCAGGCGCCGCTAGCCGCGCCGTCGGTCCCTGTCGCCCCGGCGGACACGATCGGCTTCCACGGCAGCGGCGGCATCCTGACCGACATCGGCACGCCATCGCCGGGCAGTTCGCTGACGATCAACCTCGAAGCGGAGACCGGCGGGCTGTCGCTCGACTCGGCCGTCAGCGGCCCCGTTCAGCTGGCGCTGACGCCGCCGCCCGGCGTCCCGGCGCCTTCGTCGTTCCCGGCCTCGGCCACGCTCGTCAACGGTCAGGCGGACATCACAGTCAAGTTTGCCGCCGCGGGCTACTACCGGATCGAGGCCCGCGGACCGGACGGCAGCGTCGGCTGGGTGACGGTGGACGTGGGCGTCAATCCCAACACCGCGCCGTAGCGACAGCGATTCAGCGATTCCTCATGAGCGGCTGACCGCGCCGCCGGCCGTGCTCGTGGTGTCCGGCGCGGGCAAAGCGGGAATGGCCCGTCAGGGGTAATGGCCTGCCGGGCCGCCGGCTGACCCGGCGGCCCGGCGCGAACTTGGGGGGAGCGATGGACGACAAGAGCCGCCTTGAGCTGTACCGGGTAATGGTGCTCATCCGCGCCTACGAGGAGGCGATACTGCGGGAGTACCACGCGGACAAGAAACCGGCCTTCGACATCGGGGCCGGGCTGATCCCCGGCGAGATGCACCTGTCGGCCGGGCAGGAGCCCGTCGCCGCGGGCGTCTGCGCTCACCTGCGCGCCGGCGACGCGGTCACCGCTCCGCACCGGCCGCACCACATCGCGATCGCGCACGGCGTGGACCTGGACAAGATGACCGCCGAGATCTTCGGCCGCGAGGGCGGTCTCGGGCATGGCCGGGGCGGTCATATGCACCTGTTCGACCCCGCGGTCCACTTCTCCTGCTCGGGGATCATCGCCGAGGGCCTGCCGCCCGCGCTGGGCCAGGCGTTCGCCTTCCAGCGGCGCGGCAGCGACGCGGTCGCCGTCGCGTTCACCGGCGAGGGAGCGGCCAACCAGGGCGCCTTCCACGAATCGCTCAACCTGGCCGCCCTGTGGAAGCTGCCCGTGGTCTTCGTGGTGGAGGACAACGACTGGGCGATCTCGGTGCCGCGGGAGGCGTCCACGGCCATCGCGTCCAACGCCGCCCGGGCCGCCGCCTACGGCATCCCAGGCCAGCGGATCGAGGACAACGACGTGGAGGCCGTCTACACGGCGGCCGGCGACGCGGTGGCGCGCGCCCGGGCCGGCGGGGGGCCGGCCCTGCTCGAAGTGCACACGGTGCGGCTGTGGGGCCACTTCGAGGGCGACCCCCAGGCATACCGCCCCGACCTGGCGGAGGTGCCGGGACGCGACCCGATCCCGGCGTACGAGGCGCGCCTGACCGAGGCCGGCGTGCTCGACGCCGCCGCGGTCAGCGCCATCCGGGCCGAGGCGGCCGCCCGGGTGGCGAAAGCCGTCGAGTTCGCCAAGGCCAGTCCCGTGCCCGCGCCGGAAACGGCGCGCGACTACGTCTTCGCGTGAAGCGCGAAGGGGGTTCAGCCAGATGAGCGCGACTGATTCCGCGGCCAGGCCCGCGAGCGCGCCGGCCGGGCGGCGGCTGACCACCGCCCGCGCCATTGCCGAGGGCATCGCCCAGGAGATGGAGCGGGACCCCGGCGTGGTGGTGCTGGGCGAGGACGTCGGCAGGTACGGCGGCATCTTCGGCGCCACCGGCGGGCTGTTCGACCGGTTCGGCGCGGAGCGGGTGATAGACACGCCGATCTCCGAGACCGCCTTCATCGGCCTGGGCGTCGGCGCCGCGGTCGAAGGCATGCGGCCGGTCGTCGAGCTGATGTTCGCCGACTTCTTCGGCGTGGCCATGGACCAGATCTACAACCACATGGCCAAGATCCATTTCGAGTCCGGCGGGAACGTCCGGGTGCCGATGGTGCTGATGATGGCGGCGGGCGGGGGTTACTCGGATGCCGGGCAGCACTCTCAGTGCCTGTGGGGAACGTTCGCCCACCTGCCCGGGATGAAGGTCGTGGTGCCGAGCAACCCGGCCGACGCCAAGGGGCTGATGATCTCGGCGATCCGTGACGACAACCCGGTGGTCTACGCGTTCCATAAAGGCATCATGGGCCTGCCGTGGATGGCGAAGAACCCGCGGTCGGCCGGGCCGGTGCCGCAGGAGCCGTACGAAACCCCGATCGGCAAGGCCGCCGTGGCGCGGGAAGGGCGGGACGCGACGGTGGTCACCGTCTCCCTCTCGGTGCACCATGCCCTGGACGTGGCCGATCAGATGGCTGCCGAGCACGGGGTGGAACTGGAAGTCATCGACCTGCGCAGCCTGGTCCCGCTGGACCGCGGGACCGTCCTCAGCTCGGTGGCGAAGACCGGGCGGCTGCTCATCGTCGATGAGGACTACCAGTCGTTCGGCATGTCGGGCGAGATCGTGGCGACCGTGGCCGAGACCGACCCCGGGCTGCTGCGCATGCCCGCGCGGCGGGTCGCGGTGCCCGACGTGCCGATCCCGTACGCCCGGCCGCTGGAGCAGGCGGTGCTTCCCGGCCCGGAGCGCATCCGCGCGGCCGCCAGGAACCTGGTCGGGGTATGAGCCGTGGCCGAGGTGCCCTTCCCGCGGCTGTCGGAGAAGGAGCCCGCCGCCGAAGGGGTGCTCGCCACCTGGTTCGTCAGTGACGGCGACCAGGTGGCGAGCGGGCAGCTGCTCGGCGAGGTCATGGTGGACAAGGTGGCCGCGGAGGTGGTCGCGCCCGCCGCGGGACGGGTCCGGCTGCTAGTCGGCGAGGGCCAGGTCATCCGGCAGGGTGAGGTGATCGCCCGGGTGGACTGAGCGCTGCCGGCGCCGTGCGGGCACTAGCCTGCCGGGCATGCGGATCGAGCAGTTCACGATCATCGTCACTGATTACGACAAGGCGATCGTTACGACAAGGCGATCGGGTTCTTCACCGGCGCGCTGGGATTCGACCTCGTCGAGGACTCGCCGTCGCTGACCGGCGACGGCAGGCCGAAGCGGCGGCGCGCCGGTCCCCCGGCTCGCGCCGCCGCTGACGCGCGCGGCCGCCCTGCCCGCACGGGAGCGGGACATCGCCGCGCTCATCCTGGCCGCCCTGGCCGCCGGCGGTACCGCCGGCGGGCTGCATATCTCACCGCATGCGGCCCGGGGCCATCTCAAGGCGATTCGCGCTCGATCGCGATGAGGACGCCGCCATCGGGGATTACCCGCCGGGCCGTCCGGGTGCCTCTTCGCTGAATGAGGCCCGCATGTCAGTGCGCGCCGCCAAGGGATCACCGGCGAACCCGGGATCGGCCGGGTGCTCCCGCAGCGCGCCCTTTCCGCGTTCGCGGTTGAATGCGATCCATGGCCGGCGAGCAGAGCCGGTACCGGCACCTTCCCCGCCGGCCATGGCCGCCGGTGAGCCGCGAACGCGCCGCCTGGATCATGCAGGGCGGCCAGCCGGCGCCGGACCGGACCCGCGACATCACGGCGGCGGCGCGGACCGTGCTGGTCGCCCTCACCGCCTTGGCCCTCTACGGCGGCTACGTCCGCTGCGCCATGGCGAAAGGCCGCCGAGACGGCCGCAGCCAGCTGTCGTGCAGCGGCCACGTGACCCGTAGCGCGCCGCCGCCCGGCAGCGCGGCCCACTCCCGGTACAGGCGGCGCACGCCGGCGGCGGCGGCGCGGATGCTGTCGTCGTCGAGGCGGCCGGCCAGCTCCCCGGCATCCCCGCCGTGCGCCCGCAGCCGCTCCCGCACGCCGGAGGGCGTGTCCGGGCCGTCACGCCACCGGTTCAGCACCGCGTTCACCGCGGCCCTGGCGACGAGGTGCCCCGGCCAGTCCCTGGCGGCCATGCCGCCCGCCGGGGCGTCGGCGACCAGGCGTATCCGCCCGTTCCGCCGCCTCAGCGCGCGGGCCGCGGGCGCAGGGCCGCCGGCCGCGATCGTCCCCCACAGCCCGTCCTCGAGGCCGAACACGGACTCGACGACCAGGTGCGGCAGGTCGTGGACGACGTGCATGACGGCACGGCGGGCGGTCCCGTCAGGGCACGACAGCCAGGCCCGGTCCGCGGCCGCTGTCTTCCCCTTGACGATCGCGACGTCCGCCACCACGGTGAAGACCGGCGCTTCCGTCACAAAGCCAGACGATACCCCCGGCACCGGCCGTACGGGGGACGCCCGGAACGTGCCGCGCGGGCACCGCGGCAACGTGCCTGCTCACCGCCTTCCCCCCGGTCCCCGCCGGCGCAGCACCCGCGGGGACGCCGGCACCGCCGGCGCGGGCGGCCAGCCGCCGGCCGCGGCGCGCCGCAGCCGTTCCCCGGCCGCGTCCAGCCAGCGGACCAGGGAGTCAAGCCGGAGGAGTTCGGCGTCCACCACCAGGGAAAACGCCAGGTCGGACGCGGCTTCCTGCTCCTTCAGCCGGGTCCACCCCCGCATGAGCCGCACTAGGTACTGACGGTGCGCCCGGACGACCTCCTGCGTGTCGGTGCCCGGGACCCGGGCCGCCACCAGCACCTTCATGACCAGCTCATCACGCGGCGGGGAGCTCAGGTCCGGCGGCACGCGCAGCCACCCGGCGAGTTCCGCCTCGCCCGCGGGGGTGATCCGGTAGGCCTTCTGGGGTCCGCCCCCGCCGGACTCCGCGTCCCCGAGCGCGGCCACCATGCCGTCCCGTTCCAGCCGCCGCAGGGTGGTGTACACCTGGCCCACGTTCAGCGGCCACACCTCGCCGGTGCGCGCCTCGAACTCCTCACGGAGTTGCAGGCCGTACTTGGGGCCCTCGGTGAGCAGCGCCAGCAGCGCGTGCCTGACGCTCATCGGACGCCTTCACTCGGTAGCATATCCGGTATAGTACCGGTTATCCGGACGAGGGCGCAGCCGCGGCCCGCCCGGCCCGCGCCCGGACGGGGGCGCGGCCGGCCCGCCCGGGCGCCCCGGCCGCGCCGCGAAACCCCGGGCAGGCTCGCCGGGCATCGCGGGCTTGCCCGCGCCTGCGTTCGGGATAAGCAGGTTTCAGTCCCCCGCCGACGCGGGGACTTCCCGGCCGCGGCGATCCCGCCTGTTGCTGTTATCATGCCGGGCGGCGGACCGAGGCCGCCCGGGGCCATGCCATGCCGGGCGGCGGACCGAGGCCGCCCGGGGCCATGCGCGGCAGGGCGGCCTTGCCGGCGCCCTCCCGGCGGGCGAGGGCGGCGGTGATCCCCTCGCCTGCCGGGAGGCTCGCGAGGACGCGGCTGACATGCGCGGCCCCGGTATGCCCGGCTCGCGGACCGTACCCGCGGCGCGGCGGCGCCGGTGACGGGATTCCGGGCCGGGTCACTCTAAGGCCGCTCCAGGAGCAGGGCCAGCGCCCCGGCGGCGCCCGCGACCGCCGCGCTGCCCGCCGCCGCGGCGATCAGCCACCGGGTGGCGCGCGGAAGCCGCGGCCACGCCGCCGCGGTCACCGCCGTGTCCAGGGCGTCGGACAGCGCGCCCGCGGCGAACCACGCGGCAGCCGCCGCGGGCCCGGTCCGCAGCGCGGCGAGCGCCCCGAGCCCGAGGGCGAGATCGCGCGCGCCGAGCGCGCGCCCGAAGACCCGGGCGCCCAGCTCATCCGCTGACGCGCCCACCCACGGGCGCGCGGGCACCGAGGGGCGGGCCAGCGCGGCCGCGCCGAGCGCCACCCGTCCGGCCGCCACCGCCGTGGCGGCGTGCCGGGACAGCGACAGCGCCGTCGCCATGGCCGCCCGCCTGTTCGTGCCCTGCGTCATGGAAGACATTGTGGCGCGCGAAGGCGCCGCCGTCGGTTGCGGGTAACCGGATCACAGCGGCTGAGCGGCGGGGTTTCCGCTGTTTCCGCTTTCCCGGGCCGGGCCGGGCCCGGGCGGGCCGGCACCGCACGTCGTTACGTCCATCGTCCGCGAACCCCGGCGGAAGGGCGCGCCGATCGTGACAAATGACGCGAGATCGGCCCGAATGGCGCACAAGATGCGACGGCCGACGGAGCGGGTCACGGCATGGGCGTCTCCGGTGTAGATGGTGCATCGAAAGCTTCACACCCATTGACGGTGAACCTTCCCGTGTTCTAGCGTCCCGCACAAGGGGTCCGATGTGACCGCTCACATCGGACATGAACATGGCAGGTGAACCCGGAGGTCCGCATGGGCAAAGTGGCCCCGAAGGTCGAAGAGGCAATAGAGACACTCAACATGAGGGACGGGCCCACCCGGCGCAGGCTGCTCGCCGGCACCGGGCTGGTGAGCGCGACGGCCGCCGCGTCGGCGCTGCTCGCCGCGTGCAGTTCGTCGAGCAGCACCTCGGCGGCGGTAAGCAGCACCAGCAGCGGCAAGAACCCCTTCCCGGCAGTGCCCAACCAGAAGTACTACTTCGTGAACCACGCCGACACGAACGAGTTCTTCACCCCGACCAAGTACGGGTTCGCCGATGCGGCGACGCTGCTCGGGCTGCCGACGCCGGTCTGGAGCGGCTCTGCCACCTCGGCCGACTCCGAGATGGTCAGCGCCATGAACACCGCGATCTCCGCCAAGGCGGCCGGGATCGCGACGTCGGTGATCGACTCCTCGATGACCACTCCGGTGAAGAATGCCATGGACGCCGGCATCCCGGTGGTCACCTACAACGCCGACGGGATCTACAAAAACGGGGTACCCGAGATCTTCACCAACCGGCTGGCCTACGTCGGGCAGGCCCTCTACCTGTCCGGGCAGGCCATGGGCGAGCAGATCAAGACGCTCGTGCCGGGCGGCGGCCACATCGTGATCTTCATCGCGACCCCGGGAACCGGCAACATCCAGCCCCGCTTCGACGGCGCGAAATCGGTGCTCGGCAGCAGCTACACGGTGGACGAGATCGCGACCACCACGGTCGACTCCACCGAGCTGTCGATGGAGAAGTCGTACCTGCTCGGGCACAAGTCCACCCTCAAGGGCGCGTTCGCCGTGGACTCGGGGTCCACCGCGAACCTCGCCGCGGCCCTCGCCGGGGCCGGCCTGTCGATCCCGGCCGGGGGTTTCGACACCGACCCGCGGACGCTCAGCGCCCTGCAGAGCGGCAAGCTGAAGTTCTCCATCTTCCAGGACCCGTACCTGCAGGGCTTCCTGCCGGTCCTCTACCTCTACCTGTACAACCTGTCCGGCGGCCAGCTCGCGCCGCCGGACACCGACACCGGCCTGACCGTGCTGACCCCGAGCAACGTCGGCCAGATGCTGAAGAACAGCCGCTACCAGGGCGGCTCCTCGGCTGAGATGTACATCCCGCGGCCCGCGGGGCCCATCAACCAGCCGATGGCGACGACGAGCACGTGATGCCCCGTCCGCGCCGGGGCGGGCAGGCCGGTACCGGCCTGCCCGCCCCGGCGGACGCGGGGTTGACACGGGGTTACCCGCGGTGAATCGTGCTGTCACGGGCGCGAACCCGTGGGTAGCGGCAGCATGCCGAGGGAAAATGCGGAGATGAGTCCCAAGTGAGTGAGACGGTCCATCGAACCATAGGCGAGACCGGCGTCCCGCAGCGCGGGCAACCGGGTGCCGGCGGCGGCCTCGGCGGAGCGCTGACCCGAGCCCTGCGCGTGCTCGGGCGGCAGCGCGAGGCGACCGTGTTCGTGATCGCCGTGGCGCTGTTCCTGTACTTCCTGATCGCCAAGGGATCGGACTTCACCTCAAAGTCGAACCAGGTCACGCTGTGGTCCGACGACGTGGCCCCCTACGCCATCATCGCGCTGGGCGAGGTCTTCCTGCTGATCTGCGGCGAGATCGACCTGTCGGTCGGCTTCGTCGTCGGGTTCGCCCCTTTCCTCATGCACTACCTGACCGACTTCTACGGCTTCCCCGGCCTGCTCGCGATCCTTTTCGCGCTGCTGCTGGGGGTCGCGGTCGGCTGGGTCAACGGCTTCTTCACGGTCACGGTCGGCGTGCCCTCGTTCATCACCACGCTGGGCACGGGGTTCATCCTGCTCGGGCTCATCAACACGACCTCCCACGACCAGCCGGCGGCCGTCCCGGCGGACGTGCTGGGCATCGGCAAGTGGATCAGCAACTACGCGTGGGCGCCGATCGTCTGGGCGGTCGCGCTCACCGCGGTCTTCCATGTCGTGCTGACCAGGACCCGCTGGGGCCTGCACACGGTCTCCGTGGGCGGGAACCTGCTCGGGGCGCGCGAGGCCGGCATCAACGTCGGCCGGATCAAGTACGGCAACTTCATGATCACCGGGCTGCTCGGCGCGCTCGTCGGCCTCCAGCAGATGTACTACACGGACAACATCGCCCCCACGGCGGGCTCGTACCAGTGGATGTTCTACGCGGTCACCGCGGCGGTGATCGGCGGCACCGCGATGCTGGGCGGCGTGGGGACGATCCTGGGCGCCTTCTTCGGCGCGGTGGTGCTGGGCATCCTGCTCGACGGGTTCCCGCTCATCGGCGTGAACGCCGACCCGCTGAACATCATCTTCGGCGCGGCGATCCTCGTCGCCATGGTGGCGAACGTACAGCTCACGAGGCTGCGGGAAAGGGGACAGCGCTGACATGACCGCGACCACACCGGGCAGCCAGGCGGAACTCGTGCCCCCGGGCGCAGACATCCTCCGCTGCGAGCACATCGCCAAGAACTACGGCGCGGTGACCGCGCTGACCGACGTGAACCTGCGGCTGGCGCGCGGCGAGGTGCTCGGGCTCATCGGCGACAACGGCGCCGGCAAGTCCACCTTGCTCAAGATCCTGTGCGGCTTCCAGCAGCCCACTTCCGGCCGGATCTTCCTGGAGGGCCGGGAGATCGTGCTGAAGTCGGTCGACCACGCCAGGTCGCTCGGCATCGACGCCGTCTACCAGGACCTTGCCCTGGTCAACCAGCTCACGGTGTTCCAGAACATGTTCCTCAACCGGGAGAAGATCCGCTGGCCGCTGGTGCGGAACCAGGCCATGCGGAAGGAGGCCAGGGAACACCTTGACGAGATGGGCGTGCAGATCCCGTCGGTGAACGCGCCGGTGGCCATGCTCTCCGGCGGGCAGCGCCAGGCGATCGCGGTGGCCCGCTCGGTGTTCTCGAACCCGAAGATCCTGCTCCTGGACGAGCCGCTGGCCGCGATGGGCGTCAAGGAGGGCGCGCTCATCCTGGACCTGATCGCACGGCTCAAGCGCGAAGGCAACGTCTCGATCATCATCATCGCGCACAACTACGCGCAGGTGCTCGAGGTGTGCGACCGGGTCAACATGATCCAGGGCGGCCGGATCACGCTGGACAAGCGGACCGAGGAGACCTCGGCGGAGGAGCTGACCGAGCTGGTGGTGGCCGAATACCGCGAGGCGCTCAGGGAGCGCCAGCGCTCGGCCTGACCACGGGCCTGACGAGGCCGCCCGGGGTTACGTGCCGGGCGAGACCAGGCCGGACTCGTAGGCGAGGACGACAGCCTGGACGCGGTCGCGCAGGCCCAGCTTGGCCAGGATGCGGGCCACGTGGGTCTTCACCGTCGCCTCGCTGAGGAACAAGGACGCCGCGATTTCGGCGTTGGACATGCCGCGCGCGACCAGGCCGAGCACCTGGAGTTCGCGGGGGGTCAGCGCCGATATGTCACGGCCTCGCGTGTCCGGCCGCCGCGCCGTGCCCGGCCCGGCCGCGCCGTCCGGCGTGCCCGGGCCGCCCGGCCGCGGCTGCCCCGGCGAACCCGCGAAGCGCTCGACCAGGCGGCGGGTGATCGACGGGGCCAGGAGCGCGTCGCCGGTACGGACCAGCTGGATGGCCGCGACCAGGTGCTCGGGGGTCACGTCCTTGAGCAGGAACCCGCTCGCCCCGGCGGCGAGCGCCGCGTACACGTACTCGTCCAGGTCGAACGTGGTCAAGATGATGATGCGCGGGCGGCCGTCGGCGGGTTCGGGGTCCGGGGAGGGGAAGGCGCCGCCCACCGCGGGGGGCGGCGGGCACGGCCATCTGGCGACGATGCGCCGGGTGGCTTCGATGCCGTCCAGCCGGGGCATCCTGATGTCCAGCAGCACGACGTCGGGCTGGTGCTCAAGCACCGCGGCGACCGCCTGCTCGCCGTCGGCGGCCTCGGCGACCACGTTGACGCCGGCCGCCTTGAGGATGAGCCGGAAGCCGCTCCGCACCAGGGCCTGGTCGTCGGCGATCACGACGGTCAGGGGCCGGGCGCGGTCAGCCGCCGTGCCGCCGGACGAACCGCCGGACGGGACGCCCGCGCCAGCCGCCTCTCCGGTCATGGCGCGCCCCAGCCTCCGGTTGGCATGGCCGCCCGGACCTGCCATCCGCCGCCCGGCAGCGGCCCGGCCGTGAGCTCCCCACCGTAGAGCGCCACCCGCTCCCGGAGACCGAGCAGCCCGCGGCCCGGTGCCGCGGCGGCGCCTGACCGCACCCTGTCACCGTCATCGCCGCCGGCGCCGTCGTCGGTAACCGTTATCACCAGCTGCTCTCCCCACCGCACGCCGACGCTCGCGGTGGCTCTCCCCGCGTGCCGCAGCACGTTCGTCAGTCCCTCCTGCACCACGCGGTAGGCGGCCAGGTCCGGCCCCGGCGGCAGCGGCCGGGGCTCGCCGGCGACGGTCAGTTCGACCGGCAGGCCGGCCGCCGATACCCGGCTGATCAGCGTGTCGAGCTCGCCGAGCCCGGGCTGCGGCCGCAGCGCCGGCGGCAGCCCGCCGGCGCTGCTGGCGCCGGTGCCCGCCCCGCCGGCCGGCGGGCTAAGCACGCCCAGGAGGTTGCGCAGTTCGGTCATCGCCTCGCGGCCGGTCGACTCCACCGCGAGCAGGGCGTCTTCGGCGTCGGCTGGGGAGAGGGCGAGGATCTTCCGCGCGGCGCCGGCCTGGACGATCATGACCGACACGTTGTGCGTGACCACGTCATGGAGTTCGGAGGCGATCCGAGCCCGCTCGGCCGCCAGGGCCCGCTCCGTCGCCGCCGCGGCCTCCTCGCCGGCGCGGCGCAACCGGTCGGCGGAGTCGGCGAGCCGCCGGCGCAGCACGCGGATGCCGAGGCCCGCCGCGGCCGCGGGCACGATCGCGAGGATGGCCGTGAGCCGGACGGGGAACCGGGGCAGCTCGTTGCCGAGCGTCCCGACGGCCAGGAAGGTGACCGCGGCCACCACGGCGATCGCCAGGTTCCGGTACCGGGAGTGGGTGATCGCGCTGTAGGCCGCGTAGACGGCGGTGCCGAGCGCGACCGGCGGCACGTAACCGGAGCGGAGGTGGACGGCCACGATCGCGGCGGCGATGACGAGCCACACGCTGATCGGGTACAGCCGCCGCACGGCGAGCGGCAGCGCGGTCATCGCCGCGACGATGAGCGCACCGAACCCCGCGTGGGCGGGATGGGTCAGCAGCAGGCCGCCAAGCCCGTACGGCCACGGCGTGAGCGGGCCGCCAAGGGGACCGGACACGGCAGGCAACACGACGGTCGCCGCGATGGAGTGCTCCACCGTCTCGTAGACCGCGCCGACCGCCGCGCCCGCCGCGACGGCGGCGTCGAACGCGAGCGCCCAGCCAGACGGCGGCGCGCCGGGCGGTTCGGCGCGCCGGAGGGAGGCGAGCAGCCTGCCGGTACGTTCTGCCACCCCGTCATTGTGATCCGCGGACCCCGGCGCCGGCATCCGCCTGACCGCGTAACCCGGCTACATCGGAAGGATGATCGAGGCCGGCGAGTCAGCCCGGTACGTTACGGATAATCAATACCGCGAGCGACGCGGGCCGGCAGCGCGCCGCGCTAGCGTCGCCAGCCATGGATACGCTAGTTCAGCTGGAGAGCGTCACCAAGCGTTACGACGGCACGGCGGCGCCGGCGGTCGACGGCGTGAGCCTGCGCGTCGGCGCGGGCGAGGCGGTCGCCGTCATGGGGCCGTCCGGGTCGGGCAAGTCCACGCTGCTCAACCTCATCGCCGGGCTGGACCGCCCCACGAGCGGTGCGGTCAGGGTCGGCGACGAACGGGTGGACACGCTCAGCGAGGCCGGCGCCGCGCGGTTCCGGCGGCGGCAGGTCGGCATGATCTTCCAGTTCTTCAACCTCCTGGACGACATGACGGTGACCGACAACGTGCTGCTGCCCGCCCAGCTCGCGGGGGTGAAGGCGCGCGAGGCCCGGCGGCGGGCCGACGAGCTGATCGCCGCCCTCGGGATCGGGCACCGGCGGGACGCCTACCCGGCCCGGCTGTCCGGCGGCGAGCGGCAGCGGGTCGCGATCGCGCGGGCGCTGGTCAACCGCCCGTCGCTGCTGCTCGCCGACGAGCCGACCGGCGCGGTCGACACCGCCGCCGGCGAGGAGATCGGCCGGCTGCTGCTCGACCTCAACGCGGCAGGCCAGACGCTGATCGTCGTCACGCACAGCCCCGAGCTCGCCCACCGGTACGCGCGGCGGGTCGTGCGCATCGCCGACGGGCGGATCGCCTCGGACACCCCGGTGTCACTGTCATGAGCGCCGTCTTCCGTGCCGCCCGCGGCGCCCTTGGCGGGCGCAGACTCCAGGCCGTCATCATCGCCCTGGTCGTCCTCGCCGCCACCGCTGCCTCGACGCTCGCGCTTGGCATGCTCGCCGACGCGCACAGCCCGTTCGACCACGCGTTCGCGGCGCAGCACGGCGCGGACGTCGCGGTCACGGTGGACACCAGGATCGCTTCCGCTTCGCAGGTCACGGCCGCCGCGACGGTGAAGGGCGTCACCGCCGTCGCCGGACCGTATGCCGCGGAGAGCGTCACCGCCCAGCTCCGGATCCCGGGGATCAGCGGCACGATCACCACCCCGCTGAACCTCGTCGGCCGCCCCTCGCCCGGCGGGCCGGTGGACCAGCTGACGCTCCAGTCCGGTCACTGGGCGGCCGGCGACAGCCAGGCCGTCATCTCATCCAGCGCGCCCGGCCAGCTCGGCGCCACGATCATCGTCGGCAGCCACGCCATGACCATCGTCGGCATCGCGAACTCGGTCACGAACACCGCCGACGCCTGGGTGCTCCCCGCCGAGATGAGCGCCATCGCCGGGGCCGCCGGGACCGGGCAGGCGCAGCTGCTGTACCGGTTCGCGGACAGCGCCACCGCACAGGACATCACCGCGGACATCGGCGCGGTCAAGGCCGCGCTGCCGGACGGCGCGGTGACCGGCGCCGTCTCTTACCTCGACGTCCGCCAGTCCGAGCAGTCCAGCGTGGCGCCCTGGGTGCCGTTCATCATCGCGTTCGGCGTGCTCGCGCTGGCCATCTCGGTGCTGATCGTGGTCAACGTGGCCGGCGGCGCGGTCGTCGCGGGCACGACGCGGATCGGCGTGCTGAAGTCCATCGGCTTCACGCCATCCCAGGTCGTCGCCTGCTACGTGCTGCTCGTCGCGGTGCCCGCGGTCGGCGGCGCTGTCGCCGGCGCGGTCTGCGGCAACCTGCTGGCCGCGCCGCTGTACCGGCAGAACGCGCAGGTGTACCAGGTGGGCGTGCTCGGCGTACCGTTCTGGGTGGACCTCGCGGTGCCGCTGGCCGTGCTGGCGCTCACCGTCGCCGCCGCGGCCGGCCCGGCGTCGCGGGCTGGCCGCATGCCCCCGGTGCAGGCGATCGCGGCCGGCCGGGCGCCGCGGCCGGGGCACGGCTTCCTCCTCCAGCGCGCCCTCGCCCGGCTGACCGGCGTGCCCCGGGCGGTCACCCTCGGCTTCGCCCTGCCCGCGGCCCGGCCGGGGCGTACCCTCGTGACGCTGGTCGCGGTGCTGTTCGGCGCGGCGGCGGTCACGTTCGGCGCCGGGCTGTCGAGCTCGCTGGACCGGGTATACAACGACATCTCCCGGGCCGCGACGATGCCGGTGATGGTCTCCGCTCTGCCGCCGGGCGTGACCGCCCCTCCCGGCGGCCCTGGCGGCGCGGGCGGCGCGGGCGGTCCCGGCGGCGCGGGCGGTCCCGGGGGCGCGGGCAGCGGCTCCGTCAAGGCCTCCGCGGACAAGAGGCGGCTCCATGCCGTCATCGGGCCCGGCGCCCGCCTGACGCCAGCCCAGCAGCACGCCATCACCACCGCGATCGGCGCCCGGCCGGGCACGGAGCACTACCTGACGGTGACGAACGACAACCTGCCGCTGCCCGGCCTGAGCAGCGGCAACGGCGGCGCGCAGGTCACCGCCTACGGCGGCGGCGACCCGGCCTGGTCCGGCCTGGCGCTGATCTCCGGCACCTGGTACTCGCAGTCGCCGGGCGCCCGGGAGATCGACGTCAACACGCTGTTCCTGACCGACACCGGTACCAGGGTCGGTGACACGTACACGCTGGCCGACGGCAGCGCCAGGGTAACGGTCAAGATCGCCGGCGAGGTGTTCGCGCCAGGCAACGACGTGGACATCTACATGTCCCCGGCCACCCTCGCCGCGGTGGACCCGGCGGCCGGCGGCGCCGGCCGCTACGAGATCTCGCTCAAGCCGGGCGTCAGCGCCGACACCTACGCCGCCGGCCTGAGCGCCGCCCTCGGCGACGGCTACGAGGTCAGCTCCCAGGGCGGCAGCGGCAGGGCACTGTTCGCGGTCCTCGCCCTGGTCGCCATGCTCACGCTGCTGATCATCGTCGTCGCGGGCCTCGGCGTGCTCAACACGGTCGCCCTCCAGATCCGCGAGCGCGCCCACGACCTCGGCGTGTTCAAGGCCCTGGGCATGACCCCGCGGCAGACGCTCACGATGGTGGTCTGCTCGGTTGGCATCACCGGCCTGATCGCCGGCATCATCGCGGTCCCGGCCGGCATCGCGCTGCACCACGGCGTGCTCCCCGCGATGGCGCACGCGGCCAACTCGGACCTGCCGTCGTCGGTCAGCTCGGTGTTCTCGCCCCCGGAGATGGTCATCCTGGCCCTCGCGGGCCTGGTGATCGCGGTCGCGGGCGCTCTCGCCCCGGCGTCGTGGGCGGCGAACGCCCGCACCGCTGCCGCCCTGCGCGCCGAATGAGCCGGACGGGCCGGACGGGCCGGACGGGCTGCCGCCAGACGCGGGATATCGCGGGTTACGGCTCCGTGCCGGGCGGCAGCCCTTCCCCGCGGCCAGGCCGCCGGGAACCGTGGCCAGTTCCTCGCCTGCGGCCCGGGGGCGCCCCCGCCGGCACGGTCCGGCGGGGGCGGCCCCGGGCTGGATGTGATCCCGCGGCGGCAGGCGCCGCGCGGAAATGTCACCCGGCGACAGCGCAGCCGGCCCGGCCTGAGCGTTCACGGCCCTAGGCCGGCCTCAGTCCGTGGCCTCAGTCCGTGGCCTCAGTCCCGTCCGGTGCCCGGGATCAGCACCGTCCGGTGCCCGGGATCCCGTTGTTGCCCGCGGCCATGGCCTGCCTGGCGAGGATGTCGCGCAGCTCGCACGTGACGCTGTCCGGGTACCGGTCAAGGGTCGCTTCCAGGTCGCATCGCTGGGCCGGGGTTGAGTACCCGGCCAGCTCGCGCTCTAGCTGGGAGTGCTGCTCGCGGCCCGCGTCGGGGCCTTCGATGAGCAGGGCGGAATAGAAGAACAGGAGTCCGGGGACGAAAACCAGGCCGCCCGTGCTGCCGCGCAGCACGACGCCGGCCACGGTGAGCACCCCTCCGGCCAGCACGGGCCGCCAGCGGAAGCGCAGGGCGCCCGCCAGGCGCAGCAGGCCGACGATGGTGAGCAGCGCGCCAGTACGGATAAGCCTGCGCACATTCCCGGTGCGCGCGGGCCGCGGGAACGCCGTGATGTTGTGCCTGCGGCCCGGGCCGGCGGACGAACTCCACACCACGATGCTCCGTCGACGCGATCGCAGTCCCATCGCAGCCTCCGCTACTCCGGCTCGCCCTGCGTGCCCTCAATAGTACGCTCCCGCGTTCCCTTTGAAGCGCGACGGGAACGGACAAAATGCTCTTCGCATGGAATGCCGGATATTCGCCGGCAAGCCTTCCGAAAGGGGCCGCTAAGCCTTCCGAAAGGGGCAGCCGCGGGTTCAGTTCGGCGCCTTGCATGGGGGATCCCCCCTTTTCCGGTCTGCCGATGGCGCCAACGGCATGCTCTATCCAGGCCGAAGGCGCCATCGGCTGACGAGGACGACTTCCGGGCGCTCAGTCCTTGTAGTCCGGGGCGATACGCTCGACCAGGCGCAGCATGGCCTCCCAGGCGAGGTCCGGCGCGGCATCGTCGCCGTAGTCGTCCTGGCTGTGGTCGCCCTCGAACTGCCGGGCGGTGCGCTCGCAGACCTCCGGCGGCGGCGTCACCAGCGGCGCTCCCCCGGCCATCGCGTCGACCTGGATCTGGCAGGCGCGCTCCAGGTAGAACATCCGCAGGAACGCCTGGCCGGGGGTCTTCCCGACGGTGAGCAGGCCATGGTTGCGCAAGATCATGACCGGCTTGTCGCCGAGGTCGGCGACCAGGCGCTTCTTCTCCGCGTTGGACAGCGCGATGCCCTCGTAGTCGTGGTAGGCGACCCGGTTGTAGAACTCCAGCGACATCTGGTTGAGCGGGAGCAGGCCGTGAGATTGCGCCGCGACCGCGCAGCCGGCCCTGCTGTGCGTGTGCAGCACGCACAGCGCGTCCTCGCGGCTTTCGTGGATCGCGCTGTGGATCACGAAACCGGCCGGGTTGACCCGCCACGGCCCGTCGGTGACCAGCTCGCCGTCCAGGCCGACGATGACCAGGTTGGACGCGGTGATCTCCTCATACAGCAGGCCGTAGGGGTTGAGCAGGAACCGGTGTTCCGGGCCTGGCAGCCGGACCGAGATGTGGTTGTAGATCAGGTCGGTCATCTTGAAATGCGCGACGAGCCGGTAGACGGCCGCGAGCTCGCGCCGCAGCCGCGCCTCCGCCTCCGCGTAGTCCTCGGCCTGGTGCTTGTCGGCTTCGATCACGGTCATGCGCGTTCCCCTGCTTGCTTGGATGAGCCTCGATGTCGAGCCTAGGCTCGGCTGCGGCCGGGGTCTATCGCTCCGGCCGCAAATACGCCCGCCGGATGACTGTGAATCGCTCAGGCCGGGAGCAGGGGCGGGAGGGGGAGCCGGAGCCGGGGGCGGAGCCGGGGCCGGGGCCGGGAGCGGAGCCGGAGCCGGAGCCGGGGCGGGGCCGGGGGCGGGAGCGGAGGCCGGTGCGGGGAACGTCTGCCGCCACGTTCGCTTACCGGCCGTGAAGGTCTTTGACCAGGAGATCGAGAACCGGCGCTTCAGGGTCCGGGCCGCGGGTGCGCGCGACCCGCCGCCAGCCCCATTTCCGGAACGCGCGCTGGGCCGCGCCGGCCCGCGGCGGGACGGTGAGCGTCGCCCGTTCCTCGGGCCTGGCCGCCGGGTCGAGGATGAGGTCGTGCAGCCCGCGGCCGATGCCCTGCCGCCGCCAGGGCGCGCGCACCAGGAGTTCGGTCAGGGCGAAGGTGCGGCCGGGATGCTCGGTGGTGACCTCGGCCGGCAGCGGGGTCGTCAGGTGCTTCCACCAGGAGGTCGACGGGCGCAGCGGCATCCCGGCCGCGAAGCCGACCAGGTACCCGCCGTGGCGCGCCTCGGCGAGCACGAACCCCGGCTGACGGCGCCACACCCGCAGCCGCCTGCCGAACCCGGCATCGCCGTCCGGTCCGTACACCTCGCCGCGGAGCGCGCTCAGGTCGTCTTCGCCCGCGGCCGCCTCGGCGCCGCCCAGCAGCCGGAACGTTATGCCGGGTACGGACACGCCCACCCAGTGTACGGGGCCTATCGTGAAGGGGTGGTGCTCCCGGTCCATGACGTCAACCCGGTCCGCCGTACCCCGTGGGTCACCTATCTTCTAGTGGCCGCCAACGTCATCGTGCTGCTGCTCACCCCGGGCTCACAGGACTCCGTCACCGGCGCGTCCGGCCAGGCGCAGCTGTGCAGCCAGCAGGCGTTCTACGACCGCTACGCGGCGATCCCGCGCGAGCTGGTCACCGATCGTCAGCTTCCCCTGGTGGCGACCGGCCAGCCCGGGCCGGCCCCCGGCACCTGCTATGCCGGACGGCCGGCGTATCACAAGGTGCCGGCCCTTTCGGTGCTGTTCTCCATGTTCCTGCACGCGGGGTGGCTGCACCTGCTGGGGAACATGCTGTTCCTCGTCATCTTCGGCAACAACGTCGAGGACCGGTTCCGCAAGGTCCCGTACCTGCTGTTCTACCTGCTCTGCGGGTACGTGGCCGCCTACGGGTTCGCGTTCGCCAACCAGACGTCGGCCCAGCCGCTCATCGGGGCGTCCGGCGCCATCGCCGGGGTGCTCGGCGCCTACCTCGTGCTCTACCCGCGGGCGAAGGTCTGGTCACTGCTGCCCTTCCTGTTCTTCATCCCGGTGCGCATCCCGGCGTGGCTGGTGCTCGGCTCATGGTTCGTCCTGCAGTGGGCGTACTCCGCGGGCTACGCCGCCGCGGGCGCGGGCGCGGTCGCGTACCTGGCGCACGTCTTCGGCTTCCTGGCCGGCGCGGTCATCGGACTGCTGGTGCGCGCCGCCTCCCCGCCGCCCGCCTACCCGGTGCATCCGCGCTACCGGTGAGCGGGGCGCCCGGGCACGGCTATCCGGTCCGGGCTCGCGGTCACGCCCGCGGACAGCGGGGCGGGTGCCGGGAAGAGTCAGCCGCGTGCGTTCGGGCTAACGGGGGAGATTTTCCCGAACGGGACCGTTGCTTCGCGCGAGCGGAAAGCGGGCAGGCACCACGAGCAGGCGGTGGACCCGCAGGCGGCCGCCTGACTGGCCGACGGCGACGGTGAGCCGGTAGCGGGCGGCCGGCGCGGGCACGGGGACCGCGAGGCGGGCAGCCGCTTCGCCGGGCACGACGCCGACGGTAGCGTACGCGCCCGGGCGGAACGCGCGGCGCCGCGTGCGGCGGGGAACGGTGACGTCCAGGGTGCCGCCCAGCCAGTGCGGCAGGCGGGCCCGGCGGGCGCTCGCGCCCGCGAGCACCGGCGTTCCCGCCGGGTTGCGCACGGTCACGGCCACCACCGGCCGTGGCTCGTCGGGCTGCCCCGCGTCGCGGAGGACGGCGCTGACCCTGGCGTCGGCTGACCGGTCGCCGTATCGGAAGCCCGCCGCGGCGACCCGGCAGAGCAGCGCCAGCACGGCGACGCCGGCGGCCGCGCTGGCTGCGAATATCATCATGCGGCCGACTGTGGCATTATTGGCTCTGTTGTGACAGTGCCAATCAACGGCGAAGTGGCCCGGCTTAGCGGCCCGGCCCTCGCCGACCTGCTCGGCCGCTGGGCGGCCGCCGACGGGCCGCTCTACCGCCTGCTCGCGGGGCGGATCGGGCGGCTGGCCGACACCGGAGCGCTGCCGGCGGGCACGCGGCTGCCGCCGGAACGGGAACTGGCCGCCGCCCTGTCGGTCAGCCGCAACACGGTCGCGATGGCCTACCAGCTGCTGCGCGATGACGGGATGGCGGAAAGCCGCCAGGGCTCGGGCACCCGGATCGTGCCGCACCGCACCACGCCGGCCGCGACGCACCGCGCCAACGGCTTCTTCACCGGGATGCTGGAGGCGTCGGACGCCATCGACCTGACGCTGGCCGCGGTGCAGTGCGCGCCGCAGGTGGCGGCGGCGCTGGACGACCCGTCGTCGGTGCTGAGCGCGCCGGAGCGACGGGCGCTCGCCGCGGGTACGGGATACCAGCCGTACGGGCTGCCGCGGCTGCGGGCCGCGATCGCGGACATGCTGACCGAGCGGCACGGGATCCCCGCGACGCCGGAGCAGGTGGCGATCACGAGCGGCGCGCAGCAGGCGATCGACTTGCTGGTCCGCACCGAGGTGGTGACCGGGCAGGCGGCTGTGGCCGAGGACCCCGCCTTTCCCGGGGCGCTCGACGCGCTGCACCGGTCGGGCGCTCGCCCGGTCGGGATACCGCCGGGCGACGTCTCCCGGCTCGCCGCTGTCGTCACGGCGCACTGTCCCGCGCTCGTCTACCTGACCCCTACCCATCACAACCCCACCGGGCGCACCATGCCGGCCCCGGACCGGGAGGCGCTCGCCGCGCTCGCCGCGCGCCACCCGGACGTCACGTTCATCGACGACATGACGCTGGCGGACCTGCCGCTGGCGGACGCGCCGGCGCCGGTTCCGCTGGCCGCCCTGGCCCCGGACTCGCCGAACATCGTGACCGTCGGCTCGCTGTCCAAGCTGTACTGGGGCGGGCTGCGGATCGGCTGGGTGCGGGCGCACGCGGGGATCGCCGCGCGGCTCGCCGCGGCCAAGGCGGCCGCCGACCTGGGCAGCCCGGTCCACCAGCAGGGGATCGCGGCCGCACTGGTCGCCGGGCGGCACGATGAGATCATCAAATGGCGGACGGAATGGCTGCGGCCCCGGTACGAGGCGATGGCCACGGCGCTGCGCGCGGAGCTGCCGGGGTGGGAGTGGGCGGCGCCGTCCGGGGGGCTGACGATCTGGGCGCGGCTGCCCGGACGGGCGGACTCGGGCGCGTTCGCGCAGGCCGCGCTGCGGCGCGGGGTCGCGCTCATCCCGGGCCGGCTGCTGAGCGTCACCGGCGGCGCCAGCTCGCACGTGCGGCTGGCGTTCACGCTCCCGCCGGACCGCCTGTCGGCCGCTGTGGCCGCACTCGCCGGGGCCTGAGGCTCTAAGATCGGGCAGCGGAGGTGAGAGGTGGACCACACGCGCGCCGGGCGCCTGGTGCGGCGTGCCCGGCGGCTGGCCGCGGCCGTCGCGGTGGTCTGCGCCGTGGGGCCGCTGACCGGGTGCGGCCTGCTCGGCTCCGGCATCACGATCTCCGAGCCGAGCGTGATGACCGTCAGCAGCGGCGCGTTCGAACAGGGCGTGATGCCGCAGCGGTACACCTGCGCCGACCCCAAGGGGATCAACCCGCCGCTCGGCTGGGCCGGCGTCCCTCCCGGAACCAAGAGCATCGCGCTCGTGGTCGACGACTCGGACGCGCCGATCACGCCGTACGTGTACTGGATCGTCTTCGACATCAGGCCCGCGACGTCGAACATCCTGGAAGGCCAGCTCCCGCCGGGGGCCCGGCAGGCGCGCAACAGCGCGGGCCGGGCCGCCTACGACCCGCCGTGTCCCGGGCCGGGCGGCCACACCTACCGGTTCACGGTGTACGCCCTCAACTCGGTGCTGAACCTGCCGGACGGCACGTCGCTGCGGTCGGCGTGGACGGCGATCGCCGCGGCGACGATCGGGCGGGGCAGGCTGACGGTCAGCGCGAAGTCCTGAGTGTCCTATTTGCCCTCCATGGTGGCGAACTTTGCGATCTGGCAGACACGACTGCTCATCGTCGGTAAGAATCGATAGAACCAGTGCCGGTTTAGGGCGCTCGCGACAAACGGGGGCAGGCTCGCGTAGATGGCCGCGCGCGCCTCGCTAGCGCCACCGCAAGGCCGTGCTCTGTCGGGTGATGTGGAATGTCGTTCTTGAGCCGCCTATCCTCGCGGCCGGATAAGCGCGGGGGCAGGAGCCACGCCGGACGGCGCGCGGACGCCGGGTACGACGATGACGACTACGCGCCCGACGACTACCAGCAGGACGACGACAACTGGTCCCCTGACGAGTACTTCTCCCCCGAGGGCATCAAGGGCCGCTGGGCCGCCGGCGCCCGGCCGGGCGAGCGTCCCGGCGGCCGCGGCCGCCGGGACCCGCGAGACGGCCGGGACAGCCGGGAGGCCGGCGCCGGGTACGGCGGGTCCGGGTACGGGGAATCCGGATACAGCCGGTCCGGGCATGGCGGGTCCGGGCATGGCGGGGCCGACCGGTTCGACGGCGGCCGGTTCGACGGCGGCCCGCAGCGAGCACGTGGCCCGGCTGACGGGTACGGCCGTGACGGCCGCCAGCACGACTCCTACC
Source organism: Trebonia sp. (assembly GCA_035294225.1). Classification (GTDB taxonomy): domain Bacteria; phylum Actinomycetota; class Actinomycetes; order Streptosporangiales; family Streptosporangiaceae; genus Trebonia. The sequence goes on from DATGLH010000151.1 coordinate 27,540, forward strand.
GCCAGCACGAGTCCTACCGGCAGGACGACTCCTACGGCACCGACGGCTACGGCACCGACGGCTACGGGACCGCGGCGTACGAGGCCCCAGAGCGCGACGGCGACCGGGGCGAGCGCGGCGGCCGGGGCGAGCGCGGCGGCGGGCGCAGGCGCCGTGACCGCGGGGACAGGGGCGAACGCGGTACCGGCGCGTGGCGGCAGCGCCTGACGGCCCGGCGGGACAAGGGGGACGACATCTGGCCGGACGACGGCGTGTCGGACGAGGACTACTGGGCCTCGGTGGCGGCCGACCGGCCGCTGACCTCGACGGGCGGGCCGCTGGACGCTGACCCCCTGCAGGCGCCGGACAACCGTCCCATGGCACGGCCGTCCGGCGCCGCCCGGGCGGCGGGCGAATCGCGGCTGGCGGACAGCCGGCCGCTGGCGGACCAGCCGCGGACCGGATCGGGGCGGCTGGGGCCGGCGCCGGGACTCGGGGCAGCGCCGGGACTCGGGGCAGCGCCGGGGCAGGGCGATTACGTAGCCGGGGCCAGCTCGGGGCCGATGACCCGGCCTGGTTCCAGCTCGGGGCCGAGGCCTGGTTCCAGCTCGGGGCCGATGGCCCGGCCTGGCTCCGGGCCGAGCCCCGCGTGGCCCGGCACCGGGCCCAGCGCGGTCCGTCCCGGTGCGGCGCAGCCCGGCTTCCAGCCGAACGGCGCGCGCGGCGCCGACCGTCACGCGGAACGCCCCGACTGGACGGAACGGACCGAGCGCATCGACCGGGTGACCGCCAGCGGCTATCCGGACCCGCGGGCGAGCGGCAGGGGCAACCCGCCCGGCGCTTCCGGCGGGTTCGGCGCCCCCGGTACGCCTGTGGCATCCGGGCTATCCGGTGCGCCCGGGGCCGCGCGGGGGCGCGGCGACCCGGCGGACCGGTACCTGACGGACCCCCGCGGGTCCACCCGCACCAGCGGCGGCTGGGCGAGCCCCGACGACGATCCGCTGACCAGCAAGGCGTACTCGCGGGCGGCGCTGGTTGACACCGACGGCCGGTCCTACCGGGTGGCGCGGCGCTCGCAGGCTTCGGCGCGGCGGCGCGAGGCCGCGCTGACGGAGGAGACCCAGACGTTCAACGTGGCCGGCCAGTACCAAGCCGATGCGCAGCCGGCGGCCGGCCGCTACCCCGCCTACGGTGCCCCGCAGCCAGGACAGCCGCCGGGACCGCTGTCGGCGCAGCAGTCCCGGCAGCCCGCTCAGCCGCAGCGCACGCCGCTGCCGCCGGGCGGCGTACCGGGCAGCGGGGGGCGGAACCCCTACGACCGCGGGGCCGCCTCGTCGTATCCGTACTCCAGCCAGCCTTATCCGTCCCGGCCCGCCCTGGAGCAGGACGAGGAGCGATACGGCCGCCCCCCGCGCCCGTCCGGTTACGGCGGCAACAGCAACGGCGATTATGACGGCGGCTACGGCAACGGCGGCAGCGGCGGCTACGGCAACGGCGGCTACGGCGGCTACGGCAACGGGAGCTGGGACAACGGCCGCCGTTCCTGACGGTTCACCGCACCTCGCCGCTGGGCGCCCGCATACATATAACGGACGATTGTTACAATCCGGGCATACGCTGGCCTATGCCGCCCGGCGCGACGCGCCCCGCCTCACCAACCGGCACACTCGATGGGCGTAATTCTCACCTGATAAGAACCCAGCCAGGGATCCGGCTGCCGGGTGGCACGGCCCGGCCGCGAGCGGAGCCGCCGGGGCATCCCGAACCGCCCCGGAAGGCTGGCAGGGGATCGTCATCCCTGAACCTGGCAGGGGATCGTCATCCCTGGATTGAGCGGGCACCTTGGCCGGGCAGGCCGCGGGCCTCCTCCCGGCCGAAGGCAATCACGATCTCCCTGCCGTTGGCGCAGCGGACCACGGGCCGCCGGAGGCAGTTCTTTCTGGGGCGGTGGGCCACAGACCCAGGAAGAGCGGGGCGGTGGGCCACAGCCCCGGGCGTCCCGGACGCCCCGGCGCCGCGCCGCGGAACCGAACGTAGAGATGTAAATAACGCAATCCGCTCAGGCCGCGTGGCGCCGCTGGCTGGCAGCGTCCATGCAAAGCGCGCTTATCGGGGGACCGGCACGAAATCGCCGGCCGCTTCGCGGACCGCAAGGCGCTCATCCATCCCGAACTCGGCGAAATCAAGGTGGGCTGCCAGGCGCTGTCCACCGAGGACCGGTCGCAGGCGCTGCTCGTGCTCACCGCCCCGCCGCGCACCGAGGCCTGCGGGAAGCCGCGACTTCTCACAGGCCTAGGCGCAGGGCACTTCGCCGGCACGGAACACGGCTAGACGCCGGCCCGGCCTTCGCGCAATCGAGTCCCCGGCAGGGGGCATGCTGGATGGCGTGCCCGAAGGTGATGTCGTCTGGTACACCGCCCGCCGCCTGCACGAGGCGCTCGGCGGGCGGGTGCTGACGCGCAGCGACTTCCGCGTGCCCAGGTACGCCGCGGTCGACCTCAGAGGGCAGCAGGTGACCGAGGCCGTCGCCAGGGGCAAGCACCTGCTGATCCGTACCGGGAACGGCCTGACCGTGCACACGCACCTGAAGATGGACGGATCCTGGCGGATCCGCCCGGCGAGCGCCGGCGAGCCGCGCCGGAACGCCCACCAGGTACGGCTGGTGCTGGCCAACGCGCAGTGGCAGGCCGTGGGCTACCTCCTCGGCATCACCGAGGTCCTGCCTACCGCGAAGGAGGACCGGGTGACAGGGCACCTCGGACCCGACCTGCTCGGCCCGGACTGGGACGCGGCCGAGGCCGTGCGCCGGCTCGCCGCCGATCCCGGGCGCCCGATCGGCGAGGCGCTGCTCGACCAGCGCAACCTGGCGGGCCTCGGCACTGTCTACATGGCAGAAACGCTGTTCCTGCGCGGTGTCGATCCGTCGCGGCCCGTCGGCTCGGTCGAGGACCTTTCCGCTCTGGTTGACCTCGGACACCGGCTGCTCGAGGCGAACAAGACACGGCTCGGGCACGTGACGACCGGAGACACCAGGCCGGGCCGGGAGAACTGGGTGTACGGGCGCGCGGGGCGGCCGTGCCGGCGGTGCGGGACCATGATCAAGAGGGGTGAGCAGGGACCGCCGGGACAGGAGCGACTCAGGTTCTGGTGCCCGTCCTGCCAGGGATAGCGCGAGACCCAGGGATAGCGCGAGACGCCGTCCGCGGTGAGCCACGGCCGCCGCTCACGGCGAGCGCCGGCCGTGGCTCACCGCCGCCGGCCTGGCCGCCTGGACCCGCCTCCCCGGCCGCCGCGACGACCCGCCGTTGCGGGGAGCCGTCCCGGAAACGCTCCGCCACCGGATCTGGCACATCCCCGCCCGCCTGGGCCGCCATGCGCGGGGGCGTGCCCTGAAGATCAGCCCCGGCTGGCCTTGATGTCGTCGATCAGGGCCATCGCCGCCTTCGCGAGCATTCCCGTGTCGTTGCTGACGAGAATGAAGTCATAGCCCTGCTCGATCAGCCGCCGTGCACCGCCCGCGTCGGACGCGACCGTTCCCACCGGGACCCGGGCGGCCTTCGCCTTCTTCAGCACCTCCTCGACGGCGCTGCGCACTTCGGGGTCGCCCGGTTTCCTGCCCATGGTCATCGAGAGGTCTCCCGGGCCGATGAAAACGCCGTCGACCCCTTCGACCGCGAGGATCTCGTCGGCGTTGTCGACAGCGCCCCTTTCCTCGATCATCGGGATCCGCATCACCTTGCCTGCGCCGTCGTTGACGTAGTCCGCGCTCCCCCGGCCGGCCATTCCCCAGTCGCCCGCCCGCATGCCGCCGCCGGCCCCCCGGGTGCCGAACGGAGGGTGCGATGCCTGGCGGACGACCTGTTCGCACTCCCCCCGGTTGGCCACGTGCGGGAAGAACAGCCCGGCGGCTCCGGCGTCGAGAATACGCTGGACGTCCCCGTACCCGTGATCGGGGACCCGCACGACCGGCGATATGCCAAGCGCCCGCGCCACCAGGATCATGCGGTTCAGGTCGGCCAGGCCCAGCAGGGCGTGCTCGGCGTCGAGGACGATGAAGTCGAACCCAGCGAGCTTCACGATCTCGACCGTCTCTACCGCCGGGATCTTCATGAAGGTCCCTATGGGGGGCACCCGACGGTCCGGATCGTGGATGAGATCTTTAAGCCATGTCATGTCACGCGGCTCCGGCTGGCTGGTGGACATCGGTCATGGTACCGTTCCCGGTCAACGCGGCGGCGTACGGGTTCAGGCCGCCGGCCTGCGGGTTGAGCGCGGCATCGGCGGATAACCTGGACCGGAATCGGCGCCACCGGCAGGATCCCGGTCGCTGCCCCGGCCGCGATCGTGGGGGCAAAACCGCCGGGCGCCGTGAGGGGCGCGGCCGGCGCCCCGCGGTGATCGGCCAGGCGCGGGCCATGCCGCTGAGCATGACGAAAGAACCCCGCGCGACGTCCGGGATGCCGGTGGCGCGGCAGGCTGGCGGGCTCTGCGCCCCCGTGCCCGGAGCCGGCGGGGCCTCCCGGCGGCCTTCGCCCGGCACGGTCTCCTGCCCCCGGCCCGGAGACCGGCGGCCGGGGACATAGGACCACCATCCGTTCAGGATGAAGGCCTCAGCCGTGCCGCTGTGCGGATGGAGGCGCGGCGCGGCCGGATCGCCGTCTGGCGCTGGGCATGCCGGCCGGCCTGGCAAGCCGGTAACCTCACGTCATGCGTGACGAGACGATCGCTAGTTTCCTCGCCCGGCTGGCGGCCCGCAGCGCCGCGCCGGGCGGCGGTGCCACCGGCGCGCTGCACGCGGCACAGGCCGCCGCGCTGCTGGCGATGGCCGCTAGGTTCAGCGACGGTCCGCAGTACGACGCCGCGGTGGTGGGGCGGGTCCGGGCCGCGGCGGACGGCCTCGTGGACGAGGCGGTTGGCCTCGCTCAGGCCGACTCGGCCGCGTTCGAGAAGGTGGTGGCCGCCTACCAGCTCCCCAGGGACACCCCCGAGCGCAAGGCCGCCAGGTCCGGCGCCATCGCCGAGGCCCTCGGCGGCGCCGCCCGCCCGCCGGCCGACCTGATGGCGGCGGCGGTGCGGCTGGCGGGCCTTGCCGAGGACCTGCTGGCCGTCGCCAACAGGAACGTGATCTCGGACATCGCGGCGGCGGCCGCCGCGATCCGGGCCGCCGCGATCACCGCGCAGGTGAACATCGAGGCTAACCTCAGCGGCGTCAGGGACCCGGCTCTCGTCGCCGAGCTGACCGAGACCGCGGCGCTGGCGGACGGCGTGGCCGACCGGGTGGACCGCCTGGTCGGCGCGATCCGCAAGGAGATATCCCGTTGACCGTGCTTAGCGGGAGAGAACTCGCGGCCCAGATCCGTGCCGCGGCAGCGGCGCGGGCGGCCGCGCTCGCCACGGCGGGGCGGCAGCCACGGCTCGCCGTGGTCACCGCGACCGGCGATGAGGCGAGCGCCGCCTACGTCCGCTCGATCGCGAACGCGGCGGCCAGGGAGGGCATCGCCTGCGACGTGCTGCGCACGACCACGGCGAACGGCGTCACCGCCACGCTCACCCAGCTCGCCGACGATCCCGAGGTCCACGGCGTCATCGCGGCGACTCCGCTGCCCGATGGCGCGTCGCTCGCGGAGCTGGCCACGGCGATCCCGCCGGGCAAGGACGTGGACGGCGCCAGCCCGGAGTCGATCGGCCGCCTGGCGGCCGGGCTGCCCGCGTTCGCCCCGGCCACCGCGGAGGCCGTGCTCGCCCTGCTCGACCACTACCAGGTGGAGCTGCGCGGCAGGCACGCGGTCGTGGTGGGGCGTTCGGTGGTGGCCGGGAAGCCCGCCGCCCACCTGCTGCTCGGCCGGCACGCGACCGTCACGATCTGCCATTCCCGCACCGCCGACCTGGCCGCGATCACCCGGCAGGCCGATGTCCTCGTGGTGGCCGCCGGCCGCGCCGCCCTGATCGGCCCGCAGCACGTCTCCCCCGGCACCACGGTCATCGACGTCGGCACGAACGCCACCCCCGACGGCGGCCTGGCCGGCGACGTGGATCCCGCCGTCGCCGGGGTCGCCGGCGCCCTGACCCCCGTGCCCGGCGGCGTCGGCCCGGTCACCACGGCGCTGCTGCTGCGCCACGTGGTCGAGGCAGCCGCCGTAACCGGCTGAGGTGTGGTCGAGGCAGCCGCCGTAACCGGCTGAGATCCGCGCGGCGGCTGGCCCTCGTCAGGGTCCGGTTGCCCCGTCAGGGCTGGTAGGAGCCCGGTTCCCAGGCCCGGGTCGCGACGCCGATCCTGTTCCACGCGTTGATGGCGACGATGAGGGCGACCAGGGCGGCGACCTCGGCCGGGCTGAACTCCTTCGCGACCGCCTCGTAGTCGGCGTCGGGGACGTGCGTGCTGGCCAGCAGCGTCACCGACTCGGTGAAGGCCAGCGCGGCGCGCTCGCGACCGGTGAAGAACGGCGTCTCCCGCCAGGCGGGCAGCGCGTAGATGCGCTGCTCGGTCTCGCCGAGCCCGCGGGCGTCCTTGGTGTGCATGTCGATGCAGTAGGCGCAGCCGTTCAGCTGCGAGGCGCGGATCCGGATCAGCTCGCGCAGCCGCGGCTCGATCCCGGCGCCGTCGAGTTCCCCGGCCGCGGCCCGGTCGAGCGCCGCCATCGCCCGGGAGAAGCCGGGGGCGGCGCCCTCGAAGTCGAGCCGGACCGTGATCGTCCCGGTAGCCGTGTCGGTCGTCATGGGTTCACCGTAACGACACATCGGCCCAGGGGTATGGTCCAAATCTGTGGCAGAAAATTGGGCCAATCTGGATCTGCACCTGGACGTCAACCCGGACGGCGCGCGGCTGGGGAGGTCCCTGGAGGACGCGCTGCGGGCCGCGGTGCGCGACGGGCGGCTGCCGCCCGGGACGCGGCTGCCGTCGTCGCGGGCGCTCGCGGCCGATCTCGGGATCGCCCGCAACACGGTCGCCGACGCCTACGGGCAGCTTGCCGCCGAGGGCTGGCTGACCGCCCGCACCGGCGCCGGCACGTGGGTGACCGGCTCACGCGGCCTGGCAGGCCGCCCCGGGCACGCGACGGCGGCCGGCGGAGCCGGCGTGCCCGCCGCGGTCACCCGGCCGCGCGCGGCCGGCCGGCTCAGGTACGACCTGCGTCCCGGCGAGCCCGACCTGTCCGCGTTCCCCCGCCGGGAATGGCTGGCCGCCTCCCGCAGGGCGCTGGCGGGCTCCCCCGATCACGTGCTGTCCTACCCGGACCCGCGGGGCGCGGCACCGCTGCGGGAGGCGCTCGCCGGATACCTGGCGCGGGCGCGCGGCGTCGCCGCCGACCCAGAGCGGATCGTCGTCTGCGGCGGCTTCACGCACGGGCTGGCCCTGCTGTGCCGGGTGCTCGGCTCCCGCGGGGCGCGCGCCGTCGCGGTGGAGTCGCACGGCCTTCCCGTGCACCGCGACGTCGTCGCCTGCGGGGGCCTGTCCCTTGCCCCGCTGCCGGTCGACGGGGACGGCGCGGTACCCGACGACGCGGTGCTCGCGGACGCCGGGGCCGCGCTGCTTACCCCCGCCCACCAGTTCCCGCTTGGGGTAACGCTCGCGCCGCGCCGCCGCCGGCTGTTCACCGACTGGGCGGCCGACACCGGGGCGGTGCTGATCGAAGACGACTACGACGGGGAGTTCCGCTACGACCGGCATCCGGTGGGCGCGATGCAGGCTCTCGCGCCGGAGCACGTCGTCTACGGCGGGACGGCGAGCAAGGCCATGGCGCCAGGGCTGCGCCTGGGCTGGCTGGCCGTCCCCGGGCGGCTGGTGGAGGAAACGGTGACCGCGGCCCGGCTGGCCGGCGGCGGCCCGGACGTCATCAGCCAGCTCACGCTCGCCGAGTTCATCGCCTCTGGCGGCTACGACCGCCGGGTGCGGCATGCCAGGCTCGCCTGCCGGCGGCGCCGCGATCAGCTTGTCGCCGCCCTCGCCCAGCGTGTTCCCGGAGCGCGCGCCGCCGGCGTCGCCGCCGGCCTGCAGGCGCTCGTGCTGCTGCCCGCCGACCAGGGCGAGGCCGAGGCGGTCGCCGCCGCGGCGCGCCGCGATCTCGCGGTCACGGGACTGGGCTACCTGGCGGTCAGCGGAGCCGCCCCGGGACCGCCCGCCCTCGTGGTCGGCTATGCCCGGCCGCCGCGGCACGCCTACGGCGCCGCTGTCGACCGGCTGTGCGCCGCCCTGGCCGGATGAGCCGGATGAGCCGGTGAGCCGGATGAGTATGCGCCACCGGAAGTGCCGGCCCGGCCGGGCGGCGTACGATCACTTGAATAATGAACGGTAACGCGCTCGAGGAGCACCTCGCCCAGCTCACCGCCGAACTGCGCAGGTACCAGAAGGAGGCGCTGGCGGCGCAGCGGGAGCTTGCCGAGGCGCAGCGCCGGGTCCGGGAACTCGAGCGCCCGTCCAGCGCGCGCATCGAGGAACTGCTCCGTGCCGCCCGGGAGCAGGCGGCCGAGTTCGTCAGGGCCGCGGAGTCGCACGCCGCGGAGATCAGGAACGCCGCCCAGGTGTACGCCTCGGGGCTCGGGGTCGCCGCCGAGGACGAGGCGGCCCGGCTGCGCGCGCAGGTCACGGAGGAAACCGACAGGCTGCGCCAGGCCGTGAAGCGCGAGACCGACGCGGCGCGCGCCGCGTCCATGCTGAAGGCCGAGGAAGTGATCCTGGCGGCTGAACGTGAGGCGGCGGCGGTGCGCGCTGCCGCCGATCATGAGGCGACGGAGAAGCGGGCCGCCGCCGAGCGGGACATCGCCACCTTGCGCGCGGCGGCCGAGCGGGAGATAGCCCAGCTGAAGGCCGCGGCGAAACGGGAGCGGGACGAGACGGTGACCGCGGCCAAGCGCCAGGCGGAGGAGATACGCATCCGGGAGCAGCGCCTCCTGGAGGAGAGCGAGAAGCTGCGCACCGAGGCGGAAGCCGAGCTCGAGATCGAGCTGGCGGCGCGCCGCGAGGAGGCCGAGCGGGAAGAGGCCGAGCGGCACGCCGCCGCGCAGGCGGCCACCCGCCAGCTAGTGGCCGAGGCCGAGCGGCGGGCGGCCGCCGCCGAGGAGCGGGCCGCCGCGGCGGCCGCCCAGGCGGACCAGATCAGGAAGGAAGCCGAGCAGCAGGCGCGCGAGCTCATCGCCGAGGCGCGCCAGCAGGCCGAGCAGATCGTCAGCCAGTCCCGGGTGTCGGCCGACGGTCTCCTCGCGGAGGCCAGGGCGGACGCCGAGCGGGACCTCGCCGCCATGCGGCGCGAGCTCGACGAGCTGACCCGGCAGCGGGATAGCGTCGCCAGCCATCTGGCTCAGATGCGCCAGTTGGTGGGCACGCTGCTGCCCAACGCCGGCGACGGCGGCGCCGGGCTTGGGTCCTGAGAGTCAGCCGCGTGCGTTCGGGATAATCGGGGAAGGCGCGGCGGACCGAAAAATCCTTCATCATGAAGGAAAGATCGACTATAGGTATAAAGACCTTACAGGATCATGGTCTCGGCGCCGGACTTCGCGGGCCAAGGGTTCCGGAAGCACGCTTATCATGTTCTCCTGGCAAGGGGAGATAGGCTCTGTGTGATCAGATTTGCGTAATGTAATTATTGCGCCTGAAGGGACTCGTGTTCCTCGCTCAGCAGAGCTCTGGACCGGCCTGGCGCCTAGCCGTCTGCCGCTGGCGCCTCGCGGCGAGGCGGCCGTGAACGGAAACGGCGTTTCCCGGACGATTTGGCCTCGCGCACCAAAGGATAACGCCCGGGATAGTGGAGTTCTCTGAGGCTGGCTAATCCGGCAGATGCGCCTGTTGACGGTGAATTAGCGCGGGCTGACAATCAGCCGGACGGCCGGTCCGGAAATCATCGGA
>DATGLH010000152.1:0-5188 GCA_035294225.1 Trebonia sp.
CCATGCGGCGCTGGCTGCCGCGGGCTACCGCCCGCAGCGCGACGGCGCCGGGATCCGGCTCCGGTCCGCCGCCGGGTCGGGCACGCTGCCGGCGGTGCTGCGTTCCCTGGACGGCCGGGCACCCGACCCAGTGTCGGTCGCGGTGCGCGAACCCACCCTGGACGATGTGTTCCTATCCCTTACCCGGAGGGGCGAAGCGGCATGAGCACTATCCTGCTCCCAGCGCTCTCGGACACGGCCGACGTCGCCTGGCGCAACCTGCGGGCCCAGTTGCGCACCCCGCAGGCACTGGTCTTCGCCACCATCCAGCCGGTCATCTTCGTGCTGCTGTTCCGCTACGCGTTCGGCGGCGCGATCCACGTGCCCGGCACGGACTACGTCGATTTCCTGATGCCGGGCATCTTCGCGCAGACGGTCGCCTTCGGCGCGGTCGGCACCGCCGTCGGGCTGTCCGGGGACCTGCGCACCGGCATCCTGATCCGCTTCCGCACACTGCCAATGGCCCGGATCGCGGTGCTCGGCGGCCGGACCGCCGCCGACCTGGCACGCAACCTGCTGGTCGTCGCGGTCATGACCGGTGTCGGATTCGCCGCCGGGTTCCGCAGCCCGCACGGCGCGGGTGGCCTGCTGGCCGCGCTCGGCCTCGTGGTCGCGTTCGGGTACGCGCTCTCCTGGGGCTTCGCGGTCCTCGGCCTGCGGGTCAGCGACCCGGAGGCGGCCCAGGCGGCCGGGGTGCCCGTGGTTTTCCTGCTCGTCTTCACTTCCGCCGCGTTCGTGCCGGCCACCGCGATGCCCGGCTGGCTACAGGCATTCGGCACCCATCAGCCGGTCGACGCCCTGGTCAGCGCCGAACGGGCGCTGATACTCGGCGGCCCGGCCGCCCGCGACGTCCTCATCTCGCTGGCGTGGAGCGCGGGCATGCTGCTCGTCTTCGCCCTTCTCGCCGCCCGCGCCTATGCCCGAATGGGCCGGTAACAGGAACCGGCAACGGAAGGAGAGCCGACATGAACACGCTTGACGGCCGTATCGCCCTCGTGACTGGCAGCTCGCGGGGGATCGGGGCGGCCATCGCCGCCGGGTTCGCGCGCCGCGGCGCGGCCGTCGCCGTGCACGGGCGCGACCAGGCCGCCGTGGCCGCCGTCGCGGACGCCATCGCGCGCGACGGCGGCAAGGCCATGGCGGTGACCGGCGACGTCACCGACTTTGGCCAGGTCGAATCGGTGCGCCGCCAGGTCGAGGAGGCCTGGGGACCGGTCGACATCCTCGTGGCCAACGCGGGCGGCAGCCTCACTCCGCCGGCGCCGCTCGAGCAGATCCCCGAGGACGGCTGGCGCGCGACGGTCGACGGCAACCTGCTGGCCACGTTCCTCACGCTGAAGAGCTTCCTGCCCGGGATGAAGGAGCGGCGCCGGGGCAGCATCATCACCGTCGGCTCTGCCGCGGGGCGCCGCCCGCACCCCCGCTCCCCCATCCCGTACGCGGCCGCGAAGGCGGGCATCGCGCTGCTGACGCAGGACGTCGCCACCCAGGCCGGCCCGTTCGGCATCCGGGTCAACTGCATAGCCCCGGAGACGATCATGACCGAGGGCAATCGCGGCCGGATCCCGGCCGACGTGCAGGCGGCAATGGCGGACAGCCATCCGCTCAAGCGCCTCGGCACACCGCGGGACGTCGCCGACGCCGCCGCGTTCCTCGCCTCCGACGCCGCCGCGTGGCTCACCGGCCTGGTCATCGACGTCGCCGGCGGCGCGGTGATGGTCTAGGAAAGGAGACCGGTCATGGCCATCGACCAGGCCGCGATGCGGCGCCGCGCCCGGATCATGCGCGCGGTCAACGTCCCCATGCGTGCGGTGCTCGGACTGCCGTTCGCGACGCCGCTGAGCGGCAACCTGATGCTTATTTCCTACACCGGCCGCAAGACCGGGAAGGCCTACCGGCAGCCGGTGAGCTACGCGCGCGACGGCGAGACGCTGCTCACCCCCGGCGGCGGGCGGTGGACGCTGAACCTGGGCGGCGGGCGGCCGGTCCGGATCCGGCTGCGCGGCAGCGAGGTGACCGCCCGCCCCGAACTGGTCACCGACCCCGCCGAGGTAGAGCGGCTGCTCGGGGTGATCGCCAGGGAGAACCCGCGGGCGGTCAGATTCATCCCGATTCCGCGCCGCCCCGGCGGCCGCCTCGACCCCGGCGCGCTCGACGCCGCGCTGCGGCACGGGTTCTGCATCGTGCGCTGGCACTTGGCGCCGGGCACCTAGATGACCCGGTCTCAGCGGTCGTAGGCGGTCGGGGACCGCGGGGCGGGTGCTCCGATGCGGTCGTTGCGCGGCCGGCAGCCGGCATCCAGGTGCGAGACGACGCCCGGAGGTCAGCGGGACGGCTCCGCCAGCCGCTCCAGCCGGTTCCAGCTGGCCCAGCCACGCTCGCGCATGAGGCCCAGCAGCCGCTCTGCCCGAGGGTCGGACTCGACGGCAAGCGCGTCCAGAAGGTCAAACGGCAGGTCGTCGTGCCTCATCTCGCAGAGGTCCATGCCGGAGCCGTACGCCTGATCGAGCAGGCCGGCCAGGATGTCGGCAACTTCCCGCAGGCGCGGGTCGTCGTCGCCTGCATCGCTTTCGAGGATCTCCGACAGGACCCGGTAGAGCCGGACCAATTGCGGGTCATCGAGCATGGCGAATTTCGAGGGCATAATCTTGCGGATGAGTTCGGGCCAGCGTGCCGTAACCAGGATCCAGCCGTCCCGCTCACTTTCCACCATCCGCTCCGACACCCCGATCTCACGAAGCCGGTCGAGATAAGAGGTCACCTCCGGCGGCAGCACCAGGCTGTCCCCGGCAGCGAGCTGCGCGACCTGCTTGCGGCTGGTCTCAAGCCGTTCGATCTCCTCGCGCAGGCGGCTGTCGATCCTCCGGACCGCTTCGGCAAAGGCCGCTGCGTCGGCTTCGAGCATCTGACCGATCTGAGACAGCGGCACGCCTGCGTTGGCGAGGGTGCGGATCTTGATGAGGGACACGACTGCCCGTGCACCGTACCGCCGGTAACCCGAAGCGTCCCGCTCCGGCTCTGGCAGTAGTCCGATCTGGTGATAGTGCCGTACTGCCCGCACTGTGACGCCGGCATAGGCCGCCAGTTGACCGATCGTCAGCATGCTCTGATCTTGCCCCAACTCGCCCGGACCCGGTCAGTGCCGCCTCAGGAGATCCTGCGACGGTAGGCGATGCCGGCGAAGGCGTAGGCGACGATGAGGATGCCGGCGCACCAGGCGAGGGCGGTCCAGATGTCGGTGCCGACCGGCTGCTTCGCGAACAAGTCGCGGATCGTGTTGACGACGGATGTCACCGGCTGGTTGTCGGCAAAGGCGCGCACCGGGCCGGGCATGGTGCGGGTGGGCACGAATGCCGAGCTGATGAACGGCAGGAAGATGAGCGGGTAAGAGAACGCGCTCGCGCCGTCCACGCTCTTGGCGGTGAGGCCGGGGATGACAGCAATCCACGTCAGTGCCAGGGTGAACAGGATGAGGATGCCGGCGACCGCGAGCCAGGCTAGCGGCCCCGCCCCCGAGCGGAAGCCCATGGCGACGGCGACGCCGACGACGAGCGCGAGCGAGATCACGTTGGCGGCCAGTGAGGTCAGCACGTGCGCCCACAGCACGCCCGGCCGGGCGATCGGCATGGTCTGGAACCGCTCGAAGATCCCGCCCTGTATGTCCGTGAAGAGCCGGAACGCGGTGTAGGAGATGCCCGACGCGATCGTGATAACCAAGATGCCGGGAAGCATGTAGTTCACGTACGAGGCCGATCCGGTGTCGATCGCGCCGCCGAACACGTAGACGAACAGCAGCATGATGGCGATCGGCATGATCGCGGTCGTGATGATGGTATCCGGGCTGCGCGTGACGTGGCGCATGGTCCGTCCGGTGAGGACGGCGGTGTCACCGAAGAAGTGCGTGGCCATTTGCTGTTCCTTACCTACTTCCTGAGCGGCCTGGTCTTGTGGTCCTCGCCGGCGGGGCCGACGATGGCGAAGAAGACGTCTTCGAGAGAGGGCTGTTTCTCGACGTATTCGGCCCTGGCGGGCGGTAGCAGCCGTTTGAGCTCGGCCAGGGTTCCGTCGACGATGATCCGGCCCTCGTGGAGGATCGCGATCCGGTCGGCGAGATGTTCGGCCTCGTCCAGATACTGGGTGGTGAGCAGCACGGTCGTGCCGCCCGCGGCGAGTTCCCTGACGGCCTGCCACACCTCGATACGCGCCTCCGGGTCCAGCCCGGTCGTCGGCTCATCGAGGAAGATGACCGGCGGATTCCCGATGAGGCTCATCGCGATGTCCAGACGGCGGCGCATGCCGCCGGAGTACGTCGCTACCCTCCGGGCGCCCGCCTCGGTCAGCGAGAAGCGCCCCAGCAAGTCATCCGCGAGCGCGCCCGGGTCCTTGATCCGCCTCAGCCTGGCGACCAGGACGAGGTTCTCCCGCCCGCTGAGGATCTCGTCGACCGCCGCGAACTGCCCGGTGAGGCTGATCGACTCGCGTACGCCGACGGCCTGCGTCGCGACATCGAAGCCGTTGACCCGGGCAGTCCCCGCGTCGGCCCTGAGCAGCGTGGAGAGGATCTTCACCACCGTGGTCTTGCCCGCCCCGTTCGAGCCGAGTAGGGCGAAGATGCCGCCTCGCGCCACCTCGAAATCCACGCCGCGCAGCACGCGCAGCTTCTTGTACGACTTCTCCAGGCCCTGCACGCAGATCGCAGGTTCCTGGGCCCGGTTGGTTGCTGACGGGATGTTCATGGCAGACAGCATGAAGGGTTGACGTAGCGTCAAGGTCAAGCCCGCAGGCCGGAGAACGTCGTTGCGCCGGCGCGGTGAGTGTTGGCAGGAGCGTCCGGGGTAGCGTGGCGGTATGGGCGACCCGGAGTTTCATCGCGACCGCCGTGAGCACGGCGGCGCGCCGCAGCGCCTCGACGACGACCGGCTCGCCGAGATCGCCGAGGACGAGCGCGTCGACGCGGGGCTGGATGACTACAACCCCGACGAGGTGCCGCCGGCTACCGATCCCCTGCCGCCCGGCACGCCGCCGCGGCCCGATGTCCGGCAGGGCGCTGAGTACCGCGGCGAGCGGGCGGAGGTACGCCGCGAGGAGGAAGCGGGCGAGCTTCGCCAGCCAGGGCCGGATAACCCGTTCCCGCCCACCCGCTACGACG
>DATGLH010000153.1:0-23226 GCA_035294225.1 Trebonia sp.
GGGGACCAGGTGCCGTGTTACCGGTGCGGCACGCGGCAGGCGGACCCGGAAGCCGGCAAGAGCAGCCCGTGGCGCCGCGGCGTGATCCGCGAGCACCAGGTGCTGATCTGCCCCGCCTGCCAGCCGTCCGCGCTCGCGGACCTTTCCCGGTGCGCCCGGTGCGGGAGCATGCACCTGATCAGGCGGCTGGACCAGGTCGAGTGCCTGGACTGCCGCCTGACCAGGGATGCCGAACCCGAGCCGCCGCCCGCGCCGGCCCCCGGCGCGCCGGCCGCCGGGGGCGGCGACCTTGCCGCCGAGGTCGCCCGCGCCCTCGAACGGCTCCTCGGCGGCCGCGGGGCTAGCCGCGGGGGCTAGCCGCGGGGGCCGGCGGCGTCCCGCGGCAGCGGCGGGACCGCGTTCGCCCGCGCGGCGGCCGCGTAGAAAGCGGCGCTTGCCTTCGGGATCCGGCGCTGAGTGCCGAAATCGACGAAGACGATCCCGAACCGCTTCTGGTACCCGTACGCCCACTCGAAGTTGTCGAGCAGCGACCAGACGAAGTAGCCGGACAGGGCGGCCCCGTCCCTGACCGCCCGGGCCGCCGCGTCGAGGTGCAGGTGCAGGTACCTGACCCGCTCGACGTCGTTGACGAGTCCGTCGGGGTTCACGTAGTCCTCAGCGGCGCAGCCGTTCTCCGTGACGTACAGCGGCAGCCCGGGCGCGTCCTTGGTGAGCCGGAGCAGCAGTTCGTAGAGCCCCTCGGGGTCCACCAGCCAGCCCATCGGGGTCTGCTCCATGCCGTCGGGCCGGTAGTGGACGGCGCCGGCGATGCCGGGCAGCGGCGGCTCCTCGTTCCGCCTGAGCCGCTCCGGGTCACCGGGCCGCAGGTGCGCGGGGAAGTAGTAATTGACGCCGAGAAAGTCCAGCGGCGCGGCGATCGTCTCCATGTCCCCGGCCCGCACGAGGCCGGCCGGCGGCAGCAGGAAGGGAAGGGCGCGTCCGGGGTACCGGCCGTTCAGCACGGGTTCGAGGAACACGCCGTTGAGGCTCGCGTCGGTGATCAGCCGGGCCTCCTCGAGCAGGCCGGCGGACTCCGGCGCGACGCGCACCGGCTGGAAGTTGAGCGTGATGCCCACGTCGGCGGACGGGGGGAGCGCGGAGCGGAGCGCCTGGACGGCCATGCCGTGCCCGAGCAGCAGGTGGTGGGTGGCCGCGGCGGCCGCCGCCGTGTCCCGCAGGCCGGGCGCGTGGACGCCGGTGCGGTACCCGTTGCCGGCGACGACCCCGGGCTCGTTCAGCGTGATCCACCGCGCGATCCGGTCGCCGAGCGCCCCGGCGACGGTGGCGGCGTAGTCGGCGAAGCGCGCCGCGGTGTCGCGCGCCGCCCAGCCGCCGCGGTCCTGCAGCGCCTGCGGGAGATCCCAGTGGTAGAGCGTTGCCACGGCGGCGATGCCGCGCTCGCCGAGCGCGTCGGCGAGCGCACGGTAGTGGTCGAGCCCGGCCTGGTTGACCTTCCCGGCACCGTCGGGGAACACCCGGGGCCAGGAGACCGAGAACCGGTAGGCGCCGAGGCCGAGCGATGCGAGCAGGTCAGCGTCCTCGGGGTAGCGGCGGTAAGAGTCACAGGCGATGTCCCCGGTGTCGCCGCCGCGGACCTTGCCGGGCGTGTGGCTGAACGTGTCCCAGATCGACGGCCCCTTCCCGTCGGCGTCCGCGGATCCCTCGATCTGGTACGCGGCCGTCGCCGCGCCCCACACGAAGCCGGCCGGGAAGGCGAGCGGTTCGCCGGGCGACGTTCCTTTGCTCATGAATTCCTCCTTGACGCGACCCATGGCAGGGCTTAGCGTAAGCGCTTACATTACAGTTGTAAACGCTTACATTCGCGGCAGGTTACAGCGTGGTAACGCTCTATGACGTCGCGCGCCATGCGGGCGTGTCGACTGCGACCGTCTCCCGGGTGCTGCACGGGCAAGGCCCGGTGCGGGACAGCACCCGCGCCCGGGTCCGCGCGGCGATCGAGGAGCTCGGCTACGTGCCGGACGGCGCGGCGCAGAGCCTGGCCAGGAACCGCAAGGACGTGATCGGCCTCGTCTGCGTGGAGCACACCGGGCTCAAGCCGAACCAGTACGACATCGAGTCGATGAGCCTGCTGTTCTACGACGAGGTGATGCGGGGAGTCGAGGCGCGCATCCGGGAGCGGAGCTGGTCCCTGCTGATCACCTTCGTGCGCGAGGACGAGAACCTCGGCGTCCCGCTGCCGGAGGACGAGCCGGTGCAGTCCCGGCTGCTGACGCTGTCCGGAAAGGTGGACGGCCTGCTGATCGGCGAGGGCGTGGTGCCCTCGCCGGTCGTGACGGAGCTGGCCAGGCGGCTGCCGGTGGTGGTCGTCGCCGGCGATACGGCCCTGCGCGGCGCGAACGTGGTGTCGGCGGACAACTGGTCGGGCGCGCACGCTCTCGTCGCGCACCTGGTCGCCGGGCACGGCAGGCGCCGGCTGTTCCACGTCGACGGCCCGGCGACCGCGCCGGACGCCCAGACGCGCCGCCTGGCCATGCGGTCCGTCATCGGCGCGCACCCGGGCACGGTGCTGACCGGTTCCTACAGCGGGCGGTTCACCGTGCACAGCGGCGAGGAAGCCGCTGAGCGGCTGCTCGCCGGCGGCGGCACGCTGCCCGACGCCATCGTCTGCGCGAACGACCAGATGGCGATCGGAGTGCTCCGCACCCTCGCGGCACGCCGCATCCGGGTACCGGAGGAGGTCGCCGTCGTCGGATTCGACGACATCTTCCCCGCAAGCCTTTGCGACCCGCCGCTGACCACGGTCCACCAGCCGATGCGCAAGATCGGCGAACGGGCCTGCGACCGGCTGTTCGAGCTGATCGCAAAGCCGGCGCTGCGGCCCCGGGTCGAGCTGCTGCCGACCGAGCTGGTCATCCGGTCGAGCTGCGGCTGCCCGCCGGGAACGCTGACCCGCCTGCCGGTCGCCCCCGTCGCCGCGCCCGCCGGCGCGTGCACGACAAGGACCAGGGCCGCACAAGGCCCGAAACCGGAGAAGACAGAAAGGTAGGTGGAAGGCATGCCGTTCATCGTTCGCCGCCTGGCCTTCTACCTGGTGGCGGCGTGGGTGGCGATCACCGCCAACTTCTTCATCCCGCGCGCGATGCCGGGCAACCCTGTCGAGTCAGTCGTGGCCAAGTACCCGAACCTGACGCCCGACGCGATCAAGGCGCTCGAGCTGATGCTCGGCGGGGGACAGCAGGGGTCGCTCTGGTCTCAGTACGTCACCTACCTCGGCCACGTTTTCACCTTCAACTTCGGCGCGGACATCGCGAACTTCCCGACGCCGGTTTCCAGCCTGCTGGCGCAGACGATCCCGTGGACGCTGACGCTGGTCGGGGTCGCGACGGTGATCGCCTTCGCGGCCGGCACCGGGCTGGGCATCCTCGCGGGCTGGCGGCATGGCGGCTGGCTCGACCGCTCGCTGCCCGGCCTCATGTTCCTCCAGGCCGTGCCCTACTTCTTCCTCGCGCTCGTGCTCGTCGACGTGGTCGGCGTCGAGCTGCACTGGCTGCCGACCGGCCAGGGGTACAACGGCGCGGCCACCCAGCCCGGCTGGGACTGGGCCTTCATCGCCAGCGCCGTCCAGCACGCGGTCCTCCCCGCGTTCACGATCGTGATCACCTCGGTGGCGGGCTGGATGCTCCAGATGCGCAACGTCATGATCACCACGATCGGCGAGGACTACGTGGTGGCCGCGCAGGCGAAGGGCCTGCCGAGCCGGCGGGTCATCTACACCTACGCGGCCCGCAACGCGCTGCTTCCCCAGTTGCAGGGGTTCGGCCTCGCGCTCGGGTTCGTGGTCTCCGGCGCGCTGGTGATGGAGATCGTCTTCGCCTACCCCGGCATCGGGCTGCTGCTGCTGAACGCCGTCTCCTCCGACGACTACCCGCTCATGCAGGCCATCTTCCTGGTGATCACCTTCACGGTGCTGGTCGCCAACCTGATCGTCGACATGGTCATCGTCTTCTTCGATCCGCGGGTGCGGGCACGGGAGGCAACCCGATGAGGACCCTCGCAGGAATCTGGCGGAACCTCCCGCTCAAGGCCAAGGCCGGGGCGGTGCTGTTCGGCGTGTTCGCCCTCGCGGCGATCATCGGCCCGGAGGTGGCTCCCTACGACCCGTCGTACGCGAACCCGGACCCGAGCCTGCTGATGGCCCGGCCGTCGGCGCAGCACCTGCTCGGCACCACGCAGACCGGCCAGGACGTGCTCTCCCAGCTGCTGGTCGGCATCCGGCTGACGATCGAGCTCGCGCTGCTCGTCGGGATCATCGCCACGGCGCTGTCGGTGGCCGTCGGAGTCACCTCGGCGTTCCTCGGCGGCGTCTGGGACGAGATCCTCTCGCTGGTCAGCAACGTGTTCCTGGTGATCCCCGCGCTCCCGCTGCTGATCTTGGTGCTCGGCTACCTGCCGCAGAAGGGGCAGCTGCCCACGATCATCGTGCTCAGCGTGCTCGGCTGGCCATGGGGCGCGCGCGTGATCAGAGCGCAGACGCTGATGGTCCGCAGCCGCGACTTCATCGCGGCCTCCCGCGAGTCCGGCGAGAAGGCCTGGCGGATCATCGCCTTCGAGATCATCCCGAACGAGGTCAGCCTGATCGCCGCCAGCTTCGTCAACACGGTGCTGTACGCGATCGGCACCTCGGTGGCGCTGGCCTTCGTCGGCCTCACCGACCTCAATAGCTGGTCGCTCGGCACGATCCTGTACTGGGCGCAGAGCCAGCAGGCGCTCCAGCTCGGCGCATGGTGGTGGTTCGTGCCGCCCGGCCTGGCGGTCGCCCTCATCGGCACCTCGCTGGTGCTGCTCAACGTCGGCATCGACGAGCTCGGCAACCCCCGGCTGCGCGCCTCGCGCGGCGCGGCGAAGGTCGCCGGCCGCCGCGTCTGGGCCACCGACCCCACCCCGGTGCTCGCCCAGCTCACCGCGGGCCGCGGCCGGCTGGCGGCGTTCGCGCGCTCCTTCTCGCGCAGCTCGCTCATTGACGAGACCCCGGCCGGGGGTGAGCTCCGGTGAGCCCCATCCTGGAGATCAGCGACCTGTCCGTCGCCTACCGGACGCCGGCCGGCGACGTCCGCGCGGTCGAGCAGGTGAGCCTCACGCTGAACGCCGGCGAGGTGGTCGGCCTGTGCGGCGAGAGCGGCTCGGGCAAGTCCACGCTGGCCTACGGCGCCACCCGGCTGCTTCGCCCGCCGGCCCTGATCACCGGCGGCAGCGTCCGCTACCACGGCAGGCGGATCACCCACGGCGGCGCGCCCGCCGACATCCTCACGCTGAGCCGCAGGGAACTGCACGCGCTGCGCTGGCGGGAGATCGCGATCGTCTTCCAGAGCGCGATGAACGCGCTCAACCCGGTGCTCCGGGTCCGGAACCAGCTGCTCGACGCGGTGCAGGCGCACCTGAGGCTGCCGGGGGACGAGGCGAGGGACAAGGTGGCCGGCCTTCTCGACCTGGTCGGCATCCCGCGCGACCGGCTCCGCTCCTACCCGCACGAGCTGTCGGGCGGCATGCGGCAGCGGGTGATGATCGCCATGGCGCTCGCCTCCGATCCCGAGGTCGTCATCATGGACGAGCCCACCACCGCGCTCGACGTGGTGGTGCAGCGGGACATCCTGGCGCAGATCGTGGAGCTCAAGGAGACGCTCGGCTTCGCGATCTGCTTCATCACCCACGACCTGTCCCTGCTGCTCGAGCTGGCCGACCGGATCGCCGTCATGTACGCGGGGCGGCTGCTCGAGACCGGATCCTCGCAGGCGATCATGCGCGACCCGGCGCATCCGTACACCAGGGGCCTGCTCAACTCCTTCCCGTCACTGCACGGCCCGCGCCGGGAGCTGGTCGGCATCCCCGGCTCGCCGCCCGACCTGCGCGATCCGCTGCCCGGCTGCCCGTTCGCGCCGCGCTGCGCCCACGCGGTGCCGGCCTGCGGGGCGGTGGACATGACGCTGGAGCCGTGGAGCGGCCCCGCGCGTGCCCCCGCGGAACACCTGACGGCCTGCCCCATCGTGACACCGGAAGCGAGCCGGAAAGAGGTGCTGTCATGACCGAGCCGGTCATCGGCACGGACGCGGCCTCCGCGGCCGGCGCCCCGGCGGGCGGGGCCGCGGCGGGCGGGGCCGCGATCGCCGCGGCGGAGGCCGTCCAGTCGGCCGCCGCATCCCGCGGCCCGCTCGCCATGCAGGCGGCCGGCCTCAGCAAGGACTACAAGCTGGGCACGGGCGCGGTCCTGCACGCGGTCAGGAACGTCTCGTTCGGCCTTTACCGGGGCGCGGTCGTCGCGCTGGTGGGGGAGAGCGGCTCGGGCAAGTCCACCGTCGCCAAGCTGCTCGCCGGCCAGGAGCGGCTGACCGCCGGGACGATCACCCTGGGCGGGCGGCCGGTCGACATCCGGTCGATCCGCGCGTTCCGCCGGTACAAGAGCCAGGTGCAGTACGTCTTCCAGGATCCGTTCTCCTCGCTGAACCCGGTGCACACCGTGGGCTATCACCTGGCCCGCCCGGTCCGGCTGCACCAGGGCGACGTGAAGGACGTGAACGCGGCGGTCGCCGCGCTGCTCGAGCAGGTGAGGCTCACGCCGGCCGCCCAGTTCGTAGCGAAGTACCCGCACGAGCTGTCGGGAGGCCAGCGGCAGCGGGTCTCCTTCGCCCGGGCCCTGGCGGCGCGGCCGACCGTGCTGCTCGCCGACGAGCCCGTGTCCATGCTCGACGTCTCCATCCGGCTGGAGATGCTGAACCTCCTCGATGACCTCCGCACCCGGTTGTCGCTGGCGATGCTCTACATCACCCACGACATCGCCTCGGCCCGCTACTTCGCCGACGAGATCCTGGTCATGTACGGCGGGCAGATCGTCGAGCGCGGCCCGGCGGAGGACGTCACCCAGCACCCCGCCCACCCCTATACGCAGCTGCTCATCGCCTCCGCGCCCGACCCGGACAGTATTTCCCCCGGGGGCCGACCCCCCGGTGACCCCCCGGGCGGGGGGACTGCCCGTCCCCCCGCGCCCCCCTGGCCCCCGGGCGGGGGGACTGCCCGTCCCCCTGGAACGCCCGGGGGCGGCCCGGCGGCGACGGGCTGCCCGTTCAGCAGCCGCTGCCCCCTGGCGGTCGGCAGGTGCCGCCAGGAGAACCCCGCGCTCCAGCTGCTGACGCCGCAGCGGGCGGCAGCCTGCTGGCGCCTGGACGTGGCCGCCTCCGCCGCGGAGGCGGCGCGGCCTGACCCCCTCAGTCCTCGTTACCGCGACACCCGAGAGGAAGGTCAAAGTTGATTATCAGAAGAACAACGGGCAGGGCAGCGCTGGCGCTCACCGCGGCCGGCCTCCTTGCGGCGGGCCTCGCGGCCTGCTCGTCGAGCGGATCGAGCCAGGCAGGCGGCACCACGTCAAGCCCCTCCTCAGGCGGCGGCGCCAGCTCCGAGGTCGTCATGGAGAGCTCGCCTGAGAACAGCATCAGCCAGGACTTCAACCCGTTCGTGTCCACCGCCGCCCCCCAGGGCATGGGCGCGACCGGCCTGGTCTACGAGCCGCTGATCCAGTTCGACCTCGCCAACCCGACCGTCAGCTACCCGTGGCTAGCCACCAAGTACGCGTGGGGCAACGGCGGCAAGTCGATCACCTTCACGATCCGCCAGGGCGTGAAGTGGAACGACGGCACTCCGTTCACCCCCGCGGACGTGGCGTTCACCTTCAACTACGTCAAGCAGCACAGCAGCGGCACCGACGACATCAACATCGGCGGCTTGCAGATCAGCAGCGTGTCCACCTCGGGCGACACGGTGACGGTGAACTTCCCCAGCCCGCAGTACATGAAGCTGGAGCAGATCGCCGGCCAGGCGATGCTGCCGCAGTCGGTCTGGTCCAAGGTCAGCAACCCGGCCACCTTCACCGACCCGAACCCGGTCGGCACCGGCCCGTACGTCCTGGGCAGCTTCACCCCCGAGGGCTTCACGATGGTCAAGAACAAGTACTACTGGCAGAACGTGCCGGTCGCCAAGGTCTACTTCCCCGACTACACCTCGAACACCGGCGCGCTGAGCGCCCTGTTCTCCGGGCAGATCGACTGGACCGGCAACTACATCCCGGACCTCCAGCAGGACTTCGTGGCCAAGGACCCGGCGCACCACCACTTCTGGGAGGCGGCGGGCTCCTCCAACGCCCTGTGGCCGAACCTGAACGAGTGGCCGACCAACCAGCTCGCCGTCCGGCAGGCGATCGACGTGGCGATCAACCGCACCGTCATCGGCTCGGAGGGCGAATCCGGCCTTGAGGCCCCGCTGACCAACGCCTCCGGCCTCACCCTGCCGACCTACCAGGCCTGGCTGGCCCCCTCGGTTGCCAGCATGACGGTGCCCGCCAACGGCAGCGCGGCCCAGGCCGCGCAGATCCTGGCCAAGGCCGGCTACAAGAAGGACAGCGCCGGGTACTTCGCGCTGAACGGCAGGGAAGTCAAGCTCACGATCGTCGACCCGTCCTCCTACACGGACTACGCGCAAGACGGCGCGCTGGTCGCCCAGGAGCTGAGGGCGGCGGGCATCAACGCCACCTTCGACGGCATCACGGTGAACGCATGGAACGCCGACATGGCCAGCGGCAACTTCCAGCTCGCCATCCACTGGAGCAGCGGCGGCATCACGCCGTACTTCCTGTACGACACGTGGCTCGACGACACTCTGATCGCCGGCGGCCAGGGCGACTTCGAGCGCCTGCGGGACCCGGCGATCCAGGCCGACCTGCAAAAGCTCAACGGCGACCAGACCGTGGCCCAGCAGACCGCCGATCTCGCGCCGATCGAGCAGTACGTCGCGACGAACCTGCCGGTCATCCCGACCACCACGGCGGCTGACTGGTTCGAGTACAACTCGCAGCACTTCACCGGCTGGCCCACCCAGCAGGATCCCTACGACAGCGGGCAGCCCTCGGGCACCAACAACGGCCCGGGCACCGGCAGCGACGAGGTGGTCCTCCTGCGCCTCAAGCCGCAGTCCTGATCCGCGTCCAGCGCGTACCGGCCTGGTTTCCGGCCAGGCCGGTACTCCTCCCGTGAGGCGGCTTCTCTTTCATCTATCCCGAACGCACGCGTGGTTCCCCGCCGCGCCCGCTCCCGCGCACCCCCGCTCCCGCGCACCCCCGCTCCGCCGCGGCCTGCCCCCTCGGGCGCGCCTGCCCGGGTGGCCGCCGGGTACTTGATTGCGCGGTCGGGCCCGCCCCAGCGTTCTCGATTGCGCAATCGAGAACGCTAGAGCATGCCGATTGCGCATTCGACCACACTAGAGCAGGCCGATTGCGCAATCGACTCCCCGTGCCCGGCGGGAAGTCGCGGCCTGGCTGCCGCGTGCGGCCGGGCCGCGCCGGAATGAACCGGAATGTCCTGGGTAGGCCTCCAGGCGAGGATGGAGGGATACGTCCCATGACGCTTTCGGCTATCGTCGCGTGGCTGATCGCCGGGCTGGTGATCGGCGGGATCGCGCACCTTCTCGTGCCGGGCCGGCAGCGGCTCGGCATCCTGCGGACGATGCTCTTCGGCATCGTCGGCGCGCTGGTCGGCGGCTTCGTCACCGTGGCGCTGCTTGGGCCGGGCCACCTGATCATCACGTTCGTGGTCTCGCTGATCGTCTCCGCCCTGCTGATCAGCGCGGTCGCCGGTCCCCGCTCCCGGCGGTACCTGTACTACCGGCCGCGCCGCCGTATCCGCTGACCGCCCGTCGCGGCACGATCAGGACGCCGCTGTTCCGCGGGTTCCCCGCGCTCGGGGATTGCCGGGCAGTCGACGCCCCGCCTGAGTGGACGGCAGGCGCGGCCGGCCCCTCTGAGCAGGCCGCGGCGAGCAGGGCGACGCCGCTGACCGCGACCGCGAGCAGGGCGCCCGCCACCGTCCGGCGGACAGGCGCGCGGGTTGCCGGGAGCGAACGCGGCGGCGCGGTGCCGGATCGCGGCCCGCGCCTGGGCGCCTGCCTGGCCCGGCGTGCCGGGCTCAGCCGCGGCGACAGCCATGCCGCGGCGTCATCCGGGCTCAACTGCCCGGACGACAGTGCCTCCACGACCACCACGGTGGCCGCGGGCGGGTCCAGGTCGGCCCGCCACCCGTTGAGCGAAAGGAACTGCAGCCCGGCCGCTACCGCCACCTGCTCATTGTGCTGCGGGAACGGGCGGCGGCGCAGCAGCGCGCGCAGCAGCCCGATCCCGGCCGCCGCGGCGGCGGCGCGATCGGGGAGCGCCGCACCCGGCCCTTGCCCGGATGGCCGCGCCTCGGCCAGCGCGGCCTGCGCGGCGGCGATGTCCATCTGGGCGAGCGCGGCGTCGGTGCCGATGCCGAGGGTCCGGCCGGCGATCACCACGAGGTCAGCGGCGTCCAGGGCGGTCACGGCTGGTCGTCCCGCAGCAGGTTCAGCAGGCGCTGGTGCCGGGCCAGGTTGTCCTCAAGCAAGCGGCGGAACCGCTTGTCCCTGCGGCGCGCGTCGACCAGCGCGGCGATCGCCTCCCGGGCCACGTCGGACACCGAGCGGCCCTCCACCTCTGCGACGGCCGCCAGCAGTTCGGCCAGGTCAGGGTCGAGCCGCAGCACCATGTTCTTGGTCCGGGCCTTGCCGGCCCCGGCGGGCTCCAGGCTTGCCATAACGGTGTAATGATATCGAGATATCTCATACGGGCAAGGCTGGCCCGCGCCCGGCGCGCGGGAACCGGGGCGGCAGCCATGCCGGGATCGGCGCCAGAGCCGTGGCTATGCCGTGCCGTCAGATCGGGCTGCCGTGCTGTCAGATCGGGCTGCCTGAAGTGGGCCGGGAGGCTGGGCGGCCTGAGGTGGGCCGGGAGGCTGGGCGGCCTGAGGTGGGCCGGGAGCCTGGGCGGCCTGCCCGGCGCCGCGGCGCTGGACCACGGTGAACCACACAAGGCCGACGGCGGTCATTACGACCGCGACGAAGAAGTTCAGCCGCATCCCCAGGAAGTAGGCCGAGGAGTCGATCCTGATCGTCTCCTCGAAGATCCGGTATCCGGAGTACCCGGCGACATACAGGGCCAGCAGCCCCTGGGGCCTGATCTGCCGGTGGTGGCCGAGCCAGACAAGCACCGCGGCCCAGGTCAGGTCGAAAATCAGCTCGTACAGGAACGACGGCTGAAAGGTGCTGTACCTCAGGTCCGCCGCCGGGATCTTCTGGACCAGCCGGGCCGCGTAGCTGATCTCCACCGCCCACGGCAGGCCGCTCGGCTTGCCGAACAACTCCTGGTTGAAATAGTTGCCGATGCGCCCGATCGCCTGCGCGACCAGCAGCGCCGGGGCGGCCGCGTTCATGAACACGCCGACGCTCGCCCCGGCGCGGCGCACCCGCCATGCTCCCACGACGGCCCCGGCGGCTACCCCGCCCCAGATCCCGAGCCCGCCCCTCCACACCGCCAGCGGCCCCCACCAGGTGTGCGGCGTGATGTCGAACGGGGTGGTGATGTCGAAGTAGATCCGTCCGCCGATGATCCCGGCGAGAACCCCCCAGAAGAGGACGTCATAGATCAGCGAGCGGTCGCCGCCGGCCGCGGCCCACCGCCGGGCGGTGATGCAGGCCGCCAGCGCGATCCCGATCACGTACATCAGCCCGTAGGCGTGGATGAACACCGGGCCCAGGCGGATGCCGGTGACCGGCGGACTCGGGATGAACGCGAGCTGCGACGGCAGTGACGCCGCGGCGAGGGCGCGAAGCACCGGGGAACCACCTTCTGCAGAGCATGGGGCACGGGCGGGCGAGCGGGTTCCCGGGCGCCCGGAACACCCTTATCCGATGTTGGATATCAAGATATCATGCTATCAGCGTGTCGGAAAGCCCCGGTGTGGCTACCGCCAGGGCCGGGACGCCCGGCGGGCCCAGTACACTTCGGGCGGCTCGGCGAGCTCCGCGAGCTCAGGCGGCAGGCCGCCGACCGTCAGCGCGGCCAGGTTGCCGCGCAGCTGCCCGGCGGTGACCGCGCCCGACAGCACGACCGTCGCCCACGGGTTGGCGAGCGCGGCGGCCAGCGCGATAGCGTCCTCGCCGACCCCGCGCGCGGCGGCGGCGGCGGCGAGCCGTGGCGGCGGGCCGGCCTCGTCGCCCGCGGGCGCCAGCCGGCCGTTGGCCAGCGCCTCCTTCACCAGGATCGCCCAGCCGGCGGCGGATGCCTCGGCGGCCGCCGGGCCTACCGACGGCTCAAGCAGGTTCCACGTCACCTGTGCCGCGCCGAACAGCGGCCGGCCGCCGGCCTGTACCCCGAGCGCCCGGCGCAGCGTGTCGGCCTGGCGCGGCCCGCTCGTCGTCAGCCCGACCAGGACGCCGCTGTCGCGCAGGCCGCCGAGCGCCGTCAGCAGCCCCGTGTCGCCGAACAGCCCGGATTCCACGGTCAGCGAGTGCACCTGGTAGAGCGCGAGCCAGTCGCCCAGCAGCGCCGCGGTCTCGGCGGCCTGCGCGGTGAACATGGCCAGCGAGTGTTCCTTGACCTCATGCTGGGCGGCGTCGAGCCGCCACTCGCCGGTATAGCGGTATCCCCACTTCGATCCGACGACGACTCCGGGATGGCCGGGAAGGGCTAGCCACTCGCTGAGGAACTCCTCGGCCCGGCCGTAGGAGCGGGCCGCGTCCACGTACCTGATGCCCGATGCGTAGGCCGCGTCGAGCATCGCGAACGTCCGGGCACGCAGCGCGGCGACACTGCGGTCGGGCAGGTCACGCGCGCGGCCGCCGGTGATGTAGGCGGGGCGGCCGAGGGCCGCCAGGCCCAGGCCGATACGCGAGACGGCGGGACCGCCCGGGCCGAGCGACGTCATCGGCATCGCCGGCTCTCCCCGGAGGTGACTGGCCATGAATGTAACGTACCGGCGCCGGCCGCGGACGGACGGCAGCGGCAGCGGGTTTAACGCCGGGCGCGGCCGGTAGCGGAAGGGAACTTACACGCCAGGAGGGACATCATGGACAAGAAGGTGCGCGACATCATGACCCCGGACCCGGTCGGGGTGTATTACGACCAGACGATCGCCGAGGCGGCGCGGATCATGCGGGACGCCGGCGTGGGGGCCGTCCTGGTGGTCAACGGCGAGTCGCTCAGCGGCGTAGTCACCGACCGTGACCTGGTAGTCCGCGGGCTGGCCGAGGGCTCGGGCCCCGACTCGCCGGTGGGGCCGCTGGCCAGCGCCAAGCTCGTCGGCGTGGACGCGGACGCCGACCTGGCGACAGCCGAGCGGCTGATACGGGAGAACGCCGTCCGCCGGCTCCCGGTCATCGACAGCGGGCAGATCGTCGGCATCATCTCCCTCGGCGACCTCGCCGTCTCCGCTGACTCGCAGTCGCCGCTCGCGGCCGTCAGCAAGGCGCGGGCGAACACGTGACCGGGTCCTGGTCCCCGGCATCCGGGGACCAGGACCCGGGGCCGGGCCGCCGGTCACAAGCCGAGCGGGCCGCCCGGCCTCGTGCCGGACCGCTCCGCGCGGTCCGGCCCCGTGCTTTCCCGGTCCGGCTCCGTGCTTTCCCGGAGGTCTTCGCCTTCCCCGGCCCGGAGGTCTTCGCCTTCCCCAGGGTTTTCCAACGGCGCCGTCACCGTAGGCTCATGGGGGTCCTCCCCGGCTACCACCGGCGCGTCACGGCGCGGTGCCACGCTCCGGCCGCCGCCGACGTGCGTGCCGCCCACCACCCGGCCGCGCCTGGGCTCCTGCCGGGAGCGCCGGAAAAAGGGGGTGCTCCGGTCCGCGAGCATGACCGCGACCAGCCATATGGCCAGCGCGACCACGATCACCGCGCACATGATGATCAGCGCAGCAGCTGACATACCGTTCGGCCTCCTCGCTCTGCCTCTTCGCCGGGCTTTCGGTGCGGCTACCCACGCTCGCGCCGGTAACCCGCTCACGCGGGTGTGAACTGGCTCAAGCCGGGCAGCGGGTTCACCCGGGACCGAGGGGAGGCATCATGCGCACCTCATCCCCGCCCGGCGAGGACGTCCGTCACGGCCTGCGCGAGACCGCCCGGCAGCTGCGAGTCGATTCCGTGCGGTGCGGCGCCGCCGCCTCGTCCGGGCACCCCACGTCGACGCCGGCGGCGGACCTGCTGGCCGGCCGCGGCCCCTGACCGGCGGGTTTCAATTCCCACCCGCGGGTAGGAGACCGTTATGTCCAATGATGCGCACACAGATCTCATCGGACTGCAGAACGCCCTGCTGAACACGGACAACGTGGAACAGTTCCTGCACGAGCTCGCGGTCCTCGCTACCCGGGTAATAGCTGACAGCCTGTCCTGCGCGATAACGCTCCGCCAGCGCGGCCGCCCGCCGGCCGCCGCGGCGTGCAGCGACCCGCTGGCGTCCCAGGCGGACGAGATCCAGTACCGCACGGGAGACGGCCCCTGCCTGCACGCGATGCGCCACGGCCGGCAGGTGCGGATCGACGACCTGGCCACGCACGACCGGTGGCCCCGCTTCGCGCGGCAGGCGGCGGCGCTCGGCATCCGCTCCTGCCTTGCCCTGCCGCTGGTCGCGGACGGCGGCCCGGCCGGCGCGCTCACCCTGTACGCGCGGCGGCCCGCCGCCTTCGGCCCGGCGGAGGTCCGGCGCGGGGAGCGGTTCGCCAGGCACGCGTCCGGCGCGCTCACGCTCGCGCTGCGGATAGCGTCCTGCAACGACCTCAACGACCAGCTGCGGTCGTCGATCATGTCCCGCGCGATCATCGACCAGGCGCTCGGCGTGATCATGGCCACCGAGCGCTGCCCGCAGGACAAGGCGTTCGCGCTGCTGCGGACCGTGTCGCAGAACACCAACGTCAAGCTCCGCGACCTGGCCGCGGACATCGTGACGAGCGTAAGCGGCGAGCCGCCCCGGCCGGCGCCGCCCTTCGAGGACTGAGGACTGAGGCAGCGATGAACGACACCCGGATGCTCGGGCAGCCGCTCCGCACGGGGCCGCGGTCGCCCGCGGAGAAGACATTCCGCCATACGGACATTCCCGCGGCCCGCCGCTTCGCGGCGCCGTTCGGCGCGCATGCCGGGATGGGCCCAGCCCGGCTGGCCGACTTCGTGCTCGCGGTCAGCGAGGCCGCGGCATGCGCGGTCGGCCATGGGCCGTGCACCGCCAGGCTGCGGCTGTGGGCCTCGGGACAGCGCGCGTTCTGCGAGGTCCGCGGCGGCGGCGTGGCGTTGCAGCCGGGCTGGGACACCCGGCATGGCGATGCCGAGGCGCTGCGGCGCTGGCTGCTCCGCCAGGTCTGCGACCACGTCCGCGTGGAGTCAGGCCCTCACGGCGTCACGGTGTGTTTCTCGATGGCCATCAGCTGACCGGGCCGCCGGCCCGGTCAGCTGATGGCCTTTTACCTGACCAGGCCCCCGGTCTGGTCAGGCAGCGATGCCCAGGCGGCCGTCACGCTCGGGTGGATGTCGATCAGCCGGTCGATCCCGACCAGGGTGAAAACCCGCAGCACCGGGGGCGCGGTCACGACCAGCCGCATCTCGGCGCCTGTCGCGGCGGCTCTCCTGGCGGCGCGCACGAGGGCCGCGATGCCCGCCGAGTCGCAGAACGTGGTGGCGGCCATGTCGGCGATGAGCGCGACCGCCCCCTGGTTGAGGACCGACAGCAGCGCCTCACGCAAGGCGTCCGCGATCGTCAGGTCGATCTCCGCGGGCAGCCGGATCACAGCGGTCCGCCCGGACCACTGGACGGGAAAGCGTTCTCCCGGCACGGCAACAACCGCCCTTCGAGGCTAAGGGTTCCTTGAGGGCGGGCCGCGTCTCCGGACCCGTAGACAGCGGTCACCTGGGACAGCGCACCGCATGCAGCATTATGGTGGCCGGGCCGGCCGGAAGACAAGCCACCCGATGACCGGTTCTGGGCGGGTCCGCGTTTCCCGCGCGGCGGGCGGGTAGTTGATGGGTCCGCTACGCGGGAGGTAGAGGTGAGCATTCCTTCCCTGCCGGCACAAACCGGGCTGGCGCAGACCAGCCGGCCCGCGGAAGCAGCGGACCGCTTCGCCGGCCAGGCGCTGCCCTATGCCAGGCAGCTGCACGCGATCGCGCTGCGGCTGACCGGCAACCTGGCGGACGCCGAGGACCTCGTGCAGGAGACGTACGCGAAGGCATACGCCGGCTTCGGCACCTTCCAGCAAGGCACTAACATGCGCGCCTGGCTGTACCGGGTCCAGGCGAACACGTTCTACAACTCCTGCCGGGCCCGGCGCCGGCGGCCGCAGGAGGTCTCCCTCGAGGCCGCCGGGCCCGCGGGCGCGGAGCGGGCGGCCGTCGCGCGGTCCGCCGAGGAGGCCGCGCTCGCCCGGATGCCGGACCCGGTTCTCAGGGAAGCGCTGCGCGGGCTGCCCGCCCATCTGGCGGCCACGGTGTACCTTGCGGACGCGGAGGGGTACCGCTATGCGGAGATCGCCGAGCTCACCGGGGTGCCGCTGGGCACCGTGATGTCCCGGCTGCACCGCGGCAGGAAGCGGCTGCGGGAGCGGCTCGGTCGCCAGGCCGGCCAGGAGCCGGAGGCGGCGGCCTGACATGGCCGGCGCGCCGGCCATGTCAGCGGGCTTCTGGGCCGTTGCGGCCGCACGTACGCCGAGGAGGCGGGACCCGGCTGGCCGGCAAGCCCGGGCCGGGGGCACCTGACCAGGCGTGCTGGCATATCCTTCCTGCAACTGGCATATCCTTCCTACAGGAAGTGGACGGAGGGACGACGTGCCGGTCGAGGACCTCGGCCTGGCGGCCGCGGAGCTGGTGAGCCTCTCAAACGGCGAGTTCAAGTCGCTGCGCAAGCTAGCCGAGCTGGCGGTCGGGCAGGTTCCCGGCTGCGCGGCCGCGCACGCATCGATCTGGAGCCACGGCGAGCTCATCCGGACGGCCGCCACCCACCCCGACGTGGCCGAACTGGCGGACCTGGCGACCAGGACCGGCCGCGGGCCGCTGATCAGCGCCGTGCGCGATGGCAGGGCAGTGAGCTGTCCCGAGATGCTCGATGAGCACCGCTGGCCGGAATGGGCCGCCGAGGCGCTGCGCCGCGGCATGCGCAGCTCGGTCCACCTGGTGCGGGAGCTGCCGCCGATGACGCTGGTGCTGGCGCTGTTCGGCGTGCGGCCCGCCGCGCTGGACGCTGACTCGGTTCCGGTCGCCGAGATGCTCGCGCGCTTCGGCGGCATGGTGTTCGCGAACACGCTGGCCTACGGCGCGGCGCAGCGCACCGCGACGCAGCTGAAGGACTCGGTGGCGGCCCGCGCGGTCACCGACCAGGCCAAGGGCATCTTGATGCACGCGCTCGGCTGCGACGCAGACGAGGCGCTCAGCTACCTGCGCAAGGAGTCGCAGCGGCGGCACGTCAAGGTCACCGAGGTAGCCGCGCGGATCATCGCCGCGTCCGGCCGCGGACGCGAGTGAGGCAGCCGGTCACCACCGGTGCCAGCGGCGTCCCCGCCCGGGCCGCCAGCGCCTGGCCCCAGCGCCTGGCCGCCAGCGCCGGGCCGCGAACCCGGCCGCCCGGGCGGCCGCCGCGGCCGGCCGCAGCCCGCGCACGGCGAAGCCGCGCCGCCGAATAGGATCGCCACGATGAGGACAGGGGGGACACCACGATGAGGGCAGGTGGGATCAGAGCCGTGGCAGCGCTTCGCAGGTGACGATCTGCCCGTACCGGGCTTGACCGCGCGGCGATGGCCAACCGTTCGCCGGGCAGCTCACGCCAGGCGAGCACCGGGACCGTGCGGGCGGCGCACGCGTCCGTTCGGTGTCATAGTGTTCTTTATCCGGGCGCCTGGCGCCGCAGCACGAGCAGGCCCGCGCTCACACCGACGTGCAGGCAATGAATGGCAGGAAGATGCCGCAGGGCAAAGGGGCGAGTGAATCGCTCGCAGATCTCGCGGCGCGGCGCGACGCGCTGCGGCACGCGGCGGGGGCCCCGGGGGCGGATCCGCGGGCGCTGCTCGACGCCGCGATCACCGAACTGGACGCGGCCATCGACGCGCTCGCGAGCTCGGCGGAGGCCGGCGGAGCAGGCGAGACGTCACCGGACGGGGGCCCGGAGGCCATCCGGACGGAACGGCGGCTGCTGCACGCCGCCTTCCAGCAGGCCCCGGTTCCGTCGTTCCTGCTCGAGCAGGACGGGACGATCCGGCGCGCCAACAACCAGGCCGCCGCGCTGCTCGGGTCCCCGTCCGGGTACACGACCGGGAAGGCACTGACGGTCTTCGTCGACCTGGCCGCCAAGGCGGCCCTCCAGACCCAGCTCGCCGCCGCCGTGCGGACCGGCAAGCCGCGGCAGGCCAGCTGCCGCATGCTCACGGCAGGCGGCCCGGCCGACGTCACCCTGGCCGTCGCGCCGATCGACCTGCCGGGCGATCCGCCGTTGCTGATGGTGACCGCCACCCTCCGCGGGCGGTTCCCTCTCGCCGGCGCGGGGCAGGAGGCGGGCGGGCAGCCGGCCGCGGCGGACCGGGCCGCCGGCGTCATCAGGTCGATGACGCGGCGGATGGACATGGTCACCGCGGTGACCAGGCTGCTGCTCGACAACAGCACGTTCAGCGAGGCCGTCACCTTGCAGCGATGCGCGCGGCTGCTGGCCGGCGAGATCGCGGACTGGGTCATCGTGGACGTCGAGCGCGGGGGCCGGCTGCGCCGCCAGTTCGCGGCCGGGCCGAAGGACAGGCAGGCCGAGCAGCTCGCGCGCACGGTGCGGAACACCGACCCCGGCCCGGATTCGCTGCCCTGGCAGGTGCACGCGACCGGCAAATCGCTGCTGCTGGCGCACGTGGACGACGTCAAGGTGCTCGGCACCGCGCCGGACGGCACGCCGCTGCTGATGATGCTGGGCGCCACCTCGCTGATCTGCGTCCCGGTCTCCGACGGCGCGGAGGGGTACGGCACGCTGACGCTGGCGCGGCGGCCGGGTGCGCCGCACTTCGCCGTCGCCGACCTCGCCCTCGCCGAGGAGCTCGGCGAGCACCTCGCCATCTCGATGCGGGTGGACCGGATGTTCCGGCACCGCTCCGAGGTCGCCGAGGCGCTGCAGGCCAGCCTGCTGCCGGCCCGGCTGCCCGCCGTGCCGGGGCTCGACCTGGCCGCCGCCTACGCCGGGGCTACCCGGTGGCAGGAGATCAGCGGGGACTTCTACGACGTGTTCCGGTTCTCCGGCGGCTGGGCCGTCGCGATCGGAGACGTGTGCGGCAAGGGCCAGGACGCCGCCGCGATGACCGCCGCCGCGCGGCACGCGCTCCGGGCGTTCGCGCATGTCCACCCCGCGCCCGCGCAGGTGCTCGCGGCCGCGAACGAGGTGCTGTGCGAGGGGGACTACGACGAGC
Source organism: Trebonia sp. (assembly GCA_035294225.1). Lineage (GTDB taxonomy): Bacteria > Actinomycetota > Actinomycetes > Streptosporangiales > Streptosporangiaceae > Trebonia. The sequence goes on from DATGLH010000153.1 coordinate 19,296, forward strand.
GCTTCGTCAGCGTCAAGCTCGCCTTCTTCGAGCCCGAGCCCGGCTCGGCGGAGCGTCTCGTCCGGGTGCGGCTCGGCGGCTCGGGGCACCCCGGCCCGGCCGTCGTGCGGGCCGACGGGCGGGTGGAGATCCTAGAGGGCGACGGGCTTCCGCTCGGCCTGTTCCGCGACTCCCAGCCGAACGCCGATGAGCTGGAGCTTCGCGAGGGCGACCTGCTGTTCTTCTACACCGACGGGGTGACCGACGCCAGGAACGCGGACCTGGAGTTCTTCGAGGAGCACCTGCCCGACGCGCTCGCGGCCCTCGCGGGGCGCTCTGCGGCGGAGACCGTGCGCGCCATTCAGGAGCGCGTCACCGCGTTCTGCGACGGGGAGCTCAGAGACGACCTCACGATCCTCGCGGTGAAGGTGGGCCCGGCGGCGTGACCGGCCGCTACTCCGGCTCCTCGTAGAGGTCTTCGATCACCTCGGTGTCGCCGCCGGCCGGGCGGCCGCCGGGCCTGGCGGCCTTCGCCGCCGGGTCCGCGGAGTCGTCGAGCAGGGTCGGCCCCGGGGGGAGGCCCGCCCTGATCCGCGAGGTCCCGGGGTTGCGGGCGACGTACGGCGGGACGGGCATCTCCTCCACCCGGTTTCCCGGGTAGGTGCGCCGGACCAGCAGCCGCCTGCCCAGCCAGCCGTAGCTCCGCCTGGGGAGCAGGAGCCCGATGACCCCGATGAGCATGATGACCCAGCCGGCGGTGTGCAGGTTGAAGACGGAGGTGTTGGCCGTCACGGCGAACGCGAGGATCGCTCCCACGCAGACGAACGCCAGTCCTATGCCGGTTCTCATGGCTGTCCCTTCCCCGGCGGTCTCGGGCCGCCGGAACCTCGTGCGCGCGGCCGCGCGCGACGACCGGAAGCGGGCGCGGCTCGTCAGCCCGCGGCGGCGAGCACGCGCCGGTCACCAGCGCGGGCCGCGTCCTCGCGGCCGCCTGCCTGCACGCCGCCTGCCTGCACGCCGCCGGCCGGGTTCGTGGAGTCGGCCGTGTCCAGGAGCCGGCTCCTCAGGTGGCCGAGCGCCCGCGCCAGCAGCCGGGACACGTGCATCTGGGAGATGCCCAGGCGCGTGCCGATCTCGGCCTGGGTCAGGTTCCCGTAGAACCGCATGACGAGGATGCGCTGCTCGCGCTCGGGAAGCTCGTCCCAGTGCGCGGCAACGGCCTCCATGTCGATCGCGTGCTCCACCCCGGCGTCCTCGTCGCCGAGCACGTCGCCCAGTTGCGTGGGGTCCTCCCGCTCCGAAAGCGGCGCGTCCAGCGAGTAGGTGCTGAAGACCATGTCCGCCTGCCGGGCCTCGAGCAGGTCATCGCCGCTGACCCCGAGCCGCTCCGCCAGCTCGTCGTCACCCGGCTGGCGGCCCAGCGTGTGGGTGAGCTCCTCGGTCGCCTTGCGCAGCTCGAGCAGTAGTTCCTGGGCGGACCGCCGGACGTGGATCTGCCAGCGCTTGTCGCGGAAGTGCCGCTTGATCTCGCCGCTGACGCAGGGGGCCGCGTAGGCGGTCAGGCTGTTGCCGATGGACGGGTCGTAGTTGTTGATGGCCTTGAGCAGGCCGACGTACCCCACCTGCATCAGGTCCTCGGCCGGCTCGGGGCTGCCACGGTACTGCCTGACACAGGAGCGGACCAGCTTGTCGTGGCGCTGGACCAGGATCTCGCATGCGGCGGCGCGCTGCTCGCTGTCCCGGGGCAACTCGTGGAAGCGCCTGAGCAGTTCATCGTCTGAAAGCCGCCGTAGCTCCGCGCGGAAGCCGGGGGCGCACGTCGTTTCCGTCGTCATGGCCTCTCCGGGGGTATGAAATGACTGACGGAAGTGGGTGTGCCCTCAGCGTGGCGTCTAAACGCAATCTCATGTGACCTGCATCACACCACGGGCCGCCCGCGCCGGGCCGCCGCCCGCGCCGGGCCTGCCGGGCCGCCGCCCGCCCGCGCTGGGCCTGCCGGGCCGCCGCCCGCCCGCGCTGGGCCGCGCCTGGCCCTGTCAGGCGACGGGCACCCGCTGGCGCTCCCAGAAGCGCAGCTGACGGCACCGGGCGATGAACTCCGCGGGCGGGTGCTCCTCCAGGCTCATGAAACCGCCGTCCAGGCCGGCGGGCTCGGCGGGCAGCCCCGCCGCCTCGAACAGCGGGACCGCGCCGCTGGTGTAGCCGATGAACTTGCAGTGCGCGACGGCGTCGGTCACGAAGTCCCGGGCCGCTGGATTCGCCGCGAGCACGCGCGCGCCGCCCGGCGACGCGAGGATGGCCACCGCGTCATACAGCACCGACGGCGCCCCGTCGATCTGCTGTGCGGCGCGCACCCGCGCCCCGTCGCTGGTGTCGGCGCCGCCGACCGCCGGGGCGATGATCTCCACGACGGCCTTCTCGGCACCGGCCGCGGCGCGCAGCGCGGCGAGCGTCTCGGCGTCGGCCCCGTTGGTGACGAGCACGCCGACCTTGCGGCCGGCGAAGCTGTCCGGCCCGCGCCGGAGGATGCTCAGCGCCGGAGAGGCGGGCAGGTCGCGGCGCGGCTGGCGGGCCGGCTCGACCGGGTCGGGCAGCTCACGCAGCCCGAGGCCCTCGGCGACCGTCGCGGCCAGGTCCTCGTCGACGTTGCGCAGCCCGGCCACCATCCGGATCCGGATCTCTTCGGAGTCGCACTTGCTCAGCTCGAACGTGAACGCGTAGGCGATGTGCCTGCGCTCGATGTCCGTCTGGCTGATGTAGAACTGGCGCGCCTGGCTGTAGTGGTCGGCGAAGCTCTCCGGGCGCAGCCGCCGCTTGGCCCCCGCCTCCTCGGAGGGGTAGCTGCGGTAGCCGCCGGCCGGGTCCTCGCGCGGCCCGCCCGCGGGCCCCGGCCACGAGTTGGGCTCGTAGTTCGCCCTGCCCACCGGGTTGGTCATGGCCATGTGGCCGTCCTGCTGGAAGTGCGCGAACGGGCACTTCGGCGCGTTCACCGGCAGCTGGGTGAAGTTCGGGCTGCCGAGCCGCTTGAGCTGCGTGTCCAGGTAGGAGAAGTTGCGGCCCTGAAGCAGCGGGTCGTTGGTGAAGTCGATGCCGGGGATCACGTTCTGCGTGCAGAAGGCCACCTGCTCGGTCTCGGCGAAGAAGTTGTCCACCACCCGGTCGAGCACCAGCCGTCCGACCGGGCGGGCCGGCACGGCCTCCTCCGGGATGATCTTGGTGGGGTCGAGGACGTCGAACTCGAAACGGTCCGCGAAGTCGTCGTCGAACAGCTGGAGGCACAGCTCCCACTCGGGGAAGGCGCCGGAGGTGATCGCGTCCCACAGGTCGCGCCGGTGGAAGTCGGGGTCGGCGCCGCTGATCTTCAGCGCCTCGTTCCACAGCACCGACTGCATGCCCTGCTTGGGCTTCCAGTGGAATTTGACGTAGGTCGGCCGGCCGGCCTCGTTGACGAGGCGGAAGGTATGCACCCCGAACCCTTCCATGAAGCGGAACGAACGCGGGATGGCTCTGTCGGACATGATCCACATCAGCATGTGGGTCGACTCGGGCATCAGTGACACGAAGTCCCAGAAGTTGTCGTGCGCTGTCTGCGCCTGCGGAAAACCACGGTCCGGCTCCTGCTTGGCGGCATGGATGATGTCAGGGAACTTGATCGCGTCCTGGATGAAGAACACCGGGATGTTGTTGCCGACCAGGTCCCAGTTCCCCTGGCGGGTGTAGAACTTGGTCGCGAAGCCGCGCACGTCGCGCACCGTGTCGGCCGAGCCGCGCGAGCCCGCGACGGTGGAGAACCGCACGAACGTCGAGGTCCGCCGTCCCGCCTCCGACAGGAAGTCGGCACAGGTGAGGTCGGTGAGCGGCTCGTAGCACTCGAAGTACCCGTAGGCGCCGGCCCCGCGCGCGTGGACGACCCGCTCGGGAATCCGCTCGTGATCGAAGCGCGTCAGCTTCT